>VBLZ01000095.1 GCA_005878515.1 Methanobacteriota archaeon | reverse complement strand
CAAGGTCGGACTCGAGCTCGGCGGCAAGAACCCGATCATCGCGATGGACGACGCGAACCTCGAGCTCCTGATGGACGGCGTCATGTTCGGCGCGTTCGGGACGGCCGGGCAACGGTGCACCGCGGCGTCGCGTTTGATTGTCCACCAGAAAATCTACGACGACGTGATCGACGAACTCGTCGAGCGGGCCGAGAAGCTCCGGGTCGGCAACCCGATCGACGAGAAGACGGACATGGGCCCCGTGGCGTCGGCAGACCAACAGAAGAAGGTCTTGGAGTACATCGACATCGGCAAGAAGGAGGGCGACAAGCTCCTCACGGGCGGGAAGAAGCTGACCGGGGGTTCGTACGACCGCGGGTTCTTCATCTCCCCGACGGTCTTCGCGGTGGACCGAAAGAAGCGCCTGGCTCTCGAGGAAATCTTCGGGCCGGTGTTGAGCGTCCTCAAGGCAAAGGACTACGAGGACGCGGTTGCAATCGCGAACTCCGTCAAGTACGGACTCAGTTCCTCGATCTACACGAACGACCTCCGGTGGGCGTTCCGGGCAATGCAAGAACTCGAAGCGGGGATTACGTACGTGAACGCGCCGACGATCGGCGCGGAGGTCCAACTGCCATTCGGGGGGACGAAGGAGACCGGGCCGACGGACACGCGGGAAGCGGGAACGACGGCCCTGGAGGAGTTCACGTACTGGAAGACCGTGTACGTCGACTACTCCGGTCGCCTGCAACGGGCGCAGATTGACACGGAGAAGCTCGTCGGTTCCTGAGCGGAACGCTCCCGCTGTTCACGATCGGGGCGCCTCGACTTCGAGCGATCCTCCAGGCTCAAAGCTCGATCTTGTACCGCACGATTCGATTGTGCTCTCGGAAGCCGTTCTTCTCGTATACCCGCCGGGCGGAGGCGTTCGAGGCCTCCGTGACCAGATACATTACGGCGAACCCAGCTGCGCGTGCCTCTCGGGCCGCCGAGCGCACGAGACGTGTCCCGATTCCCCGACCCTGGTACTTCGGATGGACGTGGAGTTCATCAAGCTCTGCCCAGCGTTCCACACCGGGGTCGAACCAAGCGGGCTCCAACGCGGGACCCCACATCACGAACCCGACCGCGTGGCCGTCCGCCTCCGCCACGACGATGCGGCTGCTGCCGTACTTCACCGCATTGTCGACGAAGAACATCGGATAGATGCGGCACAGGTCCGAGGCATCATCGAGACGGAACGGCCTAAGCCTTGCCCGGGAGGGCTTCCGTCGCGTCATGTCGCGTTCATACCACCTCCCTTGGCGGCTCATGGGTCAGCGGGATGAAAGACCTTGCGGCTTTCCCCCGTCCCGGCGAACATCGAGGCCCCGGGGTCGTTCGTCGATTCGGAACTCGTAGTCGCGTACCACCTTGCAGGCCTGGACCGAGTAGCGATCGTAGAACTCCTCGCGGCCACGGCGCTGCGCTTCGAGATGTTCCGGCTGCTCCTTCCAGACCTTCAGGGCATCCTCGTTCGCGAAGCGGACGAGATCGATCTCCTCGCCGTCCTCGCCCGTGTAGGCTTTGATCGAAATGAATCCCGGAATCCGCTCGACGAGTTCGTGCATTCGGCGAGATGTCCTCCGGTACGCCTCCGAGTCCGCCCCTTCCCGAAGATGGGTCTTGAAAATGACGACGACCTCGGTCGGGTCCTTGACGCGGCGATACGGCAATTGTCTCCACTCCCGGCCCTTTCGGGGTCGCTACCGCAGCGAGGCGCGAGGGCATGTCCTTTGCGGCGGGCCCTCAACGTCGGTCCTTCGTGCGGTAGACGAGTTTCAGGCCCGACCACACTTCATCGACGGCACAGACCTTCACGTCGACGAGGCCGTGGGCCAAGGCGATGGCGCGCACGACGTCCTCGGTCAGGTCGGTCGGGACTCCGGCCGCCTGCTTCGGCCAAGAGATCCAGAGGCTTCCCTCCGGCGGGAGAGCTTCTTTCCAAGGCAGGAACCGGCTTTCCAGGTCCGCGCGAGTCCGAACGAACGCGTGGATCATGTCGACGCGGCCGTCCAACCGATTGAGGATCCTCACACGCTCGGGAATCCTACCGAGGAGCCGCGCGTAGTCGGTCGGCGACCGGATCACGACGACGGCGAAACCGGGTTTGATTCCGAGTTTCTCCGCCAGCGGCTTGGACGACGAGCCTGCGGGCATCGGCGGGGTGCCTAGCCTCCCCCGCCCCCGAGCATGTCTTTGCTCGGGCTCGTGAGGTGTCGCGGGTCGAGGACCTTCTCCGCCTCTTCCGGGCTCAGGATGCCCTTCTCGATCACAAGCTGCTTGACCGTCTTCCCAGTGAGCCCGGCCTCTTTCGCGATCTCCGCGGCTTTCTCGTACCCGATGATCGGGTTCAGTTTCGTCGCGATTGCGGGGCTCGATTCCGCGTATCGCTGGAGCACGTCGACATTTGCGGTGATCCCGTCGATGCACTTGTGCGCGAAAACGCGGGCGACGTTCGCGAGGAGTTCGACGTTCTGCTGGATCCGCTGCGACATCACGGGCATCATCGTCGAGAGATCGAGGTTTGAGTGGGTGTTCGCGACCGCGATCGCCACGTCGTTGCCGATGACCGTGACGCCGACTTGCATGACGGCCTCCGGGATTACCGGGTTGACCTTCCCAGGCATAATGGAGGAGCCGGGCTGGACCGCGGGGAGGTTCAGCTCGCGCAGGCCCGTGTGAGGTCCAGATCCGAGCCACCTCAGGTCGTTCGCAATCTTCATCATCGAAATCGCAACGGTGCGAATCGCGCCGCTCGCTTCGACGAGCGCATCTCGAGCCGCCTGGGCCTCGAAGTGATTGTCCGCGACGCGAAACTTCGTGTTGGTCGCGGCGCTGATCTTCTCGACGACGCGACCCGGGAGGTCTGGATGCGCGTTGATTCCCGTGCCCACCGCGGTGCCGCCAATCGCCAGTTCCGCGAGCGCGGCTCTCGCGGCGGACACCCGGCGAATCCCGTGATCGATTTGGGACTGATACCCGGAGAACTCCTGGCCCAGTCGGATCGGAGTAGCATCCATCAGGTGGGTCCGTCCGGCCTTGACGATCGGATCGAAATCCTTCGCCTTCCTTGCGAGACTATCTTCCAACTCGCGCAAGGCAGGAAGCAAACTCTGGTCGATTTCCAGCAAGGCGGCGACGTGGATCGCCGTCGGGATGACGTCGTTCGAGGACTGGCCCATGTTCACATGGTCGTTCGGATGGACGGGGCCTTTCTCCCCGAGCGGATGACCCAAGATCTCGTTCGCGCGGTTCGCGATCACCTCGTTCGCGTTCATGTTGGTCGAGGTCCCGCTCCCGGTCTGGAAGATATCGAGGGGGAACTGTGCGTCCAGTTTCCCGTCCATGACTTCCTGGCAGGCTTGGACCGTCGCCTTGCCAATCTTGCTGTCGAGTAGCCCGAGCTCAACGTTCGTCTGGGCGCACGCCATCTTGATCAGGCCGAGCGCGTAGATGAATCGCCGGCCGAACCGGATCCCGCTGATCGGGAAGTTCTCGATCGCACGCTGGGTCTGGACGCCCCAGTACGCGTCCTTCGGGACTTTGACCTCCCCGAGGAAATCTTTCTCGACGCGGAAGTCCGCCATTCGAATGCGCCGACGTGGCCGACAGAGCCCCGGGGGCTTTAACATTGCCAATGATTCGTACGTATCCGAGGGGCGCAGCGGCTCCTCGACCGTCCGCTGGCGAGCTCGCAGGCGGTGCCGGAATGCCTCGCCGCGAGGCTCGGATCCGACCTTCGTCACCTTCCATGACCGCGTCACTGGCGCTTAGGACGTCCTTCGTCCTATCCGCCATCGCCCACTCCATCTGGGCCCGGCACGACCCAAGCTGTCACTGCGCACGATGACAAGGTATCATATAAGCACGTTATATTTAGGACGAGTGAGTCTCGGGAGCACAAGCCGACCAGAAGGGTGGCCATGCCGAGCAGTACGCCGGCGGAACCGGTCGTCGAAGAAGACCGGGTCTGCCCCGAATGCGGGAGCGAGCACCTCGTGCGCGACTACGCGCGCGGCGAGCTCGTCTGCGATTCATGCGGCCTCGTCATCAGCGAGGGTGCGATCGACGAGGGACCGGAGTGGTCCGCGTACTCCGTCGAAGAGAACGACCGCCTCGCGCGGACGGGCGCTCCTCGAAGCTACGTCGCGGGCGCGTCCGGGCTGACGACCGTGATTCCGCTCGCGAACAAGGATGCGCGCGGTAACACGATCCCGCTCCGGGAGCGAGAGAAGTTCTACCGGATGCGAAAACTCCAGCGTCACTCCGGCCACTCGCGCCCCGGAGAGCGAAGTTTGCCGGAGACGATTCGGTCACTCGACCGCGTTGCTTCGCTGATGGGCCTGCCCCGTCCGGTGAAGGACGAAGCTGGATTCATCTGCAAGAAGGCCCTCGAGAAAGGCCTGGTCCGCGGTCGGTCGATCGAGGCGATCGTCGCCGCAGCCGTGTACGCCGCATGTCGGATCGACGGCGTCCCGAGAACCTTGGATGAGCTGCAACAGGTGACGGGCGTGCGCAAGAAGACGATCGGCAAAGCGTACGGAGCGTTGCTCCGGACCCTGACCTTGCGCGTGCCGCCCTCCCGGCCGATGAACTACGTCAGCCGATTCTGCTCCCGGCTCGGGTTGTCGAACACGGTCGAGGCCGAGGCCCAAAAGATTCTCAAGGAACTCGAGAAGATCGACAGCTCGATGTCCCTCTCCCCCGCCGGCACCGCCGCGGCCGCGATCTACCTCGCCTCCCTCGCGTGCGGCGAGCGGCGGCCGCAGAAGGCGATCGCGAAGGTCGCCGGCGTCAGCGAGGTCACCCTCCGGAACCGATTCCAGTTCATGGAGGGTTTCATGCAACAGCTCGTCTTGCCGCGAGGCCGCGCGCCGAAGCTCGGCCCCTCGGCGGGTCTCCCTCCTTGAGGCGCGTCAAGATTCGCGTCCCGCTGCATTCGGAGGAAAGGTTTCATATGGTCCCCTTGCGTGCCAAGACCGTGGCCGAACGGATGTCCGGAAACGATGCGGCGGAAGCCCTGGAAACCGGACGGACGGCCGGTCCATTCAAAGGGGCCTGCGACGAATTGGT
>VBLZ01000094.1 GCA_005878515.1 Methanobacteriota archaeon | reverse complement strand
CCCGGCGGCGACGAGCGCGACCTTTGATTGGTCCGGCACGTCCCTGAATCTCTCGGCGATCGTCGGCGGCATGGTGGTCTTCGACAGGGCCAGCACCGTCGATGCGCAGACCTTGCACGCTTCCTGGACCGGCACGCTGACGAATCTCGATGTGACCAGCCTCTCAGCTGCTGGCGTCTCCTTCCAACTCCAGAGCGCCGCCGCGGTCGTCTTCGACGGCACCGGCTTCACCCCGAGCACGACGTACAACGTGACGCGAACAAACACCGGCGGAACGAGCCGGATACTCAGTGCTCAGTCGACGCCCCTCGGCGGCCTCTCGTTCACGGTGCCAAGCTCAACGCCCTCGACCTACGCGGTCTCCCCGGGAAGCGTGAGCGACATCACGCCTCCGGTGACGACCTACAGTGCCTCGGGCACGGGCGGCGCGGGCAACTGGTACACGTCCGCGGTGACGGTCACGTTGTCCGCCACGGACGACTCGAGCGGGGTCGCGGTGATCCACTTCCGGACGAACGGCGGGGCGTGGCAGAGCTACTCCGGCCCGTTTACTTTCCAAGCCGCTGGATCCCATGCGATCGACTACTACTCCACGGACTACTCGGGTAACAACGAGACGCTGCGCTCGGTCACCGTGAACATCGACGGCACTGCGCCGAGCTCATCGGTCCAGCTCGCCGGCACCCAGGCGGGCGACGGATCGTACATCTCCACGGTCGATGTGACCGTGACGTCGACGGACGCGACGAGCGGAGTCCAATTGGCCCAGTACCGGGTGGACGGGGGCGCGTGGCGCTCCTATTCGGCCGCGTTCCCGGTCAGCGGAAACGGGACCCACACCGTCGATTACTACGCGACGGACGTCGCGGGAAATCTTGAGAGCGCGAAGAGCTTGGTCGTCCGGATCAGCGGATCGTCGTTCGGGCCGCCCGTCACGGTGTTGCACGTCGCAGGCACCGCGGGCCAGAACGGCTGGTACATCTCTCGGGTGAACGTCACCCTGACGGCGACGAGTCCGAGCGGCACCGGGATCTTCACGATGTACAGCGTCGATGGCTCCGGATGGACGCAATACGCGCAGACGTTCATGATGGCGGAAGGCCGACACACGCTCGACTACCAGTCCTGGGATTCCGCCGGGTTTGTCGAACCGAAAGGGTCCACCTCGATTGACATTGATCTGACGCCTCCTCTGCTCGACGGCTCCCCCAGCGGTCTCGTGACGACCCCCGACGTGACGATCACATGGACCGGCAGCGACGGTGCCTCGGGCGTCGCCCGCTATGAGGTCTCGATCGATGGAGGGCCGACGGAGTCCGTCGGCATGACCACGAGCCTGACACGCCGCTGGTCCGACGGTGACCACACGGTCCGGGTGACGGCCTACGATGCGGCCGGGAACCAGGATGCCAAGGTCATCAGCTTCACCGTGAGCCCGGCGTCTTCCGGGGTGTTCGGTGTGTTCCAGACGCTGCCCCTCATCCTGCCCGCGATCGCGTTGTGCATTCTCTTGTTCGCGGTCGCCTTCTGGCGCCGGCGTCTTCACCGCAACGAAGCCGAGGACCGAGGCGAGCCGGAAGCGGACGACCTGCCGCCCGAGGACTACGATTCCTCGGAGTGGTAGCGGCGGCCTCGACAGTCAGTACTCCTTTCGCCGTTGCCTTGCCCAGATCAGTGCGATGGCTGCGGCGACGATGCCGCAAAAGAAGAGGGCGACAACGATGTGCTCGTGATGCAGCTCTCTCGTGTCGAACAGATCCTGCAGAGAGAAAAAATCGATGTCGTTCAACATCACGAAGAAGGCGAGTCCCCAGAACACGGCGAGGAGCGCGATGCTCAACGAATACTCCTGCAGTCGCGTGGTCCTGCCTCGGGCGCGGGAATCGAGCCCACCCTTTCAATCTTTCTCGCCGAGTCGACAGACGGATTCCTTGGCCGCCCTCGCTCGCAAAACGCCTCAGGTGTCGAAACGAGATCGGTCGTGTTCCGCCTCGCGGGAACCACTTTCGATAGACGTACAAGCACCACTATATACGCTGCTTGAGGTTACGACGCCGCCCCTGATGGTGACCCCCATCCCACACACCTGGGCCACCCGCATCCGCCGCTCGTTCCTCTTTCCGCCGAAGCGAAGCCCGAGCTCCGCGCTCGTGCCGGCACTTGTCCTGATAGGGCTCCTCCTCGCCGCCTCGTTCGCAACTCTCGCCGCGGCTCCGTCGGCACACGATGCCTCATCGGTTTCATCCGCGTCCGCCACGGGCCGCAACGCAACGCTGTGGCCCTTCTCCCGGGACAGCATCTGGAACCTGCCGATCGGCGCGAATGCGGCGTACGTCCCGGGCAACATCAAGAAGCCCACCGCCTCCGGAATGACGACCGACGTCGACGTCCTCATCCTGACACCGACCGCACCGGTCACGAAGGTCTGGGAGAACAGCGACGCTTGGAGCGGCAGAAGCCGATGCGACGCGCAAGGCGGCGTCTTGTTCGAGGCGCCGATCCCGACGGACTTCGTCGTCCAAGGGGCGGGGTCCGGCAACCCGGATGGCACGACGCCGAACTACGCGACCGCGATCCTCGCGGCTGACGGCCACACGCTCATCCAAGGCCAACCGATGGCCCGCTGCACCGCGGGGGGGACCGCGACGATGTGGTGGTGGGACCATGGGAAGGAAGACCTCTTTGGGACCGGCAACTCCGGCGCGCACGGCGGCTCCATGCTGTCGAGCCTCGGCGGGGTGATCCGGCTCGGGGAGCTCGTGCCGGGAGGCGCGATCCATCACGCGTTGAAGGTCAACCTACTCGGGGCGGATAACTACTACAGTGGCTCCGGCGGATACCGCTGGCCCGCGACGACCGCGGACGGATGCGCCCCCGGCTGCTACGGCGGATCGGTCCCTGCGCTTCGGATGGGATCGCTACTCGCGCTTCCCCCTTCCATCGACGTGAATGCGATGGGCCTGGAGACGGGGGAGCCGGCGAAGATCCTCGCCCATGCCTTCCAGGACTACGGCGCGTACACCGTGGACGATGCCGCGTGGTCGGTCTACGCCGTCGCGACGGAGTACAGCCCCTCGGGAAAAGTCGACGACGAATTCGGGGCGGCTTGGAACTTCACGATCAGCCCGTCGAGCCGGAACGTCCCCTGGGCGCGGGACATGGACCGGATCTTCGGCGCCCTGGCGGTTGTGGACAACTGGGACTCTTCGGAATGGCAGGTCGTATCCGCGTCGAACGGGACGCAGGGCGCGGGCGGGGGAGCCCCGCGGGTCCCCTGGGCTCCGGACTTCGGCCCGGACAGCGTCCCTCCGGTCGCGACCGCATCCCTGTCCGGGATCAGGGGCACGGCCAACTGGTTCGTCTCCCCCGTGGACGTGACGTTGACCGCGACGGATGACTCGAGCGGGGTCGCTTCGATCCATTATCGCACGGACGGCGGGACCTGGCAGCTCTACAGCAACCCGATTACCGTTCAGGGAGACGGCTCCCATACGATCGACTACTACGCCACCGACCTCGCGGGGAATAACGAGACGGCCCGAACGACGAGCTTCCAGATTGACACGGTCGGACCCGTGAGTTCGGCCCAGGTGTCGGGCACCCTGGCGAACGACGGTTCGTACCTTTCCCCGGTCACCGTCACTCTCACGAGTTCGGACGCGACGAGCGGCGTCCAGTCCGAACAGTACCGAATCGACCGAGGACCCTGGACGGCGTACAGCGCGCCGTTCACGATTGGCGGGAACGGCACGCACGTGGTCGACTACTTCGCCACCGATGTCGCGGGAAATTCGGAGACCGTCCGAAGCCAGTCGATCTGGATCACCGGTGACCTCCATCCGCTCCCGGTCAGCACCCTCAGCTCGGCAGGGACCGCGGGGGCCAGCGGTTGGTACGTCTCCTCGGTGACGGTGACTCTCGAGGCCACGAGCGGGAGTGGAAGCGCCGTGTCCATCGCGTATCGCCTCGATGGGAACGCGTGGGCCACCTACGCGAATCCGATCGTCTTGCTCGACGGTCGTCACGTATTGGAATACCAGGCCACGGACGCGCAGGGATATTCGGAGCCCGCGAAGTCCGCAGCGATCAACGTCGATTCGACCCCGCCTTCCCTTGTCGCGAACTCACCGAGCGACCCGCTCGCTCCCGACGGCTCGATTTCATGGTCCGGATCCGACAGCGGCTCGGGGATCGCCCGGTATGAGGTGGCCATCGACGGCTCCGCGTTCGCATCCGTGGGTTTGCAGACCACGCTCACCCGTACCTGGACGGTGGGAACCCATGTGGTGTCGGTGCGGGCGTACGATGCCGCCGGGAACATGAAGTCCGCGGTCGTCCAGTTCAACGTCGCGTCGAATCCGACGCCCGCGGGCCCTCCGGGAGCGCCGCCGTCGACGCCACCCGGGATCCCAGAGATTGTCGTGGGCCTCCTCATGCTCGGAATCAGCATGTGGTACCGCCCCCGCGTGAAATCGCGGCGCCCGGTTCCCGCCAAGTAGGGCCGTCAAAAAGTGTTCCACAGCGACTTTGGCTCCCGGGCTCTGTGCGGGTTCCGTGGAACTTCTGGAGGGAGCGTGCTATCTCGTGGAGGAGCCGAAGCCGCAGCTGAGCTTCCGCGTCTACCGCGAGCTCGTGCGCCAAGGCATCCCCGGGATGTGCATCACTCGCGTCTACCCCGACCTCGCGCGGGAGAAGTTCGGTCTCGAGGACGGCCGGGTCCTGTGGCTCGCGGACACCCCCGCGGACGATGTCCTCCGTCCGACCGCGATCGTGAACCTCTCGAAGGCGATCGAGGTCTTCCTCGAGGAGCATCCCCAAGGCGGCGTCGTCCTCCTGGACGGCCTCGAATACCTGATCCTCCGCAACGGATACGACGCGGTGCTGCAGTTCATCGAACATCTCAGCGACCTCGTCGTGCGCGGACGGGGGATCGTCCTGATCCCGCTGAGCCCCGCCACCTTGGACCGGAAAGAAGTCGCTCGGGTCGAGCGGGACCTCGAGCTGGCGGACACGGACGCGTGGCGAGCGGAACTGGACGCCCGGGAGTGGAGCCGACGTCTCGGCGGGTAGGTCGAGGTCGGCCGCGATCGGCTACGATTCGGACGGCGGGGCTTTCTTGCGTCGTCGATAGATGAGGAGGCCCGCGACGGCAGCTACGGCGATGACTCCCGCGACAATTTCCGGGAGGATGGATTGGAAATCAAACGGAGGGCCTCCGGGCATGACGCTCAAGGAGATCCCAACGGCCTTCGAGTTGCCGGACGTGTCCGTCACGCGCGCGTCGATCGTGTGATTCCCGACCGCGAGAGG
>VBLZ01000093.1 GCA_005878515.1 Methanobacteriota archaeon | reverse complement strand
GACGACGGCCCCACGCTCCCTCCGCGTCGAGATGCGACGGAGAGGTATTTCAAACTACTTCGCAGATGTAACAAAACTAAAGTTTCGGGGGAACCGCCGCCTCGATCCGACCGGATTGAGTAGTCGCATAGGAATAGCGATATGCGCAATGAATATAACGGTGTAATACTTCGGACCGCTTGGAGCGAAGAACGATGGCCGCTTACGCGCATCCCGAAGTCTTGGTCGACACGAGCTGGGTGAAGGGGAACATCGGCAACGAGACCGTGCGGATCGTCGAGGTCGACTATGACCCGATTCCCAACTACAACCTGGGCCACATCCCGGGATCGGTCCTGATCGACTGGAAGAAAGACATCAACGATCCGGTGCGCCGGGACATCGTCTCGAAGGAAGGCCTCGAGGCCCTCTTCGGCCGCCTCGGCATTTCGAACGACCACCGGATCGTCTTGTACGGCGACTTCAACAACTGGTTCGCAGCGTTCGCGTTCTGGGTGTTCAAGTATTACGGGGTCGACAACGTCGTCCTCCTGAACGGCGGTCGGAAGAAGTGGATCGAGCAGGACTTGCCCGTGACGAAGGATGTGCCGACGTTCCCCCCGACGACCTTCACGGCGAAGGAATCGGACGAGACGCTCCGCGTATTCCTCGCGTACGTGAAGGAAGCTTACAAGCAGGCGGGGAAGGTCCTCGTCGATGTGCGGGGCCCGAAGGAGTTCAGCGGCGAGATTCTCGCGCCGCCGGAATATCCGACGGAGCATGCCCAGCGTGGCGGCCACATCCCCGGGGCGAAGAACATCCCCTGGGCCCAAGCCGTCAACGAGGACGGGACGTTCAAGGCGCCGGAGGAGCTGAAGGCGCTCTACGAGCCGAAAGGCGTGACGCCGGATAAGGAGGTCATCGCATACTGCCGGATCGGCGAGCGGTCGTCCCACACGTGGTTCGTCCTGAAGTACCTCCTCGGCTACCCGAACGTCCGGAACTACGACGGCTCCTGGACGGAGTGGGGCAACCTCGTGCGGACGCCAATCGAGAAGTAATCCGACCAAGGGAGTATCCGTGCTGAACGTCTCTGGAACGGCAGGTTACTCAACCGGCCACCGGGCGCGGCCTACCTGCCACCCTTCGCCGTCCCTGTCGACGACCGGATGACTACGCCGAGAGTTGCGCGAGGAAGGCTTGGCCCGTCGAAGGAATGAAGAGACCGAAGTACGGCACACCGCCCGGGCTCACAGCGATGCGAGCCTGAACGCGCCGGTCCACAAGACTCCAAATCGTCACATTAGGACTCACAGAGGTTCCCGTGATCGTCGTGACCTCCGGCGTGATCGTCGTGGTAAACGAGGCCACTTGAGAAACGTCGACTCGCGTGAGAGTCCCGGTGGAAACTGTCACCGTGGGCTGCTCGGGCGAAACCGTGGACACACTCCGGAACCCCAGCGGTTTCCATCTCGCCAGTTGCATGGCTTGAACACCCTCGTTCTCGGACGTGCTGGCCGCCCAAGCTGCGCCCCCCGCCATGGTGGCCCGATCCACATTTTCGACCACCGGGAAGGAGTCGAGGGAGGCCGGGGTCCCGAGCGGAGCGTCATAGAACTCTACCTTGCTCGAATCGGCCTTCAGGCGGTACGCCCCGGTCAACGCAGGGTCACTCGAATGGTAGAGCGTCCAAGAGGAGCCTGCCGCAAAGGTAGCGGCTCGTCCAACACCAAACGTAACGGCCCCGGGGGACGAAAACAAGGTCCAAAGCTTCGCGGTGGAGGTGGCGGGATCGAGGGAGCCGGTCTTTTGTTCGAACGGAACTGTGTCTCCGATATCGGTGGCGGTGACGCCGAACCAAAGGTGGTCATCCCCGAAGGAAAGGCCGTGGACGAATCCTCCGGGACCGGCGATGCTTTGCGGGAGGTCGTAGGTCATCAGGACGTCGGTGACGGGATCAAGGGAAGCAATCTGGGTGGTATCGTCATCTGGGAAGAGTGTCGTCCAGAGTCGAGTGCCGCTCGACGTGATGTCCTGAGAGCCAGCGGGGAGCTGCCACCGAACGACCACGCCCGAACTCGGGAGAAGCAGGCGGACCTGTCCATTTAACCTCACCAGGGCCACCGTGAAGTCATCGGTGAACGTTTGCCCATTGAATTCAACGGAGAACGCGGGTCCAATGGCGAGATGAAACGTCGCGATGCTCCACGTGGTGAGCTCATTGGTGGAGGGATTCAGCCTCCCCACCAACACGCCGGGCGCGGAGAAGAACAACGTGCCGTCCGGCGCCACGACGAAATCGTTGGGTGTGAAGGAAACGGACCACTGTTTCATCGTGGCCGAGGTCCCTACCGCGGCGGTGGCTGGGACACTAAAACCGATGACCACGACAATGACGAAAACACCCATCAAGATCGAAACGCGCGACGATCCTCCCATCACTCTCCTGTCGAAATGATGTTCTCGCTCCATTCAATCGCTTCCTCGCGATGGCAATTCCCGGCGAGCGTAAGTATCCCTCGGAAGAATCCCTTAGGGTTCCCTAATGTTGATGGCCCCGCTTCGAGATACGGGCCCCGGGGGGGAACGGTGCGCCTCACGGCGAAAGAACGCATTCTCGTGCATCTCCTCGAGACGAGATCCGCCGAGGAGCCCTCCGAAGCCCCCCGAGGGTTGGCGCAGGAGGGGATCGCCGAAGCCGTGGGGGTCGGGCTCCGACATCTCGCGCAATCGATTCGACCCCTGATCCGTGATGGCCTGGTCCGGGAACAGCGAGCGCACGTCCGAGGCATCCGACAACGCCGCAAAACTTACGAGTTGACGACCACGGGACGCATCGAGGCGATTCGCGTCCGTGACCGCGCGCTGGCGGAAACCGTCCGTGTCCAAGACCCAGCGGGAATCCGGGAAACGAGCGTGGGCGACGCGCTCAAAACCGTTGGCAGAGGTGCGAGCCTGCTCGCAATCTTCCGCTCGGTGCGGATCGCGGGTGTTGTGGACCTCCCATCCCTTGTTCCGTCTGCTCCCTCCTCGTTTGTCGAGATGCTATCGGAAGCCCCCACGATCGAGACGTTTGTGGGCCGCCGGGAAGAGCTGAGTGCGACCACTCGAGACGACGGCCCGCGAATGTTCATTGTGTCTGGCGTCGCGGGGATCGGGAAAACGTGGTTCGCGGCGAGGGCCTGCCAACAACTCCATGGGACCAAGAATCTCTTCTGGCACCGCGTCCAGCCCTGGGATTCGGCCCGGTCGATCCTCGGCCACCTGGGGCGGTTCCTAGCCGCCCTCGGAAAGCCGGGCCTCCAGTCTGTCCTTGAGCGGGGTGACGTGGTCCTAGGTGCAAGAGCGCTCGCCGGGGATCTTCCCGGTTCCAACGCGCTCTTTGTGTTCGACGACCTCCATCACGGCGGCCCCGAACTTCCTTCCGTGTTCCGGCTCCTCCTCGACTCGCTGGAGCGGGCCCCGGACAGCCGAGCCCTGGTCCTGACACGGCATGCCCCTGCGTTCTACGATCGGCGGGATGTCCGGTTAGCCGGACTCGTCGGCGAACTCGAACTCCCCGAGCTCACGCCCATCGATGTCGCCGAACTCGGATCCAGAGCCCAACTTACTCCGGCCGTATGGACGTTCATCAGACGCCGCGGCGGCCATCCCCTACTCCTCCAATTCCTCCAGCAGTCCCATCATTCTCCGTTCGATCCGTTGGTGGCCCTGGAAGACTTCGATCGGTTCCTGTCGGAGCAAGTCTACTCGAACCTGTCGAAGGACGCAAGGCGCGCGATGAAGCTCGCCTCGTCCTTCCGTATCGCCATCCCGGCGGAAGCGCTTCTCGAAGATCTAGAGGTCCCTCACGACGTAGTCCTCGAGTTGACGGACTGGTTCCTCCTGCGCAGGGTCGGCGGGAACCGGTATGATGTGCATGACTCCATCCGAGACTTCTTCGACCGCATGCTCACGACCGTCGAACGTCGGAATTCGTCTCGGCTTGTATCGGGCTGCCTTGACCGCCTCGCTGCGCAGGCCTTAGCAGACCGTTCGTTCCTCGCGTGTATCGATTACGCATCGAACGCCATCGCCCTCGGGGTGCCGCCGGAGCAGAAAGGCCGGTTGCTCGAGACCCTTGGGGACGCATACGCTGAGCTCGGGGACTTGCCCGCGTCCACGACCGCGCACCGACAGGCAATCAGTTTCGCCGCTCGAGCCGAAACCGTCGCACGCCTCGATCGCAAGATGGCATTCGAGTTCGTGACCCGTGGGAATCTTTCAAGCGCCAAGGCAGCCATCGAGGACGGTTTCAGAGCCCTGGGTACGCTCGAAAGCGTAGAGAAGGGATGGTTGGAACTCATGCGCGCTTGGGCCGTGAGGTACGAAGGAAAGCTCGAAGCGACGTACGACCACGGAACCGCCGCGCTGCAAATCTTCCAGAGGCATGGCGATCTCAAGGGGCAAGCCCGTACCCTCGTCGAACTTGCCCGTGTCGAGGCCGGCTGGGACCGCTCGGAGGCCGCTGAGGAGCACCTCAAAGAGGCGCTTCAGATCGTCCGGTCTTTCGAAGACCCCTTCCCCCTTGCGCGCGTCCTTGCGAGCCTTGCGCACCTAGTTGGTTTTGGGCAAGGGGATACCCAACAGGCATCGGCCTACTACCACGAGATCGATGCCCTTGCAACGAAAACCGGAAACCCTGCAATCCGCGACTTCACCCTGGGAGCCCGAGCGTATTCCGACCTCCTACTGAGGATGGACTTCCAGACTGCTGAACGAGGCTTCGAGGAAGCTGCCGATTTCTTCCGTCGGAGGTACGACGCGAATGGAGTCCTCAATTCGCGGGCAGGAATCGCCGTCCTCCGATACTATCAGGGGCGACTTGGCGAGGCCCGAGCCATCATCGAGGAAGTCGTCGCCAAGCATCGGCGTCTCGGGAACGCCGCGGATGCGATCGAGATCATCGGCTACCTCGCCGAAATCAGCCTGCTCGCCGGAGACGTGGCTGCGTTTCGCGAAGTTGTCGAACGATATCGCGAACCTGATCTGGTGTCGGCGGCCGAGGTCGAGCCGGCCGTCCCGACCATGTATCGCGCCATAGTCGCACTGCTCGACGGCGATGCGCCATCCGCTCGGAAACTCCTCGACGAGGCGGGTCACCAGGTCAGAATGCCCGAGGCAATTCACTACCACCGCGTCGCGTCCGTGCTCCGATCAATCATGGGAGACGAGGCCGCCGGTGAAGAACATCGCCTGCTCTCCCGTGACCTCGCGACTTCGCGCTCCCGGCGCACTTTTCTCGCGACGACGGATGAGCGGGCACGCCGGATAAGGGAAGTGATTTTGAAGGCTCAACCGCAACGGAATGTGTCCTGAGAATCAACCCTCGAAAACCTCCAGATGCCCGAGACTCTGAAAGTGGCTACCGGGACGTCCAGAATTATGACGGCTCCTGGACCGTTCCAGAGGGCTGATAAGCCCATCTCGCCGTTGCCGCGTCCATGCCACGACCCACGAAGCAAGATGCCCAGGTCCTGCTCACTCTGATGGACATCTTCCTCTCGGATTCCGTGCGCGAGGCTCGGAAGTGGTGGCGAACCTTGCAGGACGGCCTGAGCCTCGAGGAATTCGAGAAACGATTTCCTCGCGGGAGCGAAGGCTGGGAGCACTTCTCGACGATGGCGATCTTCTGGGAGACCGCGGGCTCCCTCATGCGACGCGGGCTTCTCCACGAGGAGATCGCCTTCGACACGTTCATGGATGCCCCGCCCTGGGGGAAGATCGAGCGGATTATGCACGACCGGCGCAAGCGGGAGAAGGCCCCGGCCGAAGGGGAGAACTTCGAATGGATCGCGAAACGGGCGAGAACCTGGGTGAAAAAGCGAGAGGCCGCGATTCGGAGAGAAGTCGCTTCTGCTCACCGAGGGCGTGGATAGATCCACCGCATGGCCGCTACTGCTTCGCTGCCGCCACTACGACGCTCTTGGCACCGAACGACTTCGTGATCCGCTTCGTGCTCTCCGAGGAGGATTTCGCGAAGTAGTCAACCTTCCGCAGGATCCGCGCATCGCGGAATCCCGCGTCTTGAATCGTCGCCAGGTACTCCATCTCCACGGCCGCGCCGCCGATGCAGTCCGCCCAGAGCTGCGGGTTAAGCCCGCAGACGGCACCAACGTCCTCTTCGACGACGATATCTGCGAGCTGCAGATGCCCGCCACGCCTCAGCACGCGAAAAATCTCTTGGAACGCCGCGGGCTTGTCCGGCACGAGGTTCAGCACCCCGTTGCTCGTGACCACGTCGACGCTCTCGTCGGGCAGCGGGATCTTCGTGGCGTCCCCTTCGAGGATCTGGACGTTACGCGCGCCAGTCTTCGCGATGTTCGTCCGCGCCTTCGCGATCATCGCGGGCGTAATATCCAGGCCGTACACCGTCCCCTTGGGGCCGACCTTCAGCGCAGCGTACAAAACATCCG
>VBLZ01000092.1 GCA_005878515.1 Methanobacteriota archaeon | reverse complement strand
CCCTGCTTGTACGCTCCTCTGCGCAGCGCACGGATCAAGTGATGAATCTTGTAGAACGGAATCCTCGGTTGGCTCGGATCGTTCTCAAGTTCGCGATTCTGGAGAGGTTTGGATCCGTTTCCATCAACATGCTGTTTTACGGGGTCCAGTTGCTGCTGGCCGCCTGGATTGTCACAACGCTGGCAGGATCTGTCTTTCTCACCGCGCGATTGCTCTTGTTGGCGACTGTCGCCGCGATTCTGAGCCGCGTATCTTGGGAACTCTGGGGTAGGACGAAGGACCTTGCGCTCCAAATCTCCTTCATCGCCGACCTGCAACGTGACCTCTTGGGCGACCAGGTCAAGGTGGAGGAGATGGCCAGAGAGTACGAGGAGACGCTCAAGGATATCCGGGTGGACCTAGCAGCGCCGTACGTCATCCCCGCTTCGGTTTGGAAGGCGCGGGGTGAGACACCACCAGGGGATTGACTTGCGAACGGCACGATGATCTTGTCCTCGAGCAATGGGCCGTCAAGGCCGAGAGCTGACGACCAACGCGCCACTTCGGTCCATCTTTCACATATTGTGCATCAGGAATGAGCTCGGTCTGCCACCCAAGAGGATGAACCCGCCTTCGAGTCGCATCGTCGGGGCTTTCTTGCACTCAGGCTACCTAGCCGCAGCCGAACAAAGCCGTCAGAATTCGAACAAGCTGACGGGATCCGAGGGTCGTAGGCGCCGGAGCGGGTGGCGGCTCTCCGCGAGGCGCAGCCGTTCGTCGACCAGGGCGGTCACCCGCTCATCCTCGAGCGGGACAAACGGACGGACGCCAAGCTCCCTCGCAATCGCCTCGGCTTCCCTCGGGTACCGGCTCAGCAGATTGGACAGCGCGAACGACTCGGCCATGCCGACCGATCGGCTCGCGAGGAATCGCTCGAGCGCAAGGAGGTCTTGGGCGTACGAGGCATCGGGCTCATAGCGACGTTCGAGGATTGCGCGACGGACGAAGTCCGTTCGCGTTGTGATCGCCTCTCCCTCGGCCATGGGCGAGCCCTGCGGACGCGAGCGGGGGGTTATAGCTTTTGTCGTGAGATTATCCGTCAAATGACGAAGTTCCCGGCAACCGTCGAAACCGGCGGGGAGCCGCGCGACTCACGGATCGCTGCAGTCTCTCGTGTATCCGCATCGGAGGCAGATGACCTTGCAGTTCCGCTCGAAGGTCGGGCCGCCGCAGACATCGCACGGCTCGTCGGTCGTCGGTCCCACGATTCGGAGCGGTTTCGACGCGTTCGGCGCCGCCGTCATCCCGATGGGCATGGCAATCTCAGACGAAAAGCCTCGCGGGTTCCGATCACGCCCGAAGTCCGGGGAAGTCCTCGAGGACGACCATCGCCGCGTTGCGACCTGGTGCCCCGGTGACGCCGCCGCCGGGATGCGCGCTGCTCCCGCAGAGGTACAGCCCCCGAACGGGCGTCCGATAGCCGGACCATCCGGGTACCGGTCGGAAGGAGAACAGCTGGTCCGGGGTCATGTCAGTCTGGTAGATGCAGCCCCCGGGGAGGCCCCACTCTCGTTCCATGTCGAGCGGTGAGATGACCTCGCGGTCTTCCACAGAGTGAGTCACGTTGGGTGCGAACCGCGCGAGGGTTTCCAGGATTGTGTCGCCGACCTCGTCTTTGCGATCGTCCCAGCGTCCGTCTCGGAGTCGGTATGGAGAGTATTGGGAATAGATCGACAGGGTGACCTTTCCGGGTGGCGCGAGGCTCGGGTCTGTCACGGAATGCAAGACGCAATCGAGGAATGGTTCGGCGGAAGGCCGGCCCCACTTCGCATCGTCCCAGGCCCGCTCGAGGTAGTCGACGGACGGGCAGATGTCCAGGTACCCTCGGTGGTGCGGCTGGACCGTCTTGCCGGGTCGGGCCGTGAAATCCGGGAGCTCGCTCAAGACGCAGTTCACCTTCGTCACCACGCCCGTCGCCTTGATGCGGCGGACCTGAGCGAGGAACTCAGGGTCTACCGCGTCCGGGGAGACGAGTTTCTCGAACGTCGTCTTTACGTCCACGTTCGCGAGGACGACCCGGGCCATCACCCGCTTCCCATCCTCGAGCTCGACGCCGGTCGCTCTGCCGTCGTTCGTGAGGATGTGGTGGACCGCGGTCGAGGTCTGGATTGTGGCCCCGTGATGGGCGGCCGCTTTCGCCAGCGCCGCGGAGATGCCGCCCATGCCGCCCTTCGAGTATCCGAAGGTCTGCTTGACGCCGTTGATCTCGTGGAGCAGCATGTGGCCGAGCATTAGGGCGGTCCCGGGCGTCTTGGGCCCGGCGGGGAGGCCGATCGTCGTGGCGGTGGCGAGCATTGCCTTCACCTCGTCGCATTCGAAGAATTCGTCGAGCAGATCCGCAGCGCTTTGCAGGAGCAGGCGCTTCGCCAGCTCCTCTGCTTCCGCCCCCTTGAACATCCCCAACAAGTCCCGTAGCGGCGGCGGGGATTCGAGGACCATCGCCTCGATGAGTTCCATCACGTCGGTCCAAAAGGCCACGTACTTCGGATAGGCCGCGGCATCTTTCTTCGAGAAGCGCGCGAGTTCCTTGTCGTTCCTCTTGGGGTCGTTCCACAAGAGCATCGAGTCGCCGTCCGGAAACGGCAGGAAGAACTGAGGATCGAACGCATGGACCTCGTAACCGAACCGCGCGAGGTCGAGGTCTCGAATGATCTCCGGCCGCAACAAGCCCGCCGAATACGCGAGCCGCGAGAACTTGACGCCGGGGAAGACCTCTTCCGTGATGCAGGCCCCTCCGACGATTCGTCGTCGTTCGAGGACGAGGACTTTCAATCCGGCCTTGGCGAGGTACCCCGCGGAGACGAGGCCGTTGTGACCACCGCCGACGATGATGGCGTCCCATGTTCCGTCCACGTTCCGCGGAGTGCGGGACACCTACGTATCGTTAGTGGCGTCGCTCCGTGCGCCTCCATCAAACTATAAGCTGCGGTCCCCCTTCCTGCGGAGGTGGCCGAGGGTCGGGGAGGCCGGCGGAAGAATTCCCGGGACAAGGGCATCCTCGAGCAGTTGGAGAAGGGCGTCGTCCTCGGTGATGGCGGTTACCTGCTCGAGCTCGAGAAACGAGGCTACGTTCAGCCTGGGCCCTTCACGCCGGAAGTCGTCCTCGAGCATCCGGCCGCGGTGAAAGAGCTCCATCAAGAGTTCCTCGACGCGGGCGCGGAGGTCCTGCAGTCCCTCGCCTTCTACGCGAGCAAAGAGAAACTCGCGACGGTCGGGTACGCGAACCGGGTGCGCGACATCAACCGCGCCGCGGTCCGCCTCGCGCGCGAGGTCGCCGGCGATCGAGCGCTCGTGGCGGCGAACCTCAGCCTGACGTGGATGTACGATCCGAAGGACAAGGGATCTTCGGACAAGGTGCGTCGGCTATTCGACGAGCAGCTGGAGGCCCAGCTCCAGGAACACCCAGACTTCGTGATCGCGGAGACGTTCTCCTGGCTCGGAGAAGCCCTCCTCGCCATGGAGCGGATCGAGAAGACGGGGATGCCGTCCATGGTCACGATGTCGTTCGACAAGGATCCGAAGTCCTATGACGGGCATTCGCCGGCCGAGTGCGCCCGCGCGTTGCGAGACGCCGGCGCAGACATCGTCGGGGTGAATTGTCTCCGAAATCCCCTGTTGCTCCTCCCCCTCGCGCGGGAAATGCGCCATGCGGTGACCGGGTTCGTCGCATGTCAGCCGACCGCGTACAGCACGCCGCCGGGGATCCCCGATTTCACTGCGACGAAAGAATTCCCATACGAGACCGAGACGCTCGTCCTCTCCCGCAAGGTTATGGGGTCGTTCGCGACGGAGGCCCGCGCGGCCGGCATCAATTACATCGGCTCGTGCTGCGGTTCGATGCCGGTCCATGTGCGGGAGATGGCCCGCGCTCTGGGGAAGGCCCCGGTCGACCGGACGTGGCGGGTCGACTACGCGAAGCCGATGTCCGCGTACGAATTCTATAAGCACGGGACGTAGCCGCGGTCGCGGCGACCCCCTCTGGACCGCCAGAACCGGACCCGCTCGAACGTCGTTGATCGCTCAGCGGAACCGGTTCCCGCAGAAGAAGCAGAACATGTTGTCCGCGGCGACCATCGTCCCGCAGCTCGGGCAGCGCTTCTTGACGGTGGTAGGCTGCGCCATTGGAATCGACGCGACCGGTTGGGCCGCGGGAGCGATCTGGGTGGGCGCGGCCGGCGGGCCCGCCATCTGAGGTTCGATCCACGGGGCGACTTGAGTGGGTTGTGGTACGGGTGGAGGCTGGGACGGTCGGGCGGCCTGGACATAGTAGCTCGGCGGGTACAACGTCAGGGGCCGGGCAGCCGCGCGACGGGCCCGGGCGGCGCGGCGCTGCGGGATGAATGCCACGACTCCCGCTAGGACGAGGATGAACAACGCCAGGTACAGGAGGTTCGAGGCGAGGAGCTGGTACAGGACGAACAGGAAGTCCGGAAGGCTCGAGGCGGTAACCGTGTACTCCCGTGACGTGTAGGTTGTCCCATTCACCGTTGCGACGACCTTGAAGTACATGGCGCCTGCGCCCGAGGGCATCGAGAAGCCGTTTGCCGTGAACGAATCATGCGTCCGGCCGGACTGGACCGCGCTCGCATTGCCGAGGCTCCCAGAGACAGTTCCCCAGAGGACATGGGTGTCCGTCACAGCGACTCCGGTCGGTCCGAGGATCGACCAGGTCACCCCGAACGTCGAGCTGCTGGAGACCGAGGAGGGGTACGAGTTCACGGAGATGAACGGCTGGCTCAGGGCGTTGATTGCGTTCCAGACGTTCACGACGCCCCAGCCGTAGTTCGGGTTGTACGGCCGCTGGGCGCCCGCCGGCTGGACGGCAGTGCTGTTCAGGATGTTCCAGAGCTCCACGTTCGTGAGGGTCGGGTCCACGGAGAGAATCAACGCAGCCGCGCCGGTCACGAACGGCGTGGAGAATGAGGTCCCCTGGAGGTAGTGGACGTTGTTCGGTTGGTTGTTCCCGCCGCTCAGCGTGACGATCCGGGTGCCTGGCGCGGAGAGGTCGAGCCCGGGGCCGTAATTCGAGAACGAAGCCCGAGTGCCCGACTCGTCAATCGCGGCGACCGACACGACGTTGGCGAGGCGGGCCGGGTAGTCGAGTGTCGACGTGCCGGAGTTCCCCGCGGCGGCGACGATCAGGGCGCCTTTGGACCACGCGTAGTTGACGGCGAGCTGGATGTCCGTTGGCCCGACGAACGTCTCGTTCGTGCCGAGGGAGAGGTTGATCACCTTCGCGCCCTGGTCCGCCGCCCAGCGGATCGCCTGCGAGGTGTTGAGGGAAGAGCCTTGACCGTTCGAGCCAAGGGCCCGGAGCGCGATCACGCTGATCTGCGCGGTCCCCGCGATTCCCTGGCCGTTGTCCGTGATCGCGGCGATGACGCCAGCGACCCCCGTCCCATGGTAGGTGCCGGACGGATCGATGTCCATCGGATTCGAGTCGCCGTCGACGAAGTCCCATCCGTGCGTGCCGTCCGCCGTGTTCGTCCACATGTT
>VBLZ01000091.1 GCA_005878515.1 Methanobacteriota archaeon | reverse complement strand
CAGACGAAAGAGCACCTGATGGCCCTCGGCATCATCGGGGTCGACAAGATCGTGATCGTGCAGAACAAGATCGACATCGTCGACCCGAAGCAGGCCGAAGAGAACTATCGTCAGATTCAGGCGTTCGTCAAGGGGACCGTCGCGGAGGGTGCGCCGATCGTCCCCGTGTCCGCCCACCACGACGTGAACCTAGATGCGTTGCTCATGATGATCCAGAAGGTCATCCCGACGCCGCCGCACGACGAATCGAAGATCGCCAAGATGTATGTCGCGCGTTCGTTCGACGTGAATCAGCCGGGCATCGTGCCGGAGAAGATCGTCGGGGGCGTGCTCGGCGGCAGCTTGATGCAAGGCAAAATGAAGGTCGGGGAGGAGATCGAGATCTCCCCGGGGCGTCAGGTGACCCTCGGCAACAAGACGGAGTGGAAGAACATCACGACGACGATCCGGTCGCTCCACACGGGCGGATCCGGCCGGAAGGAGGTCCGACCGGGCGGGCTCATCGCGATCGGGACCAACCTCGATCCGGTGCTGACGAAGGCGGATGGCCTCGTCGGCCGGGTCGTCGGGCCACCCGCGAGTCTGCCGGAGATCTTGATGAAGATGACCGTCGAGGTCAATCTGCTGGAGCGCGTCGTCGGGGTGCCCGAGGAACTCAAGGTCGAGGGCATCAAGACGTCCGAGCCGCTCATGGTGTCGGTCGGCACCGCGACGACAGTGGGCGTCGTGACGTCCGCGCGGGAAAACCGAGCGGACATGGCCCTCAAGATCCCCGTTGTCGCAGAGCCCGGTCAGCGTGTCGCCGTCTCCCGCCGGATTGGTGGGAAGTGGCGGCTCATCGGATACGGCGTCCTCAAGTGAACGACGGGTTGCTCACCGGTTGATTTCTGTGCGGGCTGCGCCCCTACGCTTGTGCAGCCCGACCCGCGGAAGTGGCGAACCGGACGGCCTCCTCGATCTTGGTTCGTGGCCCAGGAACCGCCACGCGGATCTCTTTTCCACCTGCTCGGCCACGAATTTCGTGGAATGTCCTGAATGACTCGATCCCCAGGATCTCAAGCGGCATTGAGTAGTCAGGGTTTTCCGCGAGGAGTGGGAGGCTTCGGTTGTCCCACCAGATGAGCGCCGCGATGAGTCCGAGGAAGTACACGGCAACTCCGATCCCGACGCCCAGAACGACTCCGAGAGCGGGGAGGCCGGTCACCGCCAGGATGGGCCGATGATGAAGACGTAGGCGATCGCGATCAGGGTCGAGACGGCCCATTGCTCCCGTTTGGCGGTACTCGACGGCCTCAGGAGACGGACAGATCCGGCTCGAACCTCGAGGACCTCAGGGTAAGTGTACCCCGTGCGGCCCGCCCGGAATAGAAAACGGTCCCTCGCCATCGCATGAGATGAGGGGCGGAAGGAGCCATAAGCCTGACGCGGCGCGGACGGAGCGACGGATTCCGGATACGGCCTTCGGAGTGCATCGGACTCGATATTCAGAAATACGGACCGGCTCCATAGCTCGCGAAACATGCGCGTTCTCCACAAAGACCCGGCCACCGGCGAGATCAAGGTGCGCGTCGAAAACGCGGACGACCTGTGGCACCTGCACAACCTCGTCCTTCCCGGAGACCACGTGCGCGCGTCGACCTACCGCCGTCAGGAAGTGAAGACCGACAAGGTCCGGCCCGAGCGGGGCGAGAAAGTCCGCGTGACGCTGACCGTCCGCGTCGAGAGCGTCGAGTTCCAAGCCTTCGCCGACCGTCTGCGAATCACGGGCGTCATCGTCGAGGGACCGCAAGACCTGGGACGGCACCACACCTTGAACGTCGCGGTCGACGACGTGGTCTCGATCATCAAGACCTGGCGGTCGCACGAGTTGCGGCGGATCGACGAGGCCGTTGCCGCGGCGCAGAAGCCGCTCGTCGCCTTCCTCTCGTTGGACGACGAAGAAGCGCTCCTGGCCCAGCTCCGGCAATACGGCGTTCGAGAGCTGGCGACGATTCGCGCGCCAGGTCACGGCAAGATGTTCCCGTCCGGAGATGCGCGGTCCGCGTATTTCGACGAGATCCTCACGAAGTTGCGCACAACCGAACTCGGGGAGGCGCTCGTCCTCGTCGGACCCGGGTTCACGCGCGACGCCTTCCTCGACTACCTGAAAGCCCGGGAGCCGACGCTCGCGTCGAAAGTCCACACGCATGGGACGTCGGGCGCCGGGATGCAGGGGATCCAGGAGGCGCTCAAGGCCGGCGTCGGGGCGAAGGTGTTCGGAGACAGTCGCGTCGGATACGAGACGCGACTGGTCGAGACGCTCCTGGAGGCGATCGCGACGAACCGGCCGTGCGCATACGGACCGGCGGAGGTCGCCGAAGCCGTCGAGGCGGGAGCGGTCGAAACCCTCCTCGTGAGCGACGCGGTCGTGCGGGATGTCGGCATCGAGGACCTGATGCGTTCCGCCGAGTCCGCGCGAGGGACCGTCGTCCTGGTGAGCCGCCATCACGAGGCCGGCCAGAAGCTCGAGGCGTTGGGCGGGATCGCCGCCCTCCTCCGATTTCCCATCAAGTGAGAGGTCCGCGGTCGCACCGAGTCAGGCGCGTCCCCGCGATTCGCCTCGGACGATCCCCGCCGCGATGAGATGGGCGACGCGCAGTGGTTCCGGCAGGACCCCGCGGACGGTCGTGAGCGAGAGCGCCTCTTGGACCTCGGTTCGGCTCGCACCGACGTAGGTCACCCAGACCGATCCATGGCCGGTCCGGATCGCCTCGATCTCGTGCCGGCGGATGGTCGCGAGCCGCTCCTGCCAGTCGTCGAAGCGGCGTCGCAACGCCGTCTCGATTGAACCGAGATTCGGTTTCTTTCGCGTGACCGTTACGACGGGTCGATCCACCGCCGCACGGACCGCGTCGATATCGATGACGTTGAAGCCGCCGACCGCAGTCCCGTCGATCAGGATGGCGGCGAGTCCTGCGCGGTACCGGGAACGTCGCACCATCGAGGCAATCCGCTCGGTCGCATCGTGACCGTCCACTTCCGCCAGCGTCGTCAGGACACCCTCGATGTACGACGGCGCCTGGACGACGACCCCGACGACGGGAACGGTCTCGTCGGAGAAACGGAACGGGGCGTCGTCAATCCCGAGGAAACGGGATTTCGCCTTCATTAGTCACATCAACGGGAGATGACCGGTGACCTGGTCCACTATCGAATTCGGTCCCGGGCCGATTCCGACGCACGTGACCGTCCCGGGCGGAAGCTCCGTCAGTCCGGCGTCCTCCACCAGCGTCGTTGGTAAGTGCATCGAGCGCGCTTTCGCCTGAAGCGATCGGAGGTCGGGAAGGGGCCCGCCTTTGACAACGACCTTCTTCTGCCCTTCCGCGATCCATTCGGCGAACCATTTCCGATGGCGGGCTTTCGCCTCGAGTGCCGCCATGACCGCGGCGTGCGCCACCTGGACGGCCAGCTTGCCGCGCGAGAGGTCGAGGTCCGAGCGCACCGCGATCACGAGTTTGTAATCCATGTCTCGCTCCGGTCAATAGAGTTCCGCGGTCCGTTCCTCTTCGAGTTTCTTCAGCTCCGCTTCGATCGTCCGGAGTTCCGCGCGCGACTTGTCACGGACGGTCTCGTAGTGGGATTGCGCGTCCGCCGATTGGAGCCGCATGCGCCGCTCGGCGTCCTTGATCGCCCGGCGCAAGGCTTCGCGCTTCTCGGCGAGCTGCTGGAGCTTGAGCCGTACCCGATGGTCTCGCTCGTCTTCGGTCAGGAGCTCTCCCGGTCCCGGTTTCGGGACGCGCGCGAGCGACGGATGGACGCGGGCCATCCACGGGTACGCGCCTCGCCACCATCCGAGGGCGAAGAACGCGATCGAGAGGCCGATCAATCCACCCGCGATGTTCGGACCGACAACGTACCCGAGCCCGGTCGCCTCGTTAATCCCGAGCGAATTGAGGAAGAACGACCAGAACACCGTGACGGCAATGGACAGGACGATTCCCAGCGTGAGGCGATACAGGGCGTCGTACTCCCGGTCCAGCTCGCCTTTTCGGGGGTACAGCGCGTTGATGAGCAGGAATCCGGGCAGGAAGAACAGGAGCACGAGCGCCCCGATCACGCGGGCCGTCGCGACGACGGCACCCAGGACATCGTCCGACAATGCGCGGCCCAGCGGCCCGAGTATATTTGAAGATTGTGCGCTCGACGTCTCGGAGGAAAAGGCTTAGGACGACGCGCGCATACATCCGACCTGGAGGGCGCACCACGAGTCGGAATCGCGTCAAGACGTACGTGCGAGGCTTCGACGACGTCCTCGGAGGAGGGGTCCCGGAGGGATACGTCGTCCTCGTGAGCGGCGCGCCGGGGACGATGAAGTCCTCGCTGACCTTTTCGATCCTTTATCAGAACGCGTTGCAGGAAAACCGCAAGTCCGCGTACTTCACCCTCGAGCAAGGAAAAGATCTGATCCTCGAGCAGATGGCTTCGATGGGGATGGCCGATGCCCGCGCGGCGGAGCAGATCGTGACCCTCGACATGGGGAACATCCGGAAGAACCTGAACTTCCTCCAGGGTCGCGGCAGCTGGCTCGAACTGTTCAAGATGTACTGCAAGAACGTGATGAAAGCGGATCCCGTTTCGGTGCTGGTCGTCGACTCGCTCGACGTCCTCGAGACGATGGCGAAGATGCAAGATCGGCGGTCCGAGCTCTACTTTCTGTTCGAATGGCTGCGGGACCTCGGCCCGCTCACGTACCTGATTTCGGAGCGACCGCTCGAGCTGGGAGCCGGCGGGTCGTCCCCCGAGGAGGCGTACCTCGCGGACGGCATCCTGGCGCTGGAAATGCATCCGACCTCGGACCTGTTCGTGCAACGTCGCTTGCGAGTCGTGAAGATGCGAGGTACGAAGCACGACACCGGGTACTATGCGTTCTCCTTCGAGGATGGGTCGTTCGAAGTGACACGGGCCGTCAGCGGGGCATAAAGGTGATTCGTCACTTCTTCGGAATAGGTCCCGCGAACGCCTGCAAATTCAAGTGACGAAACCGCGAATCTCCCCGCTAGTCCTTTATACCCGCCAGGGAACTGGTGCGGCGTCCTGCGCGAGGGAATCCTTCGCGTCGGTTCAGGCGCCCACCGATCCGCTATGGCCCAGACGACTCCCTCTGAGATCGCGGGGGCAAACAGCGCAGCCCCGGTCGCCGTCCTCGTGGTTGACGGCAACGAAGACCACCAGATTCTCAGCGTAGCCGCCCTCACACGAAAAGGATGGATTGTCCGAACCGCCGGGTCGCGGAAACAGGGGTTGCAACTCGCGCTGTCCTACCATTTTGACGCGGTCGTCATCGGAAGCAAGTTGCGCGATGGCAACGGCATCGAGCTCCTGCGCGCCCTCGGCGGTCGCCTCCCGGGCACGCCGATCATCTTCGTCGTCCCGCTGGGGGGCGAA
>VBLZ01000090.1 GCA_005878515.1 Methanobacteriota archaeon | reverse complement strand
AGCGCGTCCGCGAAGAACGGAAGGGTGAACCCTCCGAAATTCGAGCCGCCGCCGAGGCTGGAGACCATCAGATCCGGATATTCGCCGATCTGCTCGAACTGCCGTTGGGTCTCGAGGCCGATGACCGTCTGATGGAGGAGGACATGGTTCAGGACCGACCCGAGGCAGTAGATCGCCTTCTCATCGCGCCCCGCGTCCTCGAGGCCTTCTGACACGGCGATGCCCAGGGAGCCTGGGTGATGCGGGTCTTTCTCGAGCAGGGCCCGTCCGGTCGCCGTCTCCGGACTCGGGGAAGCGTGGACTGTCGCGCCGTACAACCGCATGAACTGGCGGCGCTGCGTCTTCCAATCGTGGACCGCGCGGACCCAGAAGACCGTCGTCTTCAGGCCCGCGAGGCTCGCCGCGTACGCGAGGGCCGTGCCCCATTGCCCCGCCCCGGTTTCCGTCGTGAGGCGCTCGTACCCCTCCTGCTTCGCATACCAGGCCTGCGCGAGCGCCGTATTCACCTTGTGGCTGCCGGTCGGACTGTAGAACTCGGTCTTGTAGTACAGATGCGCGGGAGTACCGAGTCGTTCCTCGAGACGGCGTGCCCGGATCAACGGCCTCGGTCGACCCGCCTGGCGGTACAGGTCTTGAATCTCCGTCGGGATGTCGATCCATCGCTGCATCGAGTTCTCTTGGCGCAGGCATTCGCCGACCAACAGGTCCGGGAGCGCCTTGATTCGCGAAGGGCCGGTCGCGGGATCCTTCGGGGGCGGCAGGGGCTCCGGGAGGTCCGCCTGGATGTTGTACCACTTCGTTGGCCGCTCATCGTCCGCGAGCTGCACGACGAACGCATCGGCCTGAGACATCAATCCCCCAAAATCCGTTGGAGCGTAATGGCGCTCGGATGTATAGGGCTTGTCGCCACGGATTGTCGCACCGTTACACCTCGATGCCGTGGGACTCGACGAACTGAACGCTGCCGGGGGGCATCGCGCGGGCAATCTCTTCGATCGGCACCGCGAAGACCGATGCGAGTTTCCTCGTGATTGCCTCGCGGTCTCCCTTCCCCGGGGCCAAGACGACGTATCGGGCGGAGCGGCCCGCGACCGCGGTGACCGGCCCGCCCATGATCTTGCGGTGGCCCTCGACCTCGACCTCGCCGACCGCGATCCGGACCGGCAGGTCGTGGATGTAGTTCCGTTTCCCGCGGATGACGAACGCGCCCCGCGGGAGGAACTCGCCGGACTCCGCCTGCTTCGAGACCTGTTCCGGCAGGACCCAGTAGGCGCTGCCACTGGCAAGTCCCGCAGACCACGCCTTGCTGTACGCGAGTGCGAACTCGCACGCCTGCCGCAAGGTGACGTCGGAAGCCCGCGCACCGTCCTTGACCACGGTGGAAGGCGCCCCGTGGACGTCGGCATGGGCGTATCGATCCCCTTCCTTCAGGTGCTTCTTCACGAGCTGGTCGTTCGTGCGCGCATCTCGACCCCCGAGGATGAGGAACCTTTCTGAGGAGAGTGTCCAGCGGTACGCCTCGAACCACATCGACTTCGTCGACTTGATCCGCGGCTGTTTTGCGACCTTGATCGCTCTCGCCTGAGCGACTTCCATTTCCGCCCGAGTGGCGGCGGTCGCTTCGTCGACCCGTTGGGCCTTGGCCAATCCGTCTTTGCGGCGGTCGTAGAGCGCCTGGGCGTTCGCGGTCACGTCCTTCTCGTAGTCCAGCGTGATCGCGTCGAAGTCGCCGATCGCGAGCGTGACCGTGTGATCCTTCCGGTCGATCGCTTTGATCTGCGCATGTTCCGGCGGGGTCCGGCCCTCCCGGATCGCCTTCAGGAGCTCGTCGAAGACGCCATAGTGCCCATAGAGGAAGACCGCCTGGGCTTCGAGCCGCATCGCCTCCTCCCGCAGGGCCTCCATCGACTCCCGCTGTTGCACGATCCGTCGCTCGAATTTCGCCGCGGCGTCCCCCACAGCCGCCGTTTCCGGCTCCGCCACGGTCAAGTAGTGCGAGAGGGCCTGATTGAAGGCCGGAAAGTCTCGCCGCTCCAACCCGCGATATTGCGCGAGCTCGATGGGCGTCGCGTCGATCGCCCGACCGTCTTGGAAGACGACGACGGGGCGTCGCTCCTGGTCGACGGCCACTGCGAGATTGTTGAGAGCGGTGTAGAGTCCGTCCACTTGGGCGTCGCTGAGTTCTTTCACTTTCGTTTGTTTCTCGACGTCGGCCCGCAGGCACACTTCCTCGGCGTACGTACCGCCCAAGTTCAGAACGCTCGCCAGGACCCGGACTACCTGACCCTTGGCCGTGCGGAGTGCGTTTGCGAAAGCGCCTCGGTCGAGCTCGAGCGGGTCCAGTCCCGCTTGCGGGAATCGGTACGGTTCGGCGATTTGGACCGCTCGGTCCTTGAACGTCTGCGGAAAGAGGACCGCGGCGATCGTGTCCTTCTTCGCGACGACGATGTTCCCTTTGCCGAATACCTCGAAGACGAGGTCGATCGGTTCTCCTCCGCGCTCGAGATGGAAGACCGCAATCCGGTCGAACTCGTGTTGCTCGATTCCCTGGATGCGGGCGTTGTCGAGGAGCCGCCGCAGACTCTGCGCGAACGGCGGCGGGGATTCCGGCTTGTTCTCGACCTCGTGGAGGCATAGCCAGCGCCCCGCCTGGTAGAACAGTTCGACCTTGCCGCGTGCAGGTGCGTTAACTCGGAGGATGACTTCGTCTCCCTTCTGGTACGCCTTGTCGACATGACCGCCGATGAGCTCTTGCCACTCCGCGACGAGGGCCCGCAGATCGAAGGAGGAAAGGGCTGTCTTCATTTTCGTCGAAGCGAAGACCCGTGCTTTACTTAATCATTGGTCCGCGGCCCGATAGGGCTAAGTAAGTTCCATCGTTTGGTCCGCGTCACTGCCGCAGTGGCTTAGGGGTAGAGCGGCGCCTTGGTAAACCGCCGCGGGCGGCCCAAACAGGCGCAGGTCGGGGGTTCAATTCCCCCCTGCGGCTCTACTTGCTGGCTTTGACTTCCCCTGGCGCCGCGGCATGCGCGCGCAACAGGGTCGACTGATGCCATTTCACTCTGCGAAGAGTTCGAGAGTTCACTTGGCGTGCTGATAGGCTTGTTGCAGCGTCTTGATGTCAAGCTTCTTCATCTTGAGCATGACTTCCATCACGCGCCCGGCCTTCTTGCGATCCGGGTCGGCAAGGAGCCCATACAGCATCGACGGCACGATCTGCCACGAGAGACCGTAGCGGTCCTTCACCCAACCGCACTGTTCGGCCTCGGGAACCGCCGAGAGGGCGTTCCAGTATCGGTCCACCTCCGCCTGGCTTTCGCACGGGACGGTGAAGGAGACGGCTTCGTTGAACTTGAAGTACGGGCCCCCATTCAGGCCGCTGAACTTTCGGCCCATCAGGGTGAAGTCAACGGACAGGACGTCTCCCTTCTTCCCGCTCGGGAAGTCCGCAGGCGCTTCGACGACCTTGTCGACATGCGAATCCGGGAAGAGGGATACGTAGAACCTCGCGGCCTCCTCCGCTTGGCGGTCGAACCAGAGGCACGGGACGACAGTCTTCACGGCGGTCTCGATCTCGCGTGGTGGTCTCTTCGTCTTCTGCGGCATGTTTCGGTAGCTCCTTGTGGGTTCGCGGGACGCCAAACCGCCCGCCGCATATTGAACTTGTCTTCGAATCAATTCCCCCTGCGGCCCTTGCGTCTGACTGGGCTGCCAGAATTGAGAGCCGGGGCCGGAAAACGTATCTTTACTCCGATTGGCATGCGGGGGTCAGCATCGCCTCTCCGTCCCTCGAGACGGGGTTTCACGACCGCAATTGATGAATGAGAATGGGTGTCAGGGAGGGAACAAGAGTGAAAGCGGCCGTATGCACCAGATACGGACCGCCCGAAGTTCTTCAGGTCAAAGAGGTGGAGAAACCCACCCCCAGGGACAATCAGGTACTGATCAGGATATTCGCGACAACCGTGACGTCGGGGGATGTCCGCCTCCGAAAGGCCGACCCATTCATCGTGAGGTTTTTCGCTGGGCTCACAAGACCGAAGAGACCCATACTCGGATCTGAGCTAGCCGGAGAAATCGAAGCCGTAGGCAAAGATGTGAAACGATTCAAACCCGGGGACCAAGTCTTCGGAGCGGGTGTGAGCACGTATGCCGAGTACACGTGTCTCCTTGAAAAGGGCCCACGTGGCGCGAAACCGGCCAACATGGACTTCGAGGAGGCAGCCGCCATTCCCTTTGGGGCATTATCTGCGCTGCACTTCCTGAGGAAGGGAAATATCCAGCGGGGTCAAAAAGTCCTCATCTATGGAGCATCCGGAGCGGTGGGTACGGCCGCAGTACAGCTTGCCAAATACTTCGGGGCGGACGTCACAGGGGTTTGCAGCACCGCGAATCTAGCATTGGTGAAGTCGCTCGGCGCGGATGATGTGATCGACTATACGAAGGAGGATTTCACCAAGCCCGCAACGTACGATCTCATTTTCCATACCGTGGGCAAGATTTCGTTTTCCGCGTGCATGAAATCCCTCAAGAAAGGAGGCGTCTATGCTAGCGACTTGTTGCTGGGAGCAGTTCTCCGAAAGCCCTGGGCCTCGGTAGGCGGACGCAAGAGGGTAATCGGTGGGATCGCAAAGCCGAAGACGGAAGATCTCGTCTTCCTCAAAGACCTCATTGAAGCGCGAAAGCTAAGGGCGGTCATCGATCGACGCTATCCGCTCGCGCAGATTGCGGAGGCTCACCGGTATGTCGAGGGAGGCCACAAAAAGGGAAACGTCGTCATCACTTTGAGCTAATTCACATTCCTTTTCGAACGAGACTGCGGCTCCTTGTCAGGAGCGCGCAAGGGTCTGTGCGTTGCCTCACGTTCGTCGGTTCCCACCGGTTCTTCGTCGCGAGAGCGCCCAGCTGATGAGGAGTCCAACACCCGCAATCGCAACGCTCGCCGCCAGGAGCGAGCCGATGAATGGCAGGAGGCTCACGGAAACCGCGAGGGAGATCCAGGGAAGCGCCCGCCGCATCCCTCGTTCCTTGAGAAGCCGGATTCCCGCGATGGAGCCGATCACGTAGGTCAGGATCGCTGCGCCGCTGGCCATGAGGAATGCGGACACAAAGTCCACGGCAAGGATGTAGAAGGCAAGGAGACTCAGAAGCACCAAGACAATCAGAAAGACGAGTGAGTGATGGGGCGCACCCGTCCGGCGATCGACGGCGGCGAGCATCTTCGGGAAGACGCCGTCCCGGGCCGCCGCGTAGTAGACCCTGGCCATCCCCGCGACGTACGCGTTCACGGTTCCGAAGGTGACGAAGACAGCCAGGAGTGCGACGATTGCCCCGCCGTAGGAACCGAAGGCGTCCGACATCATCGCGGCAAAGGGGGTGGCCCCGCCCCCGACCATGTATGCGCCGGTGCCGACCGTGACGACCGCAATGGCGAGGTAGAGGCCGCTGATCAGGAAGACGCTGATGACCACGCTGCGGTGGAAATCCCGCTCCGGATTCCTGAACTCCTCCGCCACGTTGGAGGTGTTCTCGTACCCCAGGTAGGACCAGACAATCAGGGCGGCCGCCGTGCCGATCGAACCCAGCCCGCTCGGGAGGAACGGCGTGTAGTTGGCCGGTCGGACTCTCGGGGCGGATGCGACGACCGCGATGACGAGGGCGACGAGAATGGCGGCCACCGTGGC
>VBLZ01000089.1 GCA_005878515.1 Methanobacteriota archaeon | reverse complement strand
ACGTGGAACTCGTCGAGCTGAAGACGTTCCGTGCGGACGCGCAATGTTGCGGCGTCGCCCAGATGATGTACTGCAACGACAAGACGAAAGGCCTCACGGCGAAGCGGATGGACGAGGCGACGGACGTCGATGCGGACTACCTTTTGGTCGCATGCCCGAAGTGCCTCACCCATTTCGGATGCCTCCACCACGAGAACAAGTGGAAACCGGGCGAGGAGCGCTACGGATTCAAGGTGATGGACATCACCCAGTTCCTCGCGGAACGTCTCCCCGGCGATTGGCCGACCGGGAGCAACATCGACCAGAAGCGGAAGGAGCCACCCCTCCCCGGCCGAAGGGGGTGATGGATGGCCACCTCTCCGGCGGTCGCCGCCAAACCCGCTGCCGCGCCCGCCTCAGTCCCGCAAGCGCCTGCCGACCCGCTGACCGGGTACTACCGAGCCGTTCGACAGATGAACCTCCAGCTCGCGAAGGACCGATACAAGCAGGGATTCAAGGTCCGCACGCAGGAGTACATCCGGGGACGCGGCACCCTCGCGGTCGTCGATGAGGAAATCTGCATGGGCTGCACGCACTGCTTCGACAACTGTGCCTTCGAATCGATCGGCATGGTGGACCGCAAGTTCGCGCTTCCGGAATATTCGTACACGTCGCGGAAGGCCATCATCATCGAGGAGAACTGCGTGGGCTGCGAGAAGTGCGCAATCGTGTGCCCGGTCGATGCGATCACGATGGTCACGAAGCACGGGTTCGAGGTCAAGGATGGCCGGGTCGTGTCGACCACGCCGGCGGCGCCCCTCGCCCCGAGGCCGGCAGCCGCGACTCCGACGACCACAAGGCCGACGGCCGCCGCATCGGCCCCGGCTCCGAAACCCGCCGCGCCGGTTCCTGCGATAAAGCCCGCGGCCACCCCACCGACAGCGGAGACACCTGCGCCGAAACCTCCTCCGAAGCCGGAACCGAAGACGGAAGAGGAATCCGCGGAACCGTCCGAGGAGCCGACGGAGGAAGAGACGGAGGAAGAGACCCCCGACGAGGAGGGCGGCGGATGACCGAGAGCGCCTCGCCTCCGGTCACCGTGAAGGCCCGCAAGGCGCCGCGGATGACGTACAAGCAGGAAATCCAGACGATCAAGAACCTCCCCCGGGCCGGGCGGTTGATCGTGATCATGAAGATCACGGGGGTCTTCCTCGTCGCGATCGGACTCGAAGGGATCGTGACCGGCGTGTATTGGTTGACGCTCGCCTTCATCCCGCTCGGCGTGTTCGTTTCGATGCTCCCGATCCGCATCAAGACCGGGGTCTGCATCGCCTGTCGATCACCGCTCGAAGCGAGCCAGGCGATCTGCCCGAAATGCGGCGCTCCGCAGATGTGAGGCTCACGGCGAGACCAGCGGCTGGACGACGTGCGCGGTGTCGATTGTGACCTTCAGGGAGCGAAGGAACGCCATCCGTCGCATGAAGTTCGGCTCCTCCTCCCAGAGATGGGCGAGGCGGGAGGTGAACGCGGCGCCGGGGATCCGGGATGCGATGGCGCGGACGCCCTTCGAGAGGTCGTACACCTTCGACCGGTCTTTCGGAGCCGCGAAGAACGGGAAGGTCGAGACGGTCCCGGTCGCCCGCAGGCTCGCGTACACGCCCGCCTTCGCGGCGCTCTGGTCGCCCAACGCGCGGATCTTCGTGATGAAGTCTCCGACGGCCTTCGCCGGTACGCGGACCTCACCGACGAAGAGGGATCGCACCACCGTGTCCGCGGTCTTCCGAAAGGCATCTGCCGGAACGTCGAACGGATTCGAGACCTCCGCGCTCTTCGATTTAAAACCGGCCATCGCGGTGTCGATCGCCTTCTCTTTCGGAGCGAGCCCGCTCGTGGTCCCGCCGACGGAGACTTGCACTGTGAATGCCTCGGCTGCGACGGCCGGCCGGAGGATCTTCGCGGCGACGGCGTCGGTGACGTGCGCCCACGCAGGCATCTGCGTCGTCCGGCTCAGCTTGTCCAGCGCGACCGCGAGCTTCGGCCCGTCGTCGAACGCATACGTCAAGGTCTTGCCGGCCGCCGGCTTCGCCTCGAGGCGCAATGCCACCGCGACCGGGATGAAGAACTCCGCCGCCAGGGGGACCGTCGCGTGCAACAGGTCGTACGCGGTCCCGTTGTTCGCCACCTCTTCGAATCCGAGCCGCGCCCGATGTCCGAAGGGCGAGATCGTCCTCAGGGCATTGACATGGGAGGCGAACTCTCCTCGATAGGATGCGAACGGCGCGTCGCCGTAGAGGGCGTCGCCGATCGCGAAGTCTAAGGGCACCGTCGGCACGAACGGCACCGCGTGGCCTTTCGCCGGAGCTCCGTCGTAGAGTTGCTTCCACGTCGCCCCCACCTGCGCGATCGCGCGGTGTGCGTCGTCCGCGAACTCGATCCCCGCGTATCCGTTGAAGTCGAGCTGCACGCCTCTCTGCTCCGGGACGATCCAGTCGTAGGTGAGGAGGATTCGCGGCCGCATGACCGCGCCGAACTCGCGGGTGCGGCCGACCCCGAGCTGCGTTCGGAAATAGTGGTAGTCTTCCGCGGAGAGTCCGAGCGACACCGTGCTCTCCTGGCCGTTCAGCACCCGCACGAGCTTGCGGACCTCGCCGTCGTCCTTCACCTTCACCGTGACGGGAGGCACACGATTGAGGTCGCCAATCAAATCCCTGGGGAGGACGCGGTCGTCCCGGACGAACAAGGCGCGGATGAGCGCCTCGCGGATCACCTCCGAGAGGGCCGGGATCTGCACGGCCTTTTCGATGTAGTTCCAATCTCGCAGGAGGCCCACGTCACTCCTCCTTGCCGTGTTCGTAGGCGCGCACGAAGCGATCGCGGGTCGGCTTTGCCCGCCGGAGGACTGCGGCGATCTCGAGGCCGACCGCCATCCCGGGCGGCGGGATCGCGCGGAGGCCCGGCCACGGGTATTTCGTCCAGACCTCGAGCGTCTTGCCCCCGTTGATCTTCTTCCGCGGGTCGAAGACGACTTTGACCGAGGAGATGAACGACGTCGCGCGGCCGTGCATCTTCCGCAAGTTGAAAACGAGGAACAGCCCGAGTCCCATCGAGTGGCCGTCCATCTTGAACGCCGCGTCGCCCATCCGCTTCACGAACCCGAGGGCCGTGCCGCCGGAAGGGCGCGTGTCGTCCATGAGCACGTACGGGACGAGGGCAGCGGTCGTGCTGTCGACGAGGAATGCCTGGACCGCGCCGTTCAGTTTGAGCTTGTCCCGGATTTCGATCGCGGTCTCGACCGCTTCGGGCAATCGGCCGACGGGCACGAGGTTGTACGAAGTCACGAGGCCCCGGCTCAGGCGGCGGGCGCTGTAGTTGTCGTATCGGTCCCGCCAAAGCGGATCCGTCACCGCCGGCGCGAGCTTCGCGCCGCTCTCCTTCGCCGCGAGAACGTCCACCGAGCGCTCCTGGTCCGCGACTTCGTCCTTGGATCCTTGCACGGCGACGATCGCAATGTCGGCCGGATCCGGACTGTCGGGCCGGAGGGCCCGTTCGAAAATGAAGTGGTCCCGACTCGCGACGGCCGCGTGGTACGGCACAATCGCGCTGTCGACGATATCCGTCACGAAGCGCGCAGCGGCGGCCAAGGACGGGAACGCGTACGCGAAGGCCTTCGACGCTTCCGGTTTGGCGACGACCCGGAGGGTTGCCTCCGTGATGACGCCCAGGGTTCCTTCCGCCCCAAAGAACAGGGGGGTGAGGTTCGCCAGATGGCCGTCCGCATCGGCCTCCGAAGCGGTCTTCAGGATGGTTCCGTCCGGGAGGACGACTTTCAAGAACGCGATTGCGTCGCGCAAACTGCCGCCCCGGGGAGCGCCGAACCCGCTGCTCCCGGAGTTGATCGCGCCGCCCACCGTGCTGCCGATCGCGTTGACCGGGACGACCGGGAGAGCGAAGCCTTTCGATTCCACGAAGTCCTCGAGGTCCTTCCAGGTCACGCCGGCTTCCACGGTGACCTTCCGACCGTCCGGGTCGAACGCGACGACGTGGTTCATCTTCCGCATGTCGATCATCACGCCACCGCGGTTCGGGACCGAGCCGCCGTACCATCCGGTCCCGCCTCCTCGCGGGGTGATCTGAAGCAGGCTCTCGTCACTCAGCTTGACGAGGGCCGCGACCTCCTCCGTCGTCTGCGGCAGGGCGACGAAATCGGGGTAGAGCTTCCATTGGAGCAGGGCGATTTTCGGCAGCGATGCGAAGTCGTGGCTGTAGACCATCCGCTCGAACTCGGAGCGCGCAACGCGCTCGGGCCCGAGGGTGTTCACGAGTCGCCGATACGCATAATCGAGGCTCGCCATGGGCCCTGCTCCGGGGACGGGCGCGGGTAGACTCTCACTCGGGATAAAGCTAACGTGCGACCCTGTGACACCGGGAGAAAACCGTCACACGTTGAGCGCCTTGATGATCTGCTCCTTCAGGCGGGTGACGTCCGATCCGGAACTGTACACGCCCATCGCCTGGGCCGCGGAAACGACTTGTTCGTCCTGGGCCTTGTCGACCGCGCGCGCGATGTCGAGCTTCAACTGCATCTCGCTCCGGCCGCCTGCCGACACGCCGAGCGCGCCCGCGGCTTTCTCGACGCGCATCCGCATGTCGCGCGCGTCCATCGTCGACAGTTCCGTGCTGATCTCCCGCTCGATTTCCATCCGGCCCCGTCGGAATTCCCCAAGTGCCCGACCCACACCGCGAGCGAGCTCTGGCAGTTTCGACGGTCCGAAGAGCAGGAGCACCGCGATGATGATCAGGATGACAACCCACTCGATGCCTTCGATTTGGGCCGCGATGTCAATCGGAGAAAACGCAGACATTCTTTCGGCCTCCCTTTGAGCTAAGGACGACCGGGTTATCAGGTTTTCGCACGTGCCCGGGCGTGTTCGACCCGCACGGCCGCCCCATACCCGACGACATAGAGGCCGAGCATCGGAAGCGCGACCAGGAACATCGTAATTCCGCTGCCGTCTGGCGTGATAATCGCGCCGAAGAGAAAGATCGCGATCGCCGCGAAGCGCCAGTATTTCCTCCAGAAGTCGGACGACACAATTCCAAGGGCCGATAGGCCATACATGAGAACCGGAAGCTGGAACGCAAGGCCGAACGCGAGGGTGAATAGCAGGACGAAGTCAATGAAGTCGTCACCATAGAGGACCAGGAAGTTCGCACCGAGCACGGTCTGCACCGAATAGAGGAGGTTGAAGGTGAAAGGCAAGACGACGATGAAGCACAGCGCGACGCCGGAGAGGAACAGTAAGACCACCGGGACGGTGATTCGAAGGATGAGTCGTTTTTCGGACGGCTTCAGTGCAGGTCCGATGAATTGTCCCAGCTCGTACACGATGACCGGCGAGCCGACGACGGCCGCGAGGAAGAAGGCGACCTTGAACATGACCACGTACGCGTCCCACGGCGGTGCGAAACTGAAGTTTAGAGGGATCCCTCCGACCCTTTCCGGCACAAGATAATCCTTCATGGCGACGACAAATTGCGTCGCGACGTTCGGGTTGGTCGGCCCGAGGGCTGGGATTAGCATCGGAATCTGCGTCCCAGAGACTGTCACGGAGCCGATTCCGGTGGTGAGGAACAGCGCGAACAGGACCACGATCACGGTGACGATCACTTTGAGGCGCTGCC
>VBLZ01000072.1 GCA_005878515.1 Methanobacteriota archaeon | reverse complement strand
GAGGGTTGCCCTCTGGTCCGAAGGGATGACACGAAAGAGGCTCCGGACCCCGAGCGCCCCCGCGTCGGCTACGTCGACGACATGCGACGGGAAGTCGAGCTGCTCGTGAAGCATCACCGGAACGTGCCGCCCCCACTGGAGGACGTCCCGGATTTCCGCACCTTCCGAACCGCCGACCCCGCGAAGGATATGATCGCGGTCGACGGCTCGTATTCGTTCCTCCTCAACCTCTCGAGCTGGTGGCTCGCCCTGATCTCCGTCGGCCTCTTGCGGTATGCGTTCGACGGGAAGGCCTTCCGGAGGAAGGACTGGCGGCTCGTGCAGCGCATGGTCGGGGTGTCGACATTCGCCGAGTTCGTCGCGACCCAGGACGAACTCCACCGGTCCCTCTTCGAGTTCACGAAAGACCGGCGCGAGGAGCAGCCGCGGGACATGGTCAACGAATACCGCCGGCTGATCGAGGGCCAGACGGCCATCAACTTCGCGGACGACCTCGAGGGGTGCATCGTCGCGGTCGATGGCACGCTGTCGGAATTCCCGAAGCAGTTCTCCGTGATGGAGCGACTCGTCGAGGTGTGCGAGAAACGCGGGCACCTGCTCGTCGGAATCTCGAAAGACAGCCAGCTCCACGCCTTCGGACATGTCCTCACGGACGAGGAGTTGATGGTCCGGTGTCAGGACCGGCTGCCTCCCGACGCGCTCGCGTATGCCCGTGCCCCGAAGGCCGCGGAGGTGGAGAAGGAGGGCCTTCTCTACGGCGATATCTATTATGCCCGATTGCATCCAAGGGCGAGGAAGTGGTTCCGGGTGGACCTCGGGACGTTCCGCGACCGTCCGGACGAGGCGTTCGGACAGCTGTCGGCGTACGGCAAGAGCCTGGTGTCCGTCGGGTATCCGTGGCCCCTCATCGAGGCTCACCGAATGGCGGTCACCGTCCGGCAGCTCAAGCCCGTGTACCAGGAGAGCGTGATGAAGATGGCGCTTCGGATGGGGCTCGATGTCCGCACGATCCTGGACGGGCTCACGCAGGTCGAGGGGCGGAAGCGGAGCGCGTTCCACGAGTACCTGGACAAGGTCGCGAGGGACCTGCGATGAAGATCGGCGAGATTGTCGCCGCGTCCGTGATTGACGGCCTCGTCGCGAAGCTCCAGCTCGGGAATCCCGAGGAACTGAAGATCGCGTTCCCGGTCATTGTCGAGGGTGCGCGGTACGACTTCTATTGCCTCGTCGAGGACGTCCTAAACGAAGAGAGCGACATTGCGGACCAGCTCGCCGGCTCGACGATCGCCGACGTGATCGTGCCCCGCCCGGAGACCCACGAGGGATACGGCGGACCGATCTTCTACAGCAAGGCGAAGCTCCGGATGATCCAGCTCGTGGACCGGGAGACGAAGAAGCTCAGCGAGCCGCAGACGATTCCGCCGTACTTCTCCTCGTGCCGCCATGCGACGCGGGACGACGTGGAACGAATCTACGAGGTCACGGAGACGTCGGCGACGCTCGGGACCATCACCGGCGTCGAGCCGTTCCACGTGCAGCTCGACATGAAGAAGCTCGTCGAGAAACCGTTCGCGATCTTCGGTCGGACCGGCACCGGCAAGTCGATCCTGAACAAGCTCGTATGCGCCGGCATCCTTTCGAAGGACGTCGGATCCGTCCTCATCTTCGACATGCACAGCGAGTACGGCGTGTTCAGCGCGACCGACAAGACGGAAGGCCTGAAGTTCTTCTTCCCCGGGAAGGTCGAGATCTTCTCCCTGGATCCGAAGAACCGCGAGGCCAAGCCGTTCGTCCTCGACACCGGCGAGATCACGCCGGAAGACCTCATCGTCGCCTTGCAGGACCTCACCGCGCCGATGGTCGACACGCTATACGAGATCGCGAAGACTCGCGGAGGCCGGGACCTCATCTCCGCCGTGAAGGACGCGACGATGGAGATGCTCGGATCGGAGAGGGCCCACGAGATGACCCTCCAGGGCCTGAAGCGGCGGATCGGCCGGCTCGATCGACTCCCGTTCCTGAAGGCCATGACGCAGGCCAAGGATGCGTTTGCCTACATCCTCGGGGCGATCCGCGACGGGAAGAGCGTTGTCCTCGACTTCGGCGATTACGGGACGGACCAGATGGTCTACCTGTTCGTCGCGAACATCCTCTCTCGCCGGCTGTTCGAGCTGTACACGGAGCGGAACGAGGAATACCCGCGGCTCGTGTTGTTCCTCGAGGAGGCTCACAAGTTCCTGAGCCCCGAGATCGCACCGTACGCACACACGTTCAGCCGCCTCGCCCGCGAGACACGGAAGTTCAATCTCATCCTCGCCCTCGTCGACCAGCGACCGTCCCGCATCTCCGACGAGGTGCGCAGTCAGCTCGCGAACCGCCTCGTGATGTCCCTCAAGGAGCCGTCCGACGTCGAGGCGGCCCTCGCCGGCGTCCCGGACAAGAAGATGTGGGAGAACATCATCGCGAAGCTCCCCTTGCGGACTGTTGCCGTCATCGGCGACGCGATCCGCATCCCCACGGTCATCGACGTCCTGAGCTACGACGACCTGAACGTCCGCGAGCACATCCTCGGCGGCGGGATCCTCGATGAAGGCGCCGTCCAAGAGATCGCCAAGCGCGCGGACGATGTCTTTGGGCGTGGATAATCGAGGGCCCTCCAACAAGATCGGAGAACGCCCGCGCTGTCTTTTTATAGTGCGAGCCGAATCGACACGCGATGGCGGCGCTCCCGGGGATCATCACCTCACCCGAGATCCGATACCTCCTCGCGGGGGTCCTCATCCTCACGGGCCTCGCCCTCGCATTCTGGGGCCACGGTCTGTGGGCGACTGTGATGTCCATGATCGGAGCCCTACTCGGCGCCGTGGTCGGGTACCTCTTCGGCGCCGCCCTGGGCGGCGACCTCGCCGGGCTCATCCTGGCGATCGTCGGCGCGGTGATAGGGAGTATCCTGTTCACGAAACTCGTGAAGGTCGCCCTGGCGTTCCTCGTCGGCCTCCTCGCCGGGGCCGCGGTCTACGGACTCCTCGGCGGCCGAGCTCAGTTCACGGCCGGCCAGCTGGACACGCCGCTCATCGCGGCGATCCTCGTCCTCATCGTCGTCTTCGGCATCTCGTACTATTACATCGACGATATCATTGGGATCATCACCGCGGCGATCGGTGGACTCCTGCTCGCCCTCGGCCTGTACCTCTTGCAGGTCGTCTCGACGATCACCGCGGCGCTGGCGGGTCTCGGGGTCTTCGCCCTGGGAGCGTTCATGCAGACAGCCGCGCTCCGCCGGAAGCGCCGGGCCCGGGCGGCCGCGGCGACCGCGGCTGCACCACCGCCCCCGCCGTCGAGTTAAGGGCCCCCGGTCACACCGGGTCTGCGTCCCATTCAACCTTAAACAAGGTTAACCGGGAGGTTCATGCGTGGGCGTTCGGGTGGTCCCTGTCGAATGATGGTCCACGTGGAGCGCACGACGCCCTTCCCACGGGATGCGGTCTTCGCGTGGTGGACGGACTTCCGCACGGACGACCACCAGCATCCCGGCTCGCCGGCCACCAGCACACGAACGATCCTGCGACGGACCGGGAACGAGATTTGGTTGCAGGACCGCGCGACGCGTCCGATGCGGGTCACGATCGAGGAGCACGTGATCCTCGATCCGCCGAACGGGTACGCGGTCGAGGCGCGCTATCCCGCGGCGGACGTCCGGTACACGTATCGCTTCGACGCGGAAGGCGCCGGCACCCGGGTGACCCTCGACGCGGATGTGCGACCGAGGCACATCGGTCGGATCCTGATCCCGCTCACGGCAGCGTGGTGGCGGCGGTACACGGAGCGGGACCTCGACTTCCATCTCGAGGCGATGCGGCGCGACCTGAGCGGGTAAGGCACTTTCACCGACCTCCCCTCCGTCCCCGAATTTATATCGCCATCGCCATCGAATCGCGGGGAGGATTCCATCGCGCTCGCCGCGGAAGCCATCGTCGTCCCGGAGGTCCGCGTCGAGACGCGGCCGGCTCTCACGACGCTCGTGCCCACCCTCGACCGGATCCTCGGGTCGTTCGAGGCAGGCAAGATCACGCTGATCGACAGCGGCTCCGACTTCGTCTATCACCTGACGACCTTGCTGTCCGTGCGCGCGGTCATGGAGGGCCACGAAGTCGTCTTCCTCGACGGCGGGAACTCGGTGGACCCGCACGGCATGGTCGCCCTCGGGAAGCGGGCCGCGATGACGCGGGAGGAGATCCTGCCGCGGGTCCATGTGGCCCGGGCCTTCACGTGTCACCAGATGACCACGTTAATATTGGATATGTTGGATAAAAAGATCGAGGAGACGCGCGCCGGGCTCGTGGTCCTCGCGTGCCTGCCGACGATGTTCCTCGACGAGGACGTCGAGGTGGGCGAGGCCCACCAGCTCTTCCAGCGGTCGATGCGGGCGATCCGCCAGACGGTCGGGGAGCGGGAGGTCGTCGGCCTGGTGACGAACGCGGGCCTGGCGAAGCTTCATCGCCGCAAGTCGATCCGACGGCAGTTGTACGAGGGGGCCGACCGCGTGATCCGCATCGCCCACGGAAAAGGCGGCGTCCTCATCCACCGGCTCGACACCGGGACGTCGGAATGGTATGCTGCGGTGCCCCCGGACCAGACGACGATGGACGATTTCGCGGTGGCGGCCCCGCGCATCCCGGCGTTCGGGGTGGCGGGCGGCTCCCGAGAAATCCGGCTGACGGAACACTTGCGACTCGGGTGGTAGGTTTCAGAGGAGCGCTGCGACCGCGGACCATACGAGCCAGACGGCGAACGCCGCGAGGCACACGATCGAGATCACGAGGACCGCCTGATACGTGCGCGCGATGCGACGCTGGGCCTCGCGCAGGGCGAGCGGGAAGATCGAGATCCACAGGAGGAGACCCGAGAAGAATCCGACCAGGACTGCTCGACCGAGCTGGTCAATCAAGATGAGGCCGGCGGTGAGCCACCAGAGGATCGGATAGGGGCTCGTGATGTTCACGCTCAAGCCGGTCGCGTAGGACTTCGCGTGCTCCTCCGGTTTGGATTCCGTGATGTCGATCGCGCGTCGGAATGCCCGGACCGTGTTCCAGGCGAAGTACGCCATCACGCCGGCCCCGAGGAGGGCGATGATGGGAACCCAACCTTGCATGCTCGCGACCACGGAATGCGCGACGATGGACACCGCGAGGAAGATCGTGTCTGCGGTCGTCGCGCCCATGCCGACGAGGAACCCGGCTCGCCACGATCGCGTGACGGTCTGGGAGGCGATGATCGCGTTCACGGGCCCCGGCGGCGCCGCGAGCGAGAGGCCGATGCCGGTGCCGGCGAGGACCGCCCAGAGGATCTCCAGGACCACGCCGAGGCCATTGCGGAGATCCTCATGAAAGGCGCGCGGCAAATCTTATACAGGCCGGTTGGTTCGTGCGGCCGTGCGCATCGGCGGATCGACGTACAGTCGCGAGCCGTTCCCGAAACAAGTCGAAGAGCTGCGGGAGTCCGGATTCGACTACGCGGAGCTCGACCTGACGTGGCTCACTTGGGAACCAACGAAGTTGGCGGCGGAGGCGGAGGACCTCGCGAAGCGCCTTCCCCTGTTCACCGCTCACCTCCCGCCATCGCATTTCCACCAGGCGGACCTCGCCCGGTTCGTCGGCTTCATCGACGTGCTCGAGCCGGTGGGGATCCATGTCTTCAACGCACATTTCATGGAGGCGCGGTCCGCGCCGCGAATCTCCCCGGAGACGAAAGCCTCGTGGTTCGCCGACCTTGTGCGCGCAGCATCGGACCGCGGGGCGGTCGTGACGGTGGAGAACGTCGACGAGCCTCCGGAGGTCATGCGCAAAGTGCTCGATGCGGTGCCGGACCTCCAATACTGCCTCGATGTCGGTCACGCGCATCTCGACAATCGCACGGACGGCGCACGCACGTACATGGCGTCGCTCGCCGACCGACTTGGGCTCGTTCACGCGCACGACAACCATGGGGGGCACGGCGAGACCGGCGACGAACACTTGCCGTTCGGGAAAGGCACGATCGATCTCGAGCGTGACGCGAGGGCGCTGAAGGCCCGCGGATACGAGGGGCCCGTCACCCTCGAGATATTCAAAGGAATCCCCGACGACCGGCGCGCGTGTCTGCGGAAGATGAGACGCTGGACGAAGGAATAGCCCGGCTCTCGGGCCTCATTCCCGAACGAGAAAGTAACGCAGGTTCCAATCTACGACGAGGCCTTCGTCCGTGATCATCGGGATAACCCGCTCGCGGAATTCCCGGCGAAACGACTCTCGGCTCTCGGCCGTCATGTGGCGCAGCTCCCGTTCGTTGTCGCCCCATGCGAACGAATACGCTAGGTACTCGTCCGGTCCTCGAAACGTGGCCCAATGGGTCTCCTCGATTGTTTCGACCGACGACAGGCCGGCCCTTCGGAAGAGGCGAACCCAGCTGTCCGCGGATTGGGTCTCCTTGCCCTCCTCCGAGGAGGCGAGGACTTTTCGGGCCTCAATCAGTCGCGCGACATCGGACGCCACGAACGCCGGCCGGCGTCGTTCTAGCATTTCGCGAACCAGGCTGCTCGCGGCTTTCGACGGAGCCTTGGAAGGATTCCACGTGCACAGGACCAGGCATCCTCCGGGACCGATTACGCGGCGGACTTCTTCGAAGCACCGCCTGCGCCCAAAGAGAGGGTGACCAAAGCCCGAGAGGACTGCGTCGAACGAGCCGGAGGGAAATCGAAGGGCGCGGGAGTCCATGACCTCAAACCGGACATGCCGGAGCCGCGCGGCCGCGGCCTTGTCCGCGGCAAGCTGCACGGCGCGTTTCGCGAGGTCGATCCCGACGACGACGCCCGTTTCGCCAACCACGTCGGCCGCTTCGAACGCAACGATCCCCGTGCCGCATCCGATATCGAGGATTCGGTCGCCCTCTTCCACATGCGCGAGCTCGAGCAAGCGTCGAGCGATCGGTGCGTGATATGGCGTCACGTGTTCGTCGTACGTGCGGGCCATACGGCTGTACTCCTCGATCAGGAGTCGAGAAGCCTCCTCAGCGTCCAACGGCGTTGCGGATGCCCCCGCATCTACATTGCACTTTCACCGACCTCTCCCCCGCACCCGCTCTTATGGTCCCGCGCCATGAACCTCCGTGGGCCGCACGATTCCGACGTACCGCCTCCATCTGGAGTCGATCCTGAACGACTGGATGGACTATCGACGTGCGTTGCGGGAGAAAGACCGCGAGTTGTTCGATCGCCTCTTGAACAAGTCGAGGCAGCACTCGAGCGCCGCGAGCTACTGCGCCCACATCGACCCGAGCATCTTGGCGCTCCTCTCGATCCTCGTGGAGATGGAACGGGACATCGAGGCGCTGAAACGAGAACGTTCTTCGGCCGCGGACGATTCCAACTCCCGTGCGGATTCGTGAAGCGACCGTCGCCGACCGAGACGCCATCGTGAGGATTGCCCACGCCTCGTTCGACCGGGTGTACGCGTACTTCGCGGTCCGCGGGATGCGCCACGCCTGGCCGTTCCTCGTGGCCGAGGGTGGATCGTCAATCGCGGGCTTCCTCGAAGGGATTCTCTTCCATGGGACGCCGCCCATCGGGTACGTGTACTTCGTCGCGGTGGACCCGGGGGCGCGCGGGATGGGCTCGGGACGGGGGCTCGTGCAGGAATCGCTCCGGCTCTTCCGATCTCGCGGAGCGAATCGGGTGTTCGCGGCCGTGCCGAGGGACAACGATCCCTCGATGCGCCTGTTCGAATCCCTCGGGTTCGAGCGGGTCGCCCGTCGGGTCTTATGGCGGTGGTACCGCTGGCGCGGGCTCTCCGTGCAGATGCGGATGCTCTTGGCTCCCCACGAGGTCCTCCTCACGCACACTTTCACCGACCTCCCTCCCGCGTCGTCTCAAGAGGTCTCCCGGACCTCGTGATGGCGGGGGAGCCCGCCCACGCACGGCTGGATCATCGACGCGTACGGGGACTACGACCGCGACTCGATGGTCCTCTGGTTGTGGAACGAGCGGGGCGCGCATCGGATCGAGGACCGACGGGTCGTGCCGACGTTCTTCCTGCACGCACCGCCGCCCGAGCTCCCTGCGATTCGCCGACGGATCGAGATCTTGGACGGCGTGCGCGAGGTGCGAGAAATCTCGAAGCGAATCGCCCTCGAGGACGACGAGCGGAGACCCGTCCTGGAAATCGTGCCGCGGCACTACCGCGACATCCGCAATCTCGCGCACATCCTCGACTCGAACGGCGGGTACGTCGACCATCGGTTGTTCAACGTGGACCTGCGCTTCAGCCAGCGGTATGCGATCGAGCACGACATCTTCCCGATGGGGCTCCTGCACTACGCGAACGGCGTGTGGCGGGCGGAAGAGGAGCACTTCGCCCTCGACTATCCCTTGCCGGCATTGCGGAAATCCCTCCTCGACCTCCACGTCGACAATCCGGCGGGCATCCCGCGGATGCAGGACCGGCTCCTCGGGGCCCGCGTCGACGACGTCGAGATCGACGGGGATGTGGAGACGATCCTGAAGGGAATCGACGCGGTCGTGCGGTCGAAGGACCCGGACGTCCTCATGACGGACGGCGGCGACGCGTTCCTGATGCCGTACCTCGCCGCGAAAGCCTCCGAGCTCGGGGTGAAGATGCAGCTAGGCCGGGACCCCGACCGGTTCGTGGGCGTGAAGGCGAAATCCTACTTCACGTACGGGAAGATCGTCTACAAACCGGGCCAGTACATCTTGCGAGGCCGGCTGCATTTGGACCGCGGGCACTTCGCGTTTCGCGAAAGCGATTTCGCAGGCCTCGCGGAACTGTCACGTCTCTCGACGCTGACGCCGCAGGAGCAGGCGCGGCTCACGCCTGGCACGGCCTTCTCCGCGATGCAGGTGAACCAGGCGTACCACGACGGCTGCCTCGTGGTGTGGAAGAAGAATCGACCGGAGGACTTCAAGGATGCGGAGAATCTCCTACGCGGGGACCGCGGCGGCTTCACGTTCGAACCAGAAGTGGGCGTGCACGAAGGCCTCTACGAACTTGATTTTTCGTCCCTTTATCCGAGCATCATGGTGAAGTACAACATCTCGGCGGAGACGCTCGACTGTTCTTGCTGCACGACCGACGGCCTCCCCGTTCCCGAGTTGCGATACCATCTCTGCACGCGACGTGTCGGGATCGTCGGTCGTGTGCTGAAGCCGCTGATCGAGCGACGGCGGTATTACAAGAAGATGAAGAAGGAGCCGGGCCCGCTCCAAGATATCTACACAGGCCGCGACACGATTCTCAAGTGGACCCTCGTGACGTCGTTTGGATATCAAGGATACAAAAATGCTCGATTCGGCCGCATCGAGTGCCACGAGGCGATCAACGCGTACGCGCGGAACATCCTCGTCCGCACGATGGAGATCGCGGAATCGCACGGCTACGAGGTCGTCCACGGCATCGTCGATTCCGTCTGGCTGCGTGCCAAGCCGAACGCGGATCCAATCGAAAAAGTCCGCGAGCACATCGCGGGCTCCATCGGCCTCCCAATCGAGCTCGAGGGCCGCTACAAATGGATTGTGTTCCTCCCGTGCAAGACGACCGGCGTCGGCGCGCTGAACCGCTACTACGGGCTTTTCCAGGACGACGAGTTCAAGTTACGCGGCATCGAGCTCCGCAAACACGACACCCCGGAGTTCATCAACATCTGCCAAGAGGCGATGCTCGGAGAGCTCAGCATCGCGTCGACCGCCGCGGAGTTCCGAGAGCGCATCCCGAAGGCCGTCGACATCCTTCGGTGGACCGCGAAGTGCGTCCTCGACCGCGCGATCCCCGTCCACCAGTTCATCCTCACGAAGAGCGTCTCGCGGACCCTCCCGGAGTACGTCGTCCTCACGGCCACCGCGGCCGCCTTGAAACAGATGGAGAAGCGCGGCTTCGCGGTCGAGCCGGGCGAGTCCGTGCGGTACGTGCTCCTCGACGCCCGCGCCCGCGACTCCGAGCGGAAGGTGCGCGTCGCGGAGTTCCTCCAGGAAGACGAGGAGCCGGACGCATGGGAGTACATCCACCTCCTGTGCCGGTCCGGACAGACGCTCCTCGCGCCGTTCGGGTACACGGAGGAGAACTTGGTCCGGATGTGCGAGGACCTGTCCGATGTCTCGATTGCCAGCTTGCCGGAGCAGGCGATTACGATCCAAGAAGACTACAAGTCGATCGGCGAGAGCCGCAGCCGAGCCCGCGGCGGCGTCGGGTACAAGAAGCCATGGCGGGTCCTCGACGAGGAAGAGATGCCGAGTGAGATCTCCGGGGACCTATGAGGGGCGACGCTCGGCGGACATCGAGAATTGGCAGGCCGGGCGCACTCATTCGACGGGGAACGGTTCTTCGATGAGTCCCTCGGCCGCGGCAATCAGCTTCGTCACGCGCTGCTCGGATTCCGCGAGGATCGCGTGGCACCGGCGATACAGGCCGAGTCCTTCCTCGAAGACGGCGAGGGCGCGGTCGAGCGGCAGGTCACCGCGGGACAACGCATCCACCGTCGCCTCGAGGGCTGCGAGGGATTCCTCAAAGTTCGGCTCTTCGGTCATGGTTCCTCCATTTCCTCATTGACATGAACCCGGATCCGGCCGTCCTGGAACCGGACTGCAAGGGCGTCGCCCGACTCGACTTCCGCGGCGTGCGCGACGACATGGCCGTCCTCCCGTTCCGCGATCGCATAGCCGCGCTGCAACGTCGCCAGGGGACTCAGCACGTCGAGGCGCCGGCCGATGGCTTCGAGCCGTCCCCGATGCCGCGTGACCTCCCGAGGCGCGACCGACGACAGCCCGGCGAACGACCGTTCAAGGACCGATCGGTTTGTCTCGACGCCTCGTTGCAAAGCCCGTGGGGACAACCGTTCCCTCAGCGCCATCGCTCGATTTCGAACGCTCCGCAGCGCCTCGTGGATTTCTCCGATCAGCGATCGGCCGGCCCCGTTGATCCGTGCCATGAGTTCCGTCGCGTCCGGCGAGACGAGTTCCGCCGCGGCACTCGGAGTCGCCGCGCGGACGTCCGCCACGAAATCAACGATCGTCACGTCCGTCTCGTGGCCGATCGCGCTGACCACCGGGGCCCGGGAGGCCGCGATGGCCCGAGCGAGCCCCTCGTCGTTGAAGCACCACAGATCCTCGAGCGAACCGCCGCCGCGAGCGACGATGACGACGTCGACCCGGTCGGAGACTACTGCGAGGGCGCGGCGTAAGCTGGCAGGTGCTTCGGGTCCTTGGACCAAGGCCGGTGCGACGACGATGTGCGCGATCGGGTACCGCCGGCGCAAGATCGTGACGATGTCGTGCACGACGGCGCCGATCTCCGAGGTCACGACCCCGATCGTCCGAGGGAACGACGGGAGCGGGCGCTTCCGCGCCGCGTCGAATAGGCCCTCCGCCGCCAGCTTCTTGCGCGTCTTCTGGTATGCGGCCCAGAACGCGCCGACGCCCGCGGGGGTCGCGGCCTTGACGAGCAACTGGACAGACCCTCGGCGTGGGAACACATCGACGTCGCCCGAGACGACAACGTCCATGCCGTCCTCGAGATCAAAGCCGAGCACCTCGGCATCCTCGCGGAAGACGGTGCACGAGAGCTGCGCGGTCGCGTCCTTCAGGGTGAAGAAGACATGGCCCGATGGCGCGGGCTGCAGGTTGCTCACCTCGCCGCGTACGAGGATCCGGGAGAGTATCGGGTTCGCCCGCACCGTGTCTCGGATGATGCGGGCCAGCTGGGTGACCGTGAGGGCCGGGGGGACGCCTGGTCGGTTTTCCCACGTAACGGAGATCGGATCCATTCTCCCCTCTCCGCGCACGCGTCGTGGAAGGTATCAACGGACGGAGGGGAGATAGCCGAAAGTGTTTCGTAGGTATCAGCGGCGACGGATGTCGCCTGGACCGATGGCGCGTTCTCTCACCGACCGACCAGTTCGCTCGCGCGAAGGAGCGCGTGAAGGCGCACGCCGACCTCGGCAAGCAGAATCGCGCCGCCCTCTTCTCGATCCACGACGCAGACGCAGTCCTCGACGACCGCGCCATGCTCCCGCAGCCGATCGATCGCGCCGCGCAGGGTGCCGCCGGTCGTCACGACGTCCTCGACGAACAGCACGAGATCGCCTCGGTTCAACTCGCCCTCGAAATCGTGCTTCGTGCCGTGCTCCTTCGCGGCCTTCCGCACGATGATGTACGGCGTGTCGCTCGCGAGGCTCACGGCCGCGGCGATCGGGACCGCCCCGAGCTCGACGCCCGCGATCCGGCTCGCGCCGCGGGCGAACGGAGCCATCGCTTTCGCGATCGTCCGCAACAGGTCCGGCCGAGTGATGGCTCTCTTGATATCCACGTAATACGACGAGGTCTTCCCGGACGCCAAGGCGAACGTCCCAAACTGGAGAGCGCCGCACGCCTTCAGCGCGGCGATGAGGCCCGGCCGGTCGAGCTTACCAAGGCTCGCGCTTCTGGCCGATCCGGAATCCGATGACATTCACCGCCCGATGCAGGGCGGGCGTGATAAGGATGATGACAAGGAGCCCGAGCAGCGCGTCTCCGGAGAAAAAACGCGGGATCGACCACGCGGGAATCGCGAGGCTGAGCATCAGGGCGCCGACGACGAAATCGTACTGGTCGAGGACGGGGGCTTTTGCACCGCGGGGCTTGTGCATCCGCCGTTTGAGGAACGCCCCGGTTAGGTCCCCCAGGAGCGCGCCGATGGCGAGGACCGCGGAGGCCGCGAGTGCCACCCCGTACGATCCGAACGACCACGTGGAATTCGGTGCGAAGAGGTTGATTGGCACGGTCAGGAGCAAACCCAGGAACGCCCCGGACACGGTGCCACCCGCGAGGCCGCGCCAAGTCTTCCCATCGCCGAAGAGCCGCTCGCCGTCCCGGAAGGTTCGGCCGAAGTCCATCGGCGTCCCGCCTCCGAACACGACGGCCATCGGGTTCGCGACGAACGCGGGGAGGAAGAACCACAAGGCCTGCGGGATCGCCTCGAGGGCCATCGCGACCGGCGTAGGTTCGTGCCGAGCATATAGGTAACCCCGCTCCGAACGATGCGGAACATCCGCTCTCTGATTTACCTGGCTTCAGAGATCGAAAGCCGCGAGAAGGCGGACCTTCAATGGAGAAGGGCGCGTCCCATCGGGCAGGCTGCTTCCATCTCTGATAATCTCCCCACCACCCCTTTATAGCGCCATCCGGCTCGTTCGACGTCCTCCCATGGACCGCATGAAGACCTACGTCGAGGGCTTCGACGAAGCGCTCGGCGGCGGCATCCCCCGCGGTTCCCTCGTCCTCGTCGCCGGGACGCCGGGCACGATGAAGACCGCGCTGACATTCTCGATCCTGTACGAGAACGTGAAGGCCGGATCCAAGGCCCTCTACATCACGCTGGAGGAGAGCCAGGAGGACCTGCGGGCCGCGATGACGGACCTCGGGATGACCGGCCTAGACGACATGGAGCTGTACATCCTCGACATCGGCCGGATCCGGTTGGAGCACAAGGACGAAGAGATCACGAAGAACTGGCTCGACGTCCTCCAGAAGTACATCGACCAGCGGGTACGCGTGAACGCGTTCGACCTCGTCGCGATCGACAGCCTCGCGGCCCTGTACAGCCTGAGCCGCCTGAACAACCCGCGCCGCGAGCTCTTCCACTTCTTCGGGTTCCTGAAGTCCCTCCACGCGACGTGCTTCCTGATCTCCGAGGTCCCGTCCGGGGACCATGGCAAGCTCTCGTCGTTCGAGGAGGAGTTCCTCGCGGACGGAATCCTGTACCTCGGCCACTTCGCGAAAGGCGCGACGGACATGCAGTTGCGCCTGCGGTGCGTGAAGATGCGCCGCGCACGGCATGCCCTCGGATCGTTCGCGCTGAGCCGGGACGACGGCCGCTTTCAGATCGCCAGGCCGACGTCAGAGTGAGGTCTTCTGGAGCAGCTTGAGGAGCGCCTCGGCATACTTCGCCGCGAGCTTGTCGTTCCCGAAGGTCTTTGTCGCGGCGGCCTTGTTCTCTTCGATCGCCTCGACGGTCTTCACGAGGACCTGCACGACGTCCTTCCCGGGCGCCCGCCGGAACAGCGCCGCGATCGATGCGCCCTCGCCCGTCATCACGACGAGCCGGCCGACCGGCAGATGCAGCACGTATGTGCCTTTCGCCCGCCGCTCGGATTCCCGACGGATCATCTCGGCGACCTCGGGCTGGTCGAGGTACGCCGTCTCGCCGGCCTTCGCGAGGACCTCGCGACCTTTCCGCAGGATGACGAGGGCGATCGCGTTCGACTCCTTGTGGCCGGCGGCGAGCTCGGACCAGAACGCGGCCTGGAGGGAGAGCGCCCGCAGCCGCCGTCGGAGGGCGGTCATCGCCTCTCGGTCCTGGCTTCGCACGAGCTCCTTCAGGGTCGCCTCGACCTCTTTCGCCTCTTTCGGATGCAGGAGATGCCGGAACGTCTGGAACTCCTGGCTCAACGCGTCCAGCTCCGGCGGGGAGCGGCCGCGCGACGGGGCCACGGGCGAGGGCATCTCGGTGGACGGTTCGTTGGCGGACGGGTCGCTCGCGGACAAGGATGGAACCTCTTGCTCGATCAGGTCGACGGCCTCGGCCAAGCTCTTGTCGGGGTGGCGCAGCATCGCTTCCATGACGACCTTGCCATGGCCCTCGAGCTCCCAGCGGAGCAGCTTCAGGGCTGCCTCATCCCGCTTGGCCATCCCTTCTCGCCGGGCGCAACGGACCGCGGCTACAAAAGCATTCCTTCCGAAATCGGGTTTCGGCGAATAAGTGTCACCGATGAATATCTCCCTCGATAACGGCGACGCCATCGCTTTATAACGAAGACCTCGTCGTGCGGCCTACGATGGACATCGAAGTCCCCCTTCTCCAGACGTATGTCGACGGACTCGACCGCGCCCTCGGCGGCGGGATCCCGCGGGGCAGCACGGTCCTCGTCGCCGGCACGCCGGGCACGATGAAGACCTCCCTCATCCTCTGGATGATGCACGAGAACGCGCGCCTGAACGGCGTCAAGTCGCTGTACGTGAGCCTGGAACAGGACATGGACAGCCTCAAGGCCGGGGCCGCGCGGATGGGGATGAAGAACCTCCACGAGTCCAGCGTCTACATCCTCGACATGGGCCAGCTCCGCCGCGGGCTCCAGCGGTCGGAATCGTCGAAAGACTGGTTCACGATCCTCTTCGAGATCATCAAGGAAGCCGTGAGCTCGAGCGGGTACGGCGTGCTCGGGCTGGACAGCCTCGAGGCGCTGTACGCCCTCTCCGAGATCAAAACGCCGCGGCGGGAGATGTTCCACTTCCTCTCCTCGATCAAGGAGCTCGGCCTCACGACGTTCCTGATCGCCGAGCAACCGTTCGGCTCGACGCGCCTCGCGCAATGGGGGGAAGACTTCCTCGCGGACGGGATCCTGAATCTGCGGCAGGTCGAGGTCGGGGAGACGGACGTGCAGCTGCGGCTTCGCTGCATCAAGATGCGCTGGATGAACCACGACCACAACGCGCTCGCGTTGAACCACGACGGCCAGAAGTTTTTCGTGACCCACGTCATCTCGAAGAAGAAGTGAGCCAGCGCCCCCTACATCGGATTGATCGGCGGAGCCGGCGGACTTGGGGCGTCAATCCCGGACAGGATGCCTGGCGGCGTCAACGGAGGAGGGATTTCCCCTTTGTTGATGCGCGACCAAGCGAGGTAGTTGGCCCCGGCGAACAACAGCGCTGGCACGACGCCAAGCAGCGACACAGGCGAGGTCGGCACATCGAGCGCGCGGCCGATTTTCGTCGGATCGTACTGACCACCCGAAAACACTACGCTCGCTGCATGGTCTGCGATGCTCGGAATCGACGGTAAAATCACGAGCAAGGTCGCGAGCTGGACACCGAGCGCCGCGGCGTATCCAATCCACAGAACAATCCGGCCGGGCTTCTTTTGCAGCGCGAACGTGAACAGGACCGCAGACACAATGTATACCATCGTTCCGATCGAAGCGACGATCAGCCCGTTCATGAGGCCATCGCGCACCGCGGCGGCGAATTGCGCCTGCGTGGGGGAGGGGCCCATCGAAAAGACGGCAGTGAATCCAGCGACAAAAGCTCCGCCAACTGCGATCACGACCCCCACAACGAAGACGACGACAGACAGGATCACGTTTCGGCTATGAGTCGAGCCGAAGGCTTTGCGTCCCAAAATGGCCAGGATGGCTGCTACGATGAAAAGGACAAACCCGACTATATTCAAGAAGAACGGAATCCAGTAGATGAGCGAACCAATCAGTGCCAGAAGGAGCGCCCACTTCATCCGCTCGACTTGCCGACGGCGATCCGTTTCCAGCGGGGAGGGGCCGAACGCGTAAGGGGCGTAGCCCGGGTATGCCGGATACGGGCCGGCCGGAGGTGTCCCAGCCGAGGGCGCAGCCCGCGTGGCCGGCCCCGCGGCCGCCATCGAACTCCCGCAATTAACGCAAAACGCAACGCCGGGCTGATTCGTGAACCCGCACTTCGGACAGACAGCAGAGGCTGCCAAAACGTCCTCCCTCCGTGCAAGGAACACCTGATTTCCGCAAAAGACTTTCGCCCCACGGAAAGGTTTTCAGGTTCGGCGAGCCTAGAACCCGCCGTGGTCGCGCCCGGTTCGATCGATCGCTGGATCTCATTCGAACTCGGCCGGCTGAACGCCGGGCTGGTCGTCGAGAAGAAGACCTTGACTCGACTCCTCGCGGAGCCTGAGCCGGAGTGCCGCACGCGGGAGGGGGACCCGCATCCGTTCGACCGGACGGCCCTCGACCGTTATGCGGCGGTCCTCACGCGGGAAGAAGCGGACGACCTTCGACTGCCCCTCACCTTGGTCGCCTCCGCGGACTCGGACAGCGCCTATCTCACGGACGAACTAGGGGCCAAGGCCGTGCGGGCCGTCGAGAAGTTCGGCCGGGCGTTCCCGTTCCGAGACGGACGGATGGCCTTACCCCATTCGCTCGCGATGGATCTCGTCCGGCGCCACGGCGGCGCGGTGCAGCTCGCCTTCGGCTGAGGCCTATTTCGGCGCCTCGGGCCTCTCCTTGCGGGAGGCCCAGAAGTCTTCGGGGACGTCGTCGTAGACGGACCCCATCTTTTCGGCCTCTTCCTTGGCCTTTTGCGCCTCGACGAGTTCCGCGATCCGTTCCTTGCGGAACATCCAGTAGTGGATCCGCCATTCCCGGCCGTCGTAGAGGGTCGTCTCCTCCCTCTCCGTCGTCAGGATGCCGGAGTCCTCGAGCATGTAGAACGCGTCCCGGTCTTCCGGTTCGAGGACGTTGTCGATGATCCGTTCCGAGTAGCCGAAGAAGTTGAGGACGTGCTGGGCCATCGCCCGGGCCTCTTCCTCCTTCATCCCGGTCCGGTCGATCGAGTTCTTGATTGCCCGCGTGAGGTCGTCGACGGTCAGCGTCCCGGCCGGTCCCCGCTCTGACTTCGTCTTCACGGCCATGGGTCGCCTCGGGCGGCTCCTATGGGGGGTCTATGCTATTTAAGAGTTCTGCGCCGCCGTCCCTCCGTTGATTCTCACCATCCCGGGCGATGGCGGTCCCCCTCTCAGACCTGATAGTCGAATCGATGTGCGATGGACCTCGGCAAAAGGTTAACGCGCGCGGTTCGCATTATGCTACGGGATGGCGCACGGTGTGGACGTGGAGTGGGTGCGGGCCCCGAAGCCCGGAGAGCCGGCGAAGCCGCCGGAGAACCTGGACGCCGAGTTGCGGGAACTGCGCGACGAAGTCCGGAGGCTGAGGGAGCAGGTGGCCGCGTTGGCCGTCGAGTCTGCGCGACCGGCGCCCGGAGACGAACGCCTCCCGACCTACGTCGGCCGCCTCGATACCTCTCTCGAGGGCGGGGTGCCGAAGGGCAGCGTCATCGCAATCACCGGACCGGGCGGCTCGATGAAGACGTCGCTCGCGCTGTACATCCTGATCAAGAATCGCGCCGCGGGTCGCCGCGGCGTCTACGTGACCGTCGAGGAGAGCCGCGAGTCGATCCTTCGGACGATGCGCCACCACGGCCTCGGGAACGAGGAAGACTTCCTCGTCGACATCGCGCGCCTCCGCGTCGAGCACGAAGGCGCCGAGGAGATCCGGGACTGGCTGCGGGTGCTGAAAGACTTCCTCGTCCGACGGAATCAGCGCGAGAAGATCGATCTCGTCGTCATCGACACGATGGACGTGCTCGTCTCGATGGCTCACCTGCAGGACGTCCGGAATGAACTGTTCCATTTCTTCCATTTCCTGCGGTCGATGGGCGTGACGACGTACGTCATTGCGAACGTCGATCCGGCGCGGGGCGGCGTCGCGAACGACGTCTCGTTCCTCGCGGACGGCGTCTTCGAACTGCGGTTCAGCGGCGCGGGGGAAGGACGGGTCCAATTGCTGTTCCGGTGCGCGAAGATGCGCCACACGAACCATTCGCGCGACTACTTCGTCCTGACGTATGACAAAGGCTTCGCCGCGAAGCCGTACGAGGCGCCCAAGCCGTCCCGGTGGAGTCGCCGGACGTAGTCAGAAGGCGCCCTTGATCTTCGCCCGGTCGATCTTGATCCCAGCCGGAGTCGCCATGAGGACGTTCTTGCCCACGACGGCGACGTCCCCGCCGCAATCCCGGACCGCGCTCTTCAGTTCCGCCGTGATGCGCTTGAGCGCGAGGTCGTCGCTCGCGAGGCTCGTGTAGTCGATCAACAGGATGTTCCCGTTGTACACGTGGGTCGTGAGGTCGGCGATGTCCTCGTAGCGGTACACCTCCGCGACCTTGACCAGGTGCTCGACAGGTTCACCCAGGGCCCCGCCTTCGCCCTCGAAGTTCAGCTCTCCTAAGTCGATGTACGTATCCGCCTCGGCGCCCTCGGACAACCGACGGAATGGCTTTTTGATGAAGGCCATGCCACATCCCTTCTGCGCCGCCCCATAGCCGACACCACGAATTTAAAGGTATCGCGGACGTTGCGAACGGGTTCCCGAAACCTGCAATAATTATTCATTCCATCATAAGATAGCCGTGACCTTTCGTGCCACGGTCACCCTTGCGGGGACAACGTTTAAGAAGGAAGCGCCTTTGTCGCTGGCGCTCATGGTCTACGACGTCATCGTCGTCGGGGGTGGCCCCGCCGGTTTGACGGCCGGCGTGTACGCCCGCACCCGGAAGCTGTCGACCCTGATCCTCGAGGCGCAGGCGACCGGCGGCCAGCTCGAGTGGCTGTACCCGACGAAGTCCGTGTACGACTATCCGAGCTACATCGCGATCGAGGGCGGCGAACTCGCGCAGTTGTTCGTCCTCCATTCACGGGAGAGCGGTGCCGAGATCCGGGCCGAGGAAGTCGTGGATGTCCAGCGACAGGCATCCGGCTTCAAGCTCGCGACCCGTCAAGGCAACGTCTACGAAGGCCGATCGATCATCCTCGCGATGGGGATGGGGCTGTTCGAGCCGAAACGCCTGGACGTGCCGGGCGAGGCGGAATTCGAGACGAAAGGCGTCGAGTACCGCGTGCGGGACCGCCGCGAGTTCAAGGGGAAACGGGTGGTCGTCGTCGGCGGCGGAGACAGCGCCCTCGAGATCGCGCTCGAAATCGTCGCGGCCGCGAAGAAAGTGATCCTCGTCCACCGCCGCGAAGAGTTCCGGGCGATGGAGAAGAACGTCGAAGCCGTGATGGAAAGCCCGATCGAGGTGCTCTTCAACGCCGAGGTCACGAGCCTCGAAGGGGACGGGAAGGTCGAGCGCGCCGTCGTATACGACAACCGGACGCTGAAGAAGACGGTCCTCGACGTCGACTCGGTGATCGTCAACATCGGCTTCGAACCGAAGATCACGCCCCTGCCCCGCTGGGGGGTCGAGCTTGAAGGCGATCGCCTGATCCGCGTGAAGGCGGACATGTCGACGTCCGTCCGCGGGATCTACGCGTGCGGCGACATGGTCTCGTATCCCGGAAAGGATAAGCGAATCGTGACGGGGTGCGGCGAGGCCGTGACCGCGGTCATGTCCGTGTACAAGTACCTCAGGCAGCCGTACTGGGCGTGAGCGCCCGGAGGAGTGGCGCCAACGCATCGGGCGTCTCGATCAGGTAGTCCACGCCCGCGGCCTCGAGACGCGCCCGGGTGCCGTAGCCCCAGGTCACACCAATCGTCCGAGCGCCCGCCGCCTTCCCCGCGACGACATCGTTCTCCGTGTCTCCGACGACGGCGCACTCCGCCGGCCGCACCCGGAGCGCCGACGCCGCCCCGAAGATTGGGTCCGGCGCGGGCTTCTTGTGTGGCACCGAATCCCCTCCGAGGACGAGGGCGAAGAATGGGAGGAGCCCGGAGACGCGGAGGGCCTCGATCGAGGTGTCCCGGCGCTTGTTCGTCACGGCCGCGAGCTTCCATGCGACCAGGGAGGCAATCGCCTCGCGAACGCCCGGGTAGGCCCGCATGCCGTCGCGCACGGACTCGGCCTCGATTCGCTGAAACTCACGGACCGCCTTCGTGAGTTCGTCGCCCACAACAGCGCACCGCTCGGCGTAGATCACCTCGATCGGCGTGCCGATCCATTGCGCCGCCTCGGCCCCCGAGATTGACGTCTTGCGAATCGCCGCGAGACCCGCATCAAATGCCGCGACCCACGCGTCGCGCGTGTCGAGGAGCGTCCCGTCGATGTCGAACAGGACGGCGCGCAGCCGCGGCACGTCAGGGCTCCTCTTCGCCGAGGCGCCAGATCTCGTCGCCGACGTGGTGGATCGTCTGGATCGCCTTGCCCTTTTCCTCCCGGGCCATCGAGGGTCCGTCCATGATTGCGCGGCCGATCGCGAGCGGCCGGCCGTTCTTCTGGTCCCGGACCCAAACGATATCGCCTGCGCGAATCCCGGGGTCCGCGTCGACAATCCCCGGGGCCATCACGTCCGCGCCGTTGTAGATGAAACGTACCGCGCCCATGTCGACCGTGACGGCCCGTTTCTTCGCGGGGAAGGCGAGGAGCCCGCGGATCGTCGGAGCGATTCCTCGTTCGAGGAAGATCGCGATCGCGTCGTTGGTCCGCAGCAACAGGCGATGGGGGCCGGCCTCCGCCTCGTCGAGCGGCACGTCGTCCGGAGGCACCTCCATACCAAATTCGTCGGCGAGTCGGCCGAGGAAGTCCGTCGCCTCCTTGCGGCGAAGTCGCGCACGCCGACGAATCTTCACGGCCATCGATTCCAGCACGCGGACGGGGAAGATAATTCCTCGTTCGCGCGTCGCGATATTTATCGATGCGAGACGATGAAATCAGCCCGAAGCCGGGCTCGCGGACCGCAGATCGAGAGCCCGCGAGAAGGTCGGATCGAGCCGCAACGCCTGATCGACCATCTTTCGTGCGCGGTCTTCTTGGCCCAGGGTCCGCCACGCGCGTGCGGCATCGCACCAGATGTCCGGATCCGTCGGATTCAGCCCGAGCGCGGCGTCGAACGCCGCCATGGCCTCCTTCGATCGATGCGAGCGCAAGAGCAGTTCGCCCTTCCGCCGGTACACGAGGTCGCGGCCATCCGCGTTCGCACGAATCGCGGCATCACAATCCGCGAGCGCCTCATCCATCCGGCCGAGGCTTGCGTAAAGGTCCGCTTGCAGGAGAAGCGTCTCGTTACTCGGTGCCACGATTCCGGCGAGGACGGCAAGGGCATCGTCGGCTCTGCCGAGAATCTGCAGGGTGCGCGCAAGTTCGGCGTGTGCCTCGGGGGCGCCGAGTTCCGCGGCCTTTCGGAATGAGACCTCCGCTTCCGTCGCTCGGCCGAGTGCGAGCAATGCGCGGCCGGCCGCCAGCCAACCACGAGGATCCGATGGGTCTCGCGCGCGCAGGTCATCGGCGGGGACGATCGCGTCCGCCGCCCGCCCGACTCGAAGCAAGAGCGCGGACAACCGGAGCAGGCTATCGGCCCCGTGCGCCTTCGACGCCGCGGCCGCATATCCGTCGATCGCCTCGTCCACGCGCTCCAGGTCCTCCAGTAGGACCGCTTGATGGTACCGCAGCTCCGCATTGTCCGGCTCGATCTCCAAGGAGGCCCGGAAGCACTCGAGCGCCTCGTCGTAGCAACGCTCCGCCTCGAGCGCGTTCCCCATCTCTTCGAGGATCTTGCCGCGGAACACCCAGGCTTCGTCGAACGAGCCGTTCAGGATGAGCGTGTTGTTCAGCGCGTCGCGGGCTTCCTCGAGCCGGCCGAGATGGTGGAGCGCCTGCGCCTTCGCCATCCATGCGTGGTCGTAGTTCGGGTTGAGCTCGAGGCTCTGGCTGATCAGCTCGAGGCCTTCCTCGTGACGGCCGAGCGAGTCGAGCGCGTGGCCTTTCGCGTACAGCGCGTAGTCGAAATCGGGCTTGATCTCGAGGCTCTTGTCGTGGTACTTCAGGGAGAGTTCGTGGCGGCCCATCTTGTTCAGCGCGTTCCCGATGTTGTTCCACGCGATCTCGTATCGAGGATTCACCTCGAGGGCCCGCTCGAAGTACGGGATCGACTTCTCGTATCGACCGAGGTTGTACAGGGCGTTCCCAAGGTTGTTCCAGAGGACCTCGTCGCCGCGGTCCATCTCGATCGCCTTCTCGTACGCCGTGACGGCTTCCTCGAGGCGGTTGATCCCATGAAAGGTGTAGCCTTTGTTGTACCAGGCCTGCTTGTACCGCGGGTTGATCGCGAGGGCCTTCTCGTAGCAGGCCAAGGCCTCTTCGTGAATCCCGAGCATGAAGAACGTGAAGCCTTTGTTGTTCCACGCCTCCTCGTTGTTCGGGTCCGCCGCAATCGCACGGTCGTACGCTTCCACCGCCTCCTCGTACCGCTCGAGCGCATACAGCGCGTCGCCGAGTCCCGTCCAGGCGTCTCCGTCGTGCGCATCCTGGGCGGTCGCGGCGTTGTACGCGTCGACGGCTTCGTCGAACTTGTTCAGCTCCTCGAGGAGCTGTCCTTTGCGGGTCCACGAGACCGCGTTGGCGGAGTCCGTTCGGACGAGCGCTTCGTACGCTTGCAGCGAAGGCTTGGCCCGGCCCAGCCTCGCGAGGACGAGCGCCTTGTCGTACAGCGCGTCCGCGTACGCCGGCTTGATGGCGAGCGCCCGGTCGTAGGCGACGAGCGCCTCCTCGAACTGACCGAGTTGCGCGAACGCGTTCCCGAGGTTGTACGCGGCGATCTCGTACGTCGGGTTGCGCTGCAACGCCCGGGTGTAGGCCTGAATCGCGTCCTCGTGGCGGCCGAGCCCGTCGAGCGCCACGCCGCGGTTGTTCCACATCACCGGGTCCGCGTAGCCGAAGGCCGCCGCACGGTCGTACGAGACAAGGGCGTCCGAGAACTCGCGGGCGTCGCAATGCGCATTCCCGCGGAGGAACTCCGCCTCGCCCCGGGCCAGATCCGCCATCGGCGGGACCGTCGCGAGCGCGAGGGCTAGGGGAACGACCATCCAGCGCTGCTCAGGGCCGGTGCGGTTTTAAAGGTTCTGAGGTGGCCCTCACGGATGAGAGCAAACGCGAACGAGGTCGTCGCTTTTAAGTAGAGAATGCCCCTTGGACGGGGTTTAGGGGAGACGCATTGTCGACGATGGACACGGAGTCCTTCTCGAAGACGAAGGCGATGGAGCTCCCCCGAAATGTCGTCGTCGGCCATGATGCCCTGCATACGGTCGGCGAGGTCTGTCAATCGCTGAAGCTCGGGAAACGCGCCTTGATCGTCGCGGACGAGACGACGATGAAGATCGCCGGCCTGATCGTCGAGAAGGACCTCGCGGCGCGCAAGATCCGTTCCTCGGAGTTCTTGATCCCGGACGCGACGATGGAAGAAGTCCGCGAGGGAGAAGAGAAGATCCGCAAGGGGAACATCGATTTCGCGCTCGGCGTCGGCGGCGGGCGTTCGATCGACGTCGCGAAATGCGCGTCCTTCAACGCGGGGGTTCCATTCGTGAGCGTGCCGACCGCCGCAAGTCACGACGGAGTCGTCTCGTCGCGCGCCTCGATCCAGAAGGACGGGGAGAAGGTGAGCCTCGCGGCCCAGACCCCGATCGCGGTTATCATGGACACCGGCGTCATCGCGGAGTCACCGTTCCGGCTCCTCGCGTCGGGGTGCGGGGACATCATCTCGAACCTCGCGGCCGTGAAAGACTGGGCCCTCGCGCGGAACCTCCGGAACGAGTACTATTCGTCGTACGCCGCCGCGCTGAGCGAACTCGCCGCGCATCTCGTGATCGAGAACGCGTCCACGATCAAGCCTCGCCTCGAGGAAAGCGCGTGGTTCGTGTGCAAGGCGCTCGTGTCGAGCGGGGTCGCGATGTCGATCGCCGGCTCCTCGCGGCCGGCGTCGGGGAGCGAGCACAAGTTCTCGCACGCCCTCGACCGGATCGCGAAGAAGCCCGGCTTGCACGGGGAGCAGTGCGGCGTCGGGACGATCATGATGATGTACCTCCACGCCGGGAATTGGCAGGAGGTGCGGGACGCGCTCCTGACCATCGGCGCACCGACAACGGCGCGGTCGCTCGGCGTCACGGACGACGAGGTCGTCCAGGCCCTCGTCCACGCGCACGAGGTCAACAAGGAACGGTACACAATCCTCGGAGACGAGGGGTTGACGCTCGAAGCGGCCGAGCGCCTCGCGAAGATCACGAAGGTCGTCTGAGGTCCCTGGCCGAGCGCTAGCGCAGCACGCCGAATCGATCGACCGACTCGACGAGTTCGTTCGCATAGGCCGCGACGTCGATCCGGAGATCGTATTTGCGGAAGTACACTTGAAGGGCCGCGAGTCCGCTCTCCAGGGCCGCTCGCGCTTCGGTCAGCCGGACCCACGGCGACGAGCCTGCGCGGTCCACCCGGATGGCTTCCGAGAAATCGATCACCCATGGCTCGCCTTCGTGGACGAGGATGTTGAAGGCGCTCAGGTCGCCGTGGACGACGCCAGCGCCAATCAGCCGTCGGACGATATCGAGCACCTGGTCGAGGAATTCCCTGGGGTCTTCGAGCACGACATCCTTGAGACGCGGAGCCGGCCCGTTCTCCGTGCCGAGGTAACGCATCGAGAAACGGTTCTCGACGCGACGCGCGGGCGTCGGCACCCGGACCCCGCCTTTCCAGGCCTGACGCATCATCTCGTATTCGTGCGCGGCCCGCCAGCCCATCGAGTCCTGCTTCACGGGCCCTCCGCCGCGATGGGACGTCCGATACAGTCGGTACGATTTGATAGCGAGCGGCGCGCCATTGTACCGAGCGAGGTACACGTTCGCTTCCTTGCCTGCGCTGATCAGGCCCAGGACTTCCGTCGCGAGCCCCGCGGACAGGATCGCGTCCACGACGGAGCGGTAGTCCGGTTCCTCAAGGGACAGCTGCCCGGAATTGATTCGCCACTGGACGCTGGCGTCCAGGTAGGGGCGGTTCGGCATCGGTTTGCGTTGGTGGGTTCATGGAGGCGTTCACAAGGCGAGCGCACGAACGCCGGGACGCCGAACGGTCTCAGGCGGCTCCCGGCGCAGTTCCGAAAACGATGCAGGACATCATGCCGGGAACCTCCTGGTCGACTCGACCGTCCTGCGCCATGGTCGCGTCCGCCTTCAATGTATCGGCGTCGGAATCCCTCGGTCGGCGGCAGCCACGCGGAACGGAGACCCTTAAGCTGCGCCGCGCCTTAGTCCGACCGAGGCCCTCGTCGTGGTCCAGATCACGCTCGTCGGCGAGAGGCAAGCCCACGTGGGCCACGAATTCGTCTACCGCGGGCCGCAACCCGAATGCAAGCCGTGCAAGGTCCGCACCGCGTGCCTCAACCAGGATCTCGGCCGTCGGTATCGGATCACGCGGGTCCGAGATGTCTCGCATCTATGCCTCCTCAACGAAGAACGCGCACGGGTCGTCGAGGTCGAGCCGATCGCGCCGGACTGCAGCGTCTCGGCTCGGGCCGGAGTCGAGGGAGCCGTCCTGGCGTACGAGAAGATCGTGTGTTCGAACGGCGCGTGTCCGAACTTCCGCCTCTGCCATCCCGTCGGCGTCGAGCCGGGGACGCGGATCCGGGTCCTCGAGGTCGGCCGGGAGCTCGAATGCCCCCTCGGCTACTCCCTCGTGTCCGCGAAGGTCTCCTACGCAAACTGAAGGGAACTCCGATGAAGGCGTCTCTCCCGAGGCGGATGACCCTCCACGCCATCGAGGCCGCCGCCTTGACTCTCGGCTATCGCGTGAAGCGCGAGCCGTTCGACGTCGTCGCGTTTCGCGGCTTGTACGATGGCAAGCGATTCCACATGCGCCTGGAGACCCACGGGCTCGAGCGCGTCCCGAAGGGATCGGAGATCGACCTGCACGTCGACTTCATGCGGGACGTGACCGCGTTCCACGGATCCAAGGCAGAGTCGGAGGAGATCGCGTTTGAGATGACCCAGCTCCTCGGCGCCCTGAACGCCCAGGATCCCGAGCGCAGCCGCCCGCGGGTGCGCTGCCCCGAATGCGGGAAAGAGTTCGGACAGGAGGCGTTCCGTGCGCACCGGAAGGTCGTCCACGGACGTTAGACGATGTCCCGGCCGTACACGGTTCGACCGCCCGTCCGGAAGCCCATCGACTTCCAGAACGCGGCCGCGGTCGTGTTCGTGGGCGTCACCTCGAGGTCGATCCGCTCGACGCGCATCGCCTTCGCCTCTTCGAGGAGGCGCGTCGCGAGCGCGCGCCCGACTCCCTTCCGACGCATTGCGGGATCGACGAAGAAGTCATTGAGGACGAGGAGCCGGCCTTCCTCCGCGGACGGGGAATAGACCGCGAGGGCCACGCCGACGACCGCGCGCTTCTCCCGCGCGACGAGGACGACGCCGCCGACGCGGTTGCGCATGACCTGTTCGACGGCCCACGTAATCCGTTCGGTCCGCGGCTTCACGCCTTCGGAGGTGAGGTAGGCGGCGATGAGACGTTCCACGTCGAGGCGGTCCGTCGGATTCGCGCGCTCGATGAGGACCATCGGCCGCGGGCGACATCCCGCGGGCCTATAAGGATTACTCCGCCGCGGCGAGCCGGTGCGACGGATGCGATTGCCGGGAACCGCGAACCCGTGCGTCGGTCAGAAGAGCGTCACGCGAACGGGCTCCCCCTTCTCCAACAAATCGACGTTCGCGGGAATCTCGATGTAGCCGTCCGCGTGGGCCATCGACGTGATCGCGCCGCTCTCCTTGTACGCGGGAACCGCCTGCCCATCGACGATGCGGACCGTGTGAAACTCGACGCGACCGATCGTCGAGACGACACGTTTCGCGAGCGGCACCTCGACGATTCGTTCGTACGCCGGCGGCAGGCGCGCCATCCGGCGGAGCATCGGCGCGAGGATCATGTAGCAGTTGCTCAGGCAGGAAGTCGGATAGCCGGGCATTCCGAGGACCGCTTTGCCGTCGACGCGCCCGAGGACCGTGGGCTTGCCGGGCTTCACCGCGATCCCGTGGAATAGGAGCTGGCCCATCGACCGCAGGACGTCGACGATGATGTCCTTCTCGCCGACGGAGGATCCGCCCGAGAAGACGACGAGATCGTTCGCGAGCGCTTTCCTCAGCGCGGCGCGGAGGGACTCGAGGCGGTCCGACACGCGACCCAGGGACACGGGCTCGCCGCCGTTCTCCCGGACGACGCTCGCCATCGTGTGCGAGTTGATGTCGTACACCTGGCCCACGCGAATCGGTTTGCCGGGCGGCACCACCTCGTCGCCGGTCGTGAGAATCGAGACGCGAGGTTTCGCGTACACACGGGCGCGGGACATGCCGATCGCCGCGAGCGCGCCGACTTTCGCGGGGCTGAGGACTTCTCCCTCGGGGACGACGAGCGACTTGCGGGCGATGTCTTCCCCGCGGCCGGAGACGTTCTCCCCCGGATGCACGGGCGAGTAGACCTTGACGAGGTCCCGCTCGCGTTCGGTGTCCTCGACCATGACGACCGCGTCGGCGCCCTTGGGAAGTGTCGAGCCGGTCGCCACCTCCGTGCAGCCGCCGGAGGCCACCCGCTTTCGCGGGAGGCCGTCCGCGTAGAGCGTCTCGATTCGACGGAGCGTCACGGGCTTGAATCTCCCCGCGCGAAACGTGTCGCGCGCGAGGACCGCGTAGCCATCCATCGCGGCCCGGTCGGCGAGCGGCACGTCGATTGGCGAGCGCACATCCTCCGCGGAGACGCGTCGGAGGGCGTCGAGGATCGGGACCGTTTCCTTCCGCTCGATTGGGCGGACGAGATCCATCGCGATGCGCATCGCCTCCTCGAGGGGGATGAGCGCCTTCAGCGGCCGCATCCCATGTCCGACGTGGGGCCGGTCCTCGTGATCATGGAGGCGGGCGGTCAATGGCCAATCACTCCGACCGCATGTCCCAGCTCCGGGACGATGAGTTTCTCCAAGGCGAGGCGGCACGCGTCCGGCGATCCGGGCAAGCAGAACACGAGTCGACTGTGGTACACGCCCGCGATCGCGCCGGACATCATCGCGGAGCTGCCGATCTCCGGGTACGACAGGGAACGGAAGAGCTCGCCAAACCCCGGGAGCGTCTTCTGGAAGAGAGGCTGGAGAGCCGCGATGGTGACGTCGCGGGGGGCAAGCCCTGTGCCGCCATTCGTGATGATCGCGTCGCAGGTCCACGAGGCCTGCTCGACGGCATCGACAATCTGCTTCGCTTCGTCCTTCACGATCGCGTGGAAGAGAACCGCGTGACCGGAGCGGAGAAGGAGATCCCGGACGAGCTTCCCCGATTCATCCGTCTCCGGGGTGCGGCTGTCCGAAATCGTGATGACTCCGCATTTCACGGACGCCGGAGCATGTTCCTTGTGTTTCTGCGGGACTGACATCAGATAGACGCGGAAGGAAGACCGGCGTGGGTCTAAAGTTT
>VBLZ01000071.1 GCA_005878515.1 Methanobacteriota archaeon | reverse complement strand
CTGTCGTGGGTTCGACAGTCGTCCTATCAGGCCAGAAACGGACGGCTTCGCCGGGACCTTGTCCGGCCGGGCTACGTCGTATCGCATGGTCGACAGGACGAGCGCCTGGGCGGGCGCCGAACCGATGTTCCGGAATTGATGGCCCACACCCGGAGGGACGTGAAGGAGGCCGCTTCGGGGCCCAAGGCGGAGCCTCTGCAGGACGCCCCCACGCGCACGATAAAGAACGCATTCGAGGGTCCCCTGGAGGACGAGGACGAACTCGTGTTTCCGTCGATGGAAGTGCCCGCCGCGGATCGCTGACCGGCGAAAGGTGATTCGGTAGACTTCCTCAACTCGCGGGCGGCGAGGGCCCGTCCGGTACAGTTCCTCAAGGCGCCCTCGCCGATCCGCGCGGACCCGGAGCCGCTCCAATTCAATCATCGAGCGTCCTCCCGCAGAACGCGCTTCAAGGTCTGCGCCGCCTCCGCGACCATCGTTTCCGTAATCCCGTTCCCGGAGGGTAAGCTCAGGCCCCGCCGCGAAAGATCGTCCGCAATCGGGAAACGGCCTTTGGCGCCCTTGCCTTTGCGGAGGAACGCTTGGCGGTGGAGGGGCCAGAAGGCGACCCGCGATTCGATCCCCTCGGACGCGAGGCGCCGAATGATCCGCGCCCGCGAGGTCACCCCGCCAGGGATGAGGACCGTGTACATCCAGTACACGTTGCGTGCCCACGGAGCTTCCGCGGGGAGCGTCACGCCATCGATGTCCCCCAACAGGTCCGCATAGATTCGGGCGCACGCCCGGCGATGCTCAATGAACTCATCGATTCGACGGAGCTGGGCCAGGCCGATTGCCGCTTGCACGTTCGTCATGCGGTAATTGAACGCGAGTTCCGAATGCCGGTAATCCCGAGTGGCGTGAGCGAACGCGAGGTCTCGAAGTCGCCGGGCGCGCCCGGCGACGGCCTTCGATTGGGTGACGACCATGCCACCTTCGCCGGTCGTGATGATCTTGTTCGAGTAGAAGCTGAAACACCCCGCGGTCCCAAGGCCCCCGACCGACCTGCCCCGATACAATGCGCCATGGGCCTCCGCCGCGTCCTCGACGACGCTCAGTCCGTGCGTTCGGGCAATGCGTCGGATGGGGTCCATGTCGGCTGGGTGGCCGTAGATGTGGACCGGCATCACGGCCCTCGTACGCCGGGTGATTTTCCGTTCGAGATCGGCCGGGTCGAGGGTCCAGGTGGTCGGATCGACATCCCCGAAGATGGGTGTCGCGCCGCAATACAAGACCGCGTTTGCGCATGCGATCATCGTGAAGTCCGGGACTACGACCTCGTCCCCCGGACCGATTCGGAGGGCCGCGAGGGCGAGATGAAGTGCGGTCGTGCCGCTCGTCGTGGCGATCCCCTGGCCTCCCCGGACGTAGCGCGCGAACGCCTCCTCGAAGTCGGTGAGGAACTGCCCCCGGGAGGAGATCCATCCGGTCTCGATCGCCTTTGACACAAGCGCGAGTTCCGCAGGGCCGACGGCGGGTGCAGACATCGGCACCGATGTCATGCCCGAAACGGTTCTCATCGGTTCCCCTCCCGGTGGTCATATGATATTGGGAGGAGGGCCTGACTTCTTGCGGGCGGGGGATCGAGACGCCGAATCCTTCCACCTAGCCTTCCCGGAGGAGTTCCCGAAGGAAGTCCCGAGCCGGCTCTCGGAACTCGCCGCGCATCAGGGTGAGTTCCACATGAGCCCGGAACCAATCAAGCTTCGTGCCGATATCGAATCGCCGGCCGACAAAGCGGTATCCGTAGATGGGCTCGTCGTGAAGGAGGATCCGAAGGGCGTCGGTGAGCTGGACCTCGCCCTTCTTTCCCTCCGGGGTTCTGCGAATCGCGTCGAAAATCGCGGGGGTGAGAACGTAGCTCCCGGAGATCGCGAGGTCTGAGGGGGCCTCTTCGGGGCGCGGCTTCTCGACGAGATCCCGCACCCGAACGGTTCGGTCGTCGATCCAGCCGTCTTCCTGGACGATCCCGTAGTCCGAGATCTTCTCCGGCCGGACGTGCTCGACGGCGATCACCGGCTGGCCAAGTCGCTGGAACGTGTCCCAAAGTTGTTTCGCGACAGGGACGTCCGCCACGTGGATTGTGTCCCCTAGGAGGACGAGGAACGGCTCATCCCCGACGTGTTTCTCGGCCCGCAGGATGGCGTCCCCGAGGCCGCGAGGTTCTCGTTGTCGGATGAAGTGGAAGTCTGCGCTGGAAGCGAGCTCCTCCAGCTGGCGGAGGGCATTGCCGTGATTCGCCTTGAGGTAATGATCCCAGCGAATGGAGCCGTCGAAATAGTCCTCGACCGCGCGTTTCTCGCGACCTGTGATGATGAGGAGATCCGTCGCACCGGAGGCAATGGCTTCTTCCACGACCCAATGGATTGCGGGCTTGTCCACGACGGGCAGCATCTCTTTCGGCTGTTCCTTCGTGAGAGGGAGGAAACGGCTGCCCAGGCCTGCCGCGGGGATGACCGCTTTCATGGGCTTGCCTCCCCCGTGACATCCTTGAAAACCCACTGGGGATCGTTCCGGTCGGGCCGCGGTGGAACCATCGCAAACGACGAACGGGATGGTCCGAAGGCTTCCACCGTGGTCTCATGCTCGCACACTCCATCCCGCACCCGAACGGTTCGGTCGTCGATCCAGCCGTCTTCCTGGACGATCCCGTAGTCCGAGATCTTCTCCGGCCGGACGTGCTCGACGGCGATCACCGGCTGGCCAAGTCGCTGGAACGTGTCCCAAAGTTGTTTCGCGACAGGGACGTCCGCCACGTGGATTGTGTCCCCTAGGAGGACGAGGAACGGCTCATCCCCGACGTGTTTCTCGGCCCGCAGGATGGCGTCCCCGAGGCCGCGAGGTTCTCGTTGTCGGATGAAGTGGAAGTCTGCGCTGGAAGCGAGCTCCTCCAGTTGGCGGAGGGCATTGCCGTGATTCGCCTTGAGGTAATGATCCCAGCGAATGGAGCCGTCGAAATAGTCCTCGACCGCGCGTTTCTCGCGACCTGTGATGATGAGGAGATCCGTCGCACCGGAGGCAATGGCTTCTTCCACGACCCAATGGATTGCGGGCTTGTCCACGACGGGCAGCATCTCTTTCGGCTGTTCCTTCGTGAGAGGGAGGAAACGGCTGCCCAGGCCTGCCGCGGGGATGACCGCTTTCATGGGCTTGCCTCCCCCGTGACATCCTTGAAAACCCACTGGGGATCGTTCCGGTCGGGCCGCGGTGGAACCATCGCAAACGACGAACGGGATGGTCCGAAGGCTTCCACCGTGGTCTCATGCTCGCACACTCCCCCACGCACCCGAACGGTATGTCGCGCCCGCCCAATTATATTGTAGCCGATTGGATGAAAAATACTTAAGTCTTCCGACAGGCGGCCACGGATTTCTTCGACCCGGACAATTGATCCCTTTCTACCCGGTCAACAGCGTGAAATCCGGAAGCTTGCGCGCGAGCACGGAAGGCGGGGGACCTGTCCGATTCCGATGAGTTGAATCGACTGGAGAAAGCCGGTTCGTGCGACCCAGCTGGTGCAGATGCCGGACGACGCATTCGGGAGCTGTGCTGGATGTCGGGCGTTCCTTCCAGTCACTGGAATTTCACTCTTCAACCTCGCGACCGGAATCCTCGCAATCTAAGGACCGTCAATTCGGACGCTCCGTCGGGGAGATCCGTGTTCACCGCGATCGTCTCGACGCGCTCCGTTCCCGGGAAACGGCAAGCGCGTGTTCCATCCGTAATCGTCGAGGCCAAGCTCGAGGCTCATTCGGTAGAAGAGAGAGGGCTCTTCGCGGCCGCGCACGGGGTGGGCGGGGAGACCGGACGATCCCCCGCCGCAACACTTCTGCCGGATGATGGGGGTCGTGAGCCGGGACCCGTATACTACGACCTGTTCGAGGAGTTCGCGGACCTCGCGAGTGCTGCTGGCCTCGTCGCACGGAAGTACGCTCATCCGTTCATCGAAGAGCGAGACGGCGTAACGTGGGCGTTCCAGCACAACGGTTCCCTCGTGAACGATCCGGAGGAGCCTGGCCTGCTCGATTCGCAGGTCCTCTTTCACTCTCTCCTCGGTCGTCTGACCAGCCGAACGCATGAGGGTCTGGCTGAAGCCACGACGGCGGTGCGGGACATGGCGATCGACAAGTACGGAGGCTTCACGGGCCTCAATTTCATGCTCTCAGATGGGGATTCGTTGCACGTCTACCGGGACTTCCAGACCAACGGCCAATACTACACGCTGTACATCGATAACTTAGGAGAGATGGTCATCGCAGCCTCGGAGCCGATCCTCGCGATGATCGCGGAACCGATCCCTCGGGGCGTATTGCATACGGTCCGGTCCGACTTGGATGTCCAACGGACCACCATCTCCTGAGATCGGACCCGTCGTGGTTCGATCAAGAGTTGCGCGTCACGGCCACCGCCGTTTCGATGGTCTCCTTCGACGGCCCTAAGGGGCCACGCTGGGTCCAGTGCAATCGAAGGACGAGCAGGATGTATTCGAGAATCGCTCGCATCGTGAGCTTGCTCTCCCCGGCCGCGCGGTTGCGAAACTCGTAAGGCACTTCGAAGACTCCCAAACCCTGTCGGCCCAGAATCTCGAGAAGCGGTTTGTTCCCGAGACCGGTGATCTTGATGCCGCGGAACGATGCGGTACGAAACAGGAAGTACCCAGAGAGAGGATCAGCGCAGCGGATGTCCAACGCGGATTTGGCGATTCTCGTCGCGACACGGCTGATGATCCTCCGATGGAGGGACCAGTCGGCGATCCTGCCTCCGACGGCGTACCGAGACGCGACTGTCCCGTCGAATCCATTGAGACGCTCAAACAAAGTCGGGATCAGAATCGGTGGGTGTGAGAGATCCGCATCCATCGCGCACACCAGGAAGGTGTCGCATAGGTTCAGCCCCGCCACGATCGCGGTGCCGAGGCCCCGGGATCCCGGACGGACGTGAACGCGAACGTCGAGACCGTACCGCTGGCCCAAATTGTAGGCGGCTTCCCGGGTGCCGTCGGGCGAGCCATCGTCGACGATGAGGATGTCAAACGGAATCGGCCACGCCTTCTTCAAACGAGCGAATTCACCGAATAGGGCGTCAATATTGACGCGCTCGTTGTAGGTGGGAATCACAACGGTCAACGCAGCCTTGCGATCCCCGCCCACGGCCTCAATCCCTGCTGTCCATACCTTAGAATGTGGAAAAAGTATAACTATCTTTGTAGTAATCCCGTGAAGACTGGCTAGTGGTAACCACGTCCCTGTCCTCGGTGGAGAAACCGGATGATTGCGATCGGGTCCTGTACCTCCGGGAGCCGGGCACCGGGTCGATCCACCAGCACGAAATTCCAATCCGTTTTCTCGGTGCCGGTAGCCGCTTCCAGATTCTTGCGCGGAAGGATTCCCTCCCGGGATGGGCCGAAGCTCTTCAGACAACCCCCGTCGTGGTCTGGCGGGCTCGTAACCGCGAATATACCGGCCGTGCCGTGGCGATCGACGGGGCTGACACCGGTGAAGTGCTCCGCCATTTTGAAGCCGAATTTGGTGCCGACAGGGTCCGGGGCTGGTTCGGACCGTCGGTGCAGGCGTTCGAGTTGCGGCCCCTGGCTTCGGGACGCGCCAGTTATCGGGAAATCGTGGAGTCGTACTTTGACGCGATAGCGTCGTCCTATGAAAGCAGCGTGACGAGCAACCCGTTCGACGCCGACTTACGCCGCACCTCTCTGGACGTGTTCCTTCGAATTTTTCGACCGGGGGATCGAATCCTCGAGATAGGCGCGGGCCCTGGCCTCGAGACGCTTGTCCTAGCCTCGCGCGGCATCGAGGTTGTCGCGACCGACATATCGGCCCAAATGATCCGACGGCTCAAGGCAAAGATCGAGCTCGAGGGCCTGCGAGAACTCGTGATGGCACGAAAACTCGCTGCGGGCGAAATCACCCAGCTGCTCGACGAATTCGGCCCGAATTCGTTCGACGGCGCGTTCTCGACCTACGGTGCCCTCAATTGCGAGGAGGACCTCGCGTCGTTTCCTCCTGCCCTCGCCGCCCTTCTGCGGCCGAACAGTTCGGTCGTGTTCGCCATCTGGAACCGAGTCTGCCTTGCGGAGTTCGTATTATCCTTTCTGGCGAGAGATCCGAGGCGCGCTTTCGCGCGCCAGCGAAACCCAGTGCCGCAGGGCCTCTCTCGGTACGGGATTCCTGTCTACGCGTACTCTTTCCAATCGTTCGTTCGACCATTCCTGCCTCATTTTCAAGTGGAACATGTCGTCGGCGTCCCGGTGTTTGTCCCTCCGTACGACTATCATCGGACGTTCTCCCACCGACCCGAGTCCATCCGAGTCCTTCGGCGACTGGACAAGGCGTTCGCAAACCGATTTCCTTTCACCCGATTCGGTGATCACTTTTTGGTGGAGATGCGGCGACGATGAAAGTGACCGTCGGCATTTGTGCCTTCAACGAGGCGCATCCCATCGGGGCTTGCCTTCAGTCCCTGCTCCTCCAGCGTATCCCGCCAGACTTCGAATTGATTGAGATCGTCGTGGTCGCGAGCGGGTGTACAGACGGAACGGAACGAGTCGTCCGAGAGTGGCAGGATCGGGACCCACGGATTCTCCTCGTCCACGAGCCGCGGCGACGGGGCAAGGCCTCTGGCCTCAACGAGATTTTCCGGCGTGCTCAAGGAGAGATTATCGCGATCCTGAACGCCGACGCGGTCCTCCATGATGACGCACTGACTGAGCTGCTGCGCCCTTTCGCGTCGGACCCCGGCGTGATGGTGGCCTGTGGAGCGCCCGTCCCGGATTCTTCGAGTGAGGGAGTCATGCGGGTCGTCGCCGACTTCCATTGGGAACTCCATAACCGCACGCTGGATACGTTGTCTCGTCGTTCTCGTCCGAACCACTGCTGCGACGAATTCATGGCCCTGCGACGCGGTTTCGTCACGAGTCTCCCCTCGGATCTGGTGAATGACGGCGCCTACATCGGTGCCCTCGCATCACTCCGGGGGATCTCGGTTCGCTTTTGTCCGGAGGCTCGCGTTTCCGTGGCGATTCCAAAATCCTTGCACGGACTGCTTCGGCAACGTCGGAGGATTCTCAGGGGCCACAGCCAAGTCGAAGCCCTCTTGGGGCGATCACCGAATACCTTCGCGAAGCTGCTTACGAACGAGCCGGCTTTGGCAATCAGGGTCACGGCAGGCCAGATTCTTTCGCAACCTGCGCGCGTCCTTGCGTTGCTGCTGGTGATCATTCCTCTCGAAACATGGGCGGTCATGCTCGCCGCACGCGATCGCGTGTTGCACCTCCGATATGAGCCCGTCTGGCATCCGGTGGAATAGCATGATTCGCTCTCGGCTGTCGGCGATGAGGCTCGAAGTGATCCTCGTGATCGGGCTCGTGCTGCGGGAGTCTCTCTCCTTTTGGACGGGGCACCCCTACGATTCCGAGGTCTGGATCAGAAATGCCGTGTATGTGTCCCGCGGAATCAGTCCCTACTCGTTCATGGACCCGATTCCGGGGTTGAGTTTTGCCTTCCTCAATCAGACACTGCCGTCGGTCGGTTATCCCCCATTGTGGTCTCTTCTCCTCGCGGGCCTGTATCGGCTGTTCGCCATCCTGCCAACCGACAACCGATTCGTTTTCTACTTCTTGCTGAAGCAGCCCCCGATCCTCGGCGACGTGTTCCTGGGCTATGCCGCGTATCGGGCGGTCCTCAGATGGGGAGGGCCGGCCGAGTCCGCGCGTAAGGTCCTCGTCTTCTGGATGTTGTTTCCGTACCCCATCCTAATTTCCGCGGTCTGGGGTCAGTTCGACGCACTCGTGTCGTTCGTCTGGATCGCTTCGTTGCTGATGATTCGACCTTTACGGCGATCCGCCCTCGAAGGACTCGCGATTCTCCTCAAACTCTTCCCGTTGATCTTTGTGCCGTACTACATCATCCGTGATCGCGGCACCACGAAACTCCGACAAATCGTGACCCTCGGAATTCCCGCGGCGTTTACGGCGGCCTCCTTCCTCCTTGGTGGCTGGGGAATCGACCCGTTTCAGGGGACGCTGGTGTACGGCGCCCGGGGCGTGCCACTCGGCATGACGATTCTCGGCGTCGTGTTTTCGCCGGACCTTCTCTCGATTTTTCCCGGAATCGAACCCGCGTTTGCGGTCGTCGGCTGGCTCTGGGTCCCCGCCGTGGTCGTCGCGGGCATCCTCGCCGCGAGGCGGTTTTCGCGAGAGACCCCTCAGGGCCTCGTCCAAGCAATGTTGTCTGTGACCGTGGTCTTCTTCCTATTTCGCTCCCAAGTCTACGAGCAATACCTCCTGTACCTTCTCCCCCCTCTCCTCCTCGACGTCACGCTGTGGCATCCGGAACGGGCCGGGCTGTTCCGCGTAACCTGGATCCTCGGACTCGGCTACTTGTTATTCAACAACGACTTCCTCCTCCGGTTTGTCATCCCCGTGTTCCCGGCCGCCGAACAATACAGCTACGCCCTCGACAACAATTCCGCCTTCGGACCCATGCGCGGAATCGTCCTCATGGTATTGGCCGTTTCATTTGCCATCCACTTGGTGCAGCTCGGTTTCGTATTGATGGACGAGCGTCGAAATCCGAAACCGTGGTTCGTGCGAGCGGTCCAATGGCTCGCCGGCGCGAAGCGAGCGGCAGAAGAAGTTGGCGGACCCAGAGCCGGAGATTCCCCTCGATGAAGATCCTCCTTCTCACTCAACGGTTCCCCCCGGCCCTCGGCGGTGTGGAAACCCACGTGTGGCACCTCGCCGAAGGCTTGACGAAACGCGGAGACGAAGTCGAGGTGCTGACCACGGACCTCCGCACCGACACTCCGCTGGAACGTCTCGGCGACGACGACGGGGAGTTCCCCTACCCGGTCCACCGCGTCCGAGCCATCAAGGCGGCGGTCCTTCCCCATGCGCTGGGGAATGTTTCGCCGTCCATGATCCATCGCGTCCTGTCGGGACGATGGGACGTCGTACACGGGCACGCATACGGATACTTCCCGACATTCGCCGCTTCGCTGGGCGGCCTCCTGGACCGCTCTGCGCTCGTCATCACCCCACACTCTGATCCGGGCCGCCCCAGCTTGGAGAAGCGCGCATTCGATCATCTCGTCCCCCTCGTCACTCTTCGACAGGCGCATCGGGTCATCGCCCTCACTGGGCTTGAGGCCGATCATCTTGAAAACTTGGGTGTCCCTCGGGAACGAATCGCGGTCATTCCAAACGGAGTCGACGTCGCGGAGTTCGCATGGGGCCGTGATAGGCTGCGAGACGGAGACGGAACGAGCATCCTCTTCGCCGGACGATGCTATCCGGACCAGAAGGGCCTCGAGGTCTTGATGCACGCCGTATCGCGACTTCCGCATGGGTTGGCGGTGCATGTGCGGATCGTCGGCGAGGACTGGGGAGGATATGCGGTGGTGCGGGACCTGGCGCGGAGGCTCGGAATCGAACACCGGGTTACGTTGGTCGGGATGCTGGATCGGCCGCAGCTATTGGAGGAGTTCCAGCGAGCGGACTTGTTTGTCCTCCCGTCCCTCTTCGACTCGTTCCCAATCGCAATCTTGGAGGCGATGGCGGCCGGCCTCCCGGTGATCGCGACGCGCGTCGGTGGGGTCCCCGAAGTCGTCCTTGACGGCGAGACGGGATTACTGGTTGAGCCGGGTGACCCGAAACGCCTCGCCTCTGCGATTGAAATGCTCGCATCCGATGCATCGGCACGCCGGAACATGGGGAAACAGGGGAGAGCCAGAGCACAGCTCTTCTCCTGGGAGGATGTCATCGCGAGGACTCGGCGTGTCTACCAGGAGGCGGTCAACGGTCGAGCGGCATGACCTCGGCGCATCCGAGCGTCGCTGGGTCGGACTTGTCCTCCTCGCGGCCTCGCTTGGCCCGTTGGCCGCGATTACCTCGGCGCTCATGACGCCTCAGATATCCCAACCCCCCGCGGCCGTCCCCACAAACACGACCCCGATTCAGCACGTAATCGTCATCATGAAGGAAAACCACGCGTTCGACAATTACTTCGGGACGTTCCCGGGGGCGGACGGCATCCCTTCGAACGTGTCCCTGCCGGACGGAGTAGGCGGGACCGTGTCCCCGCATTGGATTAACGGGACCTCGACGCCGGATTTGCCGCACAGTCGAACTGCGATGCTCGCAGCCTACAACAATGGCTCCAACGACTTGTTCGCGGTCGTCGCCGAGTCTTGGGCTCGAGGGCTCGGGAATGTTTCCGTTGGCTACTACGATCGCCGACAGCTCGGATACTATTGGTCCCTCGCCGGCAACTACACGATTCTGGATCACTATTTTCAGGCCATGCTCGGACCAACGATTCCCAACCGACTGTACTCATTCGCAGGGACGAGCGACGGCCTAGGGTCGAACGCGATATGGCTTACGAAACTCTCATCGCCCACCATCTTTGGCCAACTCCAGCGCCGCGGGATTTCGTGGCGCTACTATTACAGCCCTGGTCTGGTAGTTGGACCGTTGCCCGCATATTTTCCCGAGATCGCTTCTCATTCGGACATGATGGCACACCTCGTCCCGATGGACCAGCTGACGACAGATTTATCGACCGGGAACCTGGCCCAGGTCACATATGTTGATCCATCTGAGGACTCCTTCGTCAGCGAGCATCCTCCAGGCGATGTCGCCGTCGGCCAGGCGTGGACGGAGGATGCCATTGACAGAATCATGTCGAGCCCCGCGTGGAAGACGACCGCCATCTTCTTGACCTGGGACGAATCCGGAGGATTCTACGACCATGTGCCGCCTCCGCAGGTGGACGAATGGGGATACGGATTTCGCGTTCCGATGATTGTGGTTTCGCCGTACGCGAGGCACGGGGTCGTCGAGCACGGCACGACCGACCACACATCGATCCTGAAGTTCATTGCTGACAACTGGGGTCTTGCGTATCTTACCGATCGCGAGGCTCGTGCTGGGAATTTGACGCGGGCGTTCATCTTCGACGGTGCGGGTGCGTCGACGGTCGGCGATGTGGCGCCCGCCTCTACGGTTGGAGCGGGAGGTCTCTGGCTCCCGATGACGGATAGCCTGACGCGAGGAAGCGATCTTGCGCCGGCGAGGAAGGCAATATGATCGAGGCCCCGCGGAGCGCTTTCAATCAGGTCGCCGACACGATTGAGACGACCGCAGTGCAGAATCCTGTGAATACGTGGATGCGTAAAACTAGCCGTCGGGAGATACTCGCGACGTTCCCCCCGGGGTCGGCTTTGGTCGAGATTGGGTGTGGTACGGGTGCCGATGCGGTGTTCTTAGCCGAGCGAACGTATCGCATCGCGGCGTTCGACATTTCAGACCGGATGGTAGAAATCTCACGCAAGCGCGTCGCCACGCAGAAACTCGAGGGAAGAGTCCTTGTGTGGCGTGGCCGGCTCAAAGAGGTCGCCGACGAACTCTCGCGATCGCAGTGGTGCCCCTTCGATGGAGCCTTCGCGAACTTCAGCCTGGCCTACGAAGAGTCGCTCCGGGAGGTCGCGCAGACCGTTTACGGATTGCTCAAGCCTCGAGCGCGGTTTGTGTTCACGCTGCCGAACAAGCTATGTGTTTCAGAGCCCGCGATCGCGCTTGTCCGTCTGCGCATTCGGCGGGCGCTCGGACGATTCTGCGAGCCGCTTTTGGCCACGATCCACGGCACGACCGTGCGCTTCCACGTCTACACCACAGCTCGTGTGCGCAAGATACTCCAGGGCCTCTTCGAAATCGAGGCCACCACGGGTGTACCGGTGTTCATGCCTCCGCCATCGTTCTACCGTCCCGCACTCGAGCGGCTCAGGGCGAGCCTCGAATTGTTCGACGATCGCCTCGCGACTCGGTTCCCCTGGCGGCACCTGGGAGAAACGACTCTGTTCAAGGCCCGGAAGGTCGGCCCGTGAGCGTCTCCGATCCAACGTGGAACTCAAGCACCCCCACGAAGACGCAGACCAGCTCCATCCGAGAGTCTTGCTCGATTGTCGTCACAGCTTGGCGTCGCCGAGAGTTCCTAGGCGAAGCCCTCGCCTCTGTGCGATCCGCCGTCGGATCGCCTTTTGAACTGGTCGTCGCGGCAGACTTCCACGATGACGACCTCGAGCGCGAAGTGCGAGCACTGCAGGGAACGTGGGTCGTATCTCGGGAGGAGAGGTGGGGAGCGATGGTTGCGGATGGCATCCGAGCCAGCCGGGGTTCCATCATCGCGCTCCTCGACGACGATGACCTCCTACATCCTCTGCGCCTCCAGGAGGTCCGTCGCGCGTTCCAGGAGGATCCTGAGCTCGGATTCTATCACAACGCTCAACTGGTGTTTCGCAACGGTGACCTTCCGTCATTCCCTGGCATGTTTCACCCCGTAGACCGTATCCGGATTTCGCCCGGGCATCGGGCGAACTCAGATTGTGAGAGGATCTGGACTCGAGGTGCGGGTTACAATGGGAGCTCCGTGGCCGTGCGTCGTATCCTCATCAAATCCTACCTTGACGAGCTTCGCGAAATCCGAAAAGCCATCCCTCCTTACCTGTTCTATCGGGCGTGGTGCTCATCGTTGGCGCTCGTGATGGATTCGCGACCCCTGACAGCGGTGCGCCTACATTCCACAAATACGACCCCAACTCGTTTACAAGGACGAAGGGCCAGGTTTGCGCGTCTTGCTTCCATCGCCGGCGATCTACGCGCCGACGCGGAAATCATTCGCTCGTTCCTTCCACCTGACGTGTGGGACATCCCGCTCCGCCAGATGTCGTCGATGGGAGAAATTCTGGCAGCCGTGAGCCGCAATGGGGGATCCTCGCACCGTGTCGCAGGCGCCGCCCTAGAACTCCTTCGGCGCCGAAGAATCTGGCTCCCGCGGTGGATCCTACTCTCGCTCGCCCTCGCACGCATTGGCTCCCGCCGCGGGGCCCAAGCTCTCTTCAATTGGCTGACGATTTCAGGGTAGGTGCGCGAGACTCCGTCGATTTGCCGAAACGACATTATGCCGCCAACTCAACGGTGCTCTGTGGATCAGGTAGGTGGACACTTAGCTCCGCCCTTTGCGGGATGGACCGGACCGGCCGTTGTCGGTGTGGAGCATTCTCGGGGCCGTCCTCCGCTGCAAGATCGACCGAAAGCTTTCAATCTCCACAGTTGCGTGCTTTCGTCCGGTCGGGGTCAAGCGTGAGAGCGGTTCGAAACATTCTTCGAGGCGTCATCGACTACGGCTTTCGCGGCGCAAAGCTATCGTATTCGCAGTTTGGGGAAGACATCATTGCCCATTTCGCGCTCGAGAACTTAGGAATCCGGCATCCGAGGTATATCGACATCGGCGCAAACCAGCCTTACACCGGGAGCAACACTGCGCTGTTTTATGAATCGGGTAGTCGAGGAATCAACATCGAGCCCGACCCATTTCTCTTCGCGGCGTTTCGGAAGTTTCGGAAACGCGACATTAATCTCAATGTCGGTGTGCTAGACCGTTCGGGTGAAAGCGAGTTCTATGTCATGTCATTTAGGGACATGAGCACATTCTCAAGAAGCGAGGCCGAGGCACGCACGAGGAAATTCGACGCTCAGATTGTTCGGGTAATAAAGGTCAAGGTCTTCGCTCTGAATGAAATATTTGCCGAGTATGGCGCCCCAAATCTTCCCCACTTCATGTCAATAGATGCAGAGGGTGCGGATGAGTTAATCCTCCGGGCTTTTGACTTTAGTTCGTGGTCTCCAGAGGTGATTTGCTGTGAAACACTCTCATTCAGCTCGACAACCAACTGGGAAAAGAACGAGTCGCTAATCCGCTTTGTTGAATCGAAGGGATATTTTGTCCTGGCAGACACATGGTTGAACACGGTATTCGTTCTAGAGAGGGCATGGAAGACCGCCATGCCTGAAAGCCTGAGCGACACGCGGAATGATCGACCGGTGGCCCGAGGGAAGGGTAGTCAATCCGAAAGTGACTTCCATTCTCCCAATTGATGCGGAGATCACGTCAGTGTCGCTCATGACTCGCGAGGAAACGGCAGGCAGATTGATCGGGGTCGCGAAGCGGTTCATCCCGCCACCCGGGCGGTGGATCGCCGCGCGATTCTTGGACGTCACGACAGATTCCCTCGAACGAATCATGGGCCGGGGAGGCCCACTGACACCGCCGCTTCGGATCCGTCTGCACGTTGGGCCGTTTCTCGATCCGGAACTGTATCGGTTGAGCGCGGAGCGGAACGTCGAGGCGTTGCGAGAATTGTGCGGGCTTCGCCGCGATTCGAGGATTCTCGATATCGGATGTGGATGCGGCAGAGTCGCGTCGGCACTCGCGCGCTACATCTCGTCGACCGGGTCGTACGACGGCTTCGACGTTGCCAAGGAGGCCGTGGAATGGTGTCAGCGCCACATCAGCGCACGCTTCCCGAATTTTCGATTTCGTCGAATTCCTGTCTTTAGCCAGCGGTATAGTCCGCAGGGCTCGCGAGGTGCCTCCGAGATTGCATTTCCTTACGATGATAATGGATTCGATCTCGTATTTGCGGCGTCTGTCTTCACGCATATCCCGCCTGATGGACTGGCGAACTACATCGCCGAAACCCGGCGGGTCCTCCGTCCAGGCGGGGTCAGCTTGGCGACGTTCTGTCTACTAACAGACTCATCCCTTCCGAGTGTCGAGGCAGGGCTGAGCGAGCCGCGGCTTCGACAGAAGTACGGGGATTTCTGGGTTCGAGATCTCGACGATCCGGCGAGTTTCATCGCATATCCCGAGCGATTCGTCCGAGACACCTATCAGAATTGCGGACTGACGGTCGTCGACCCGATACGGTTTGGTTCGTGGGCCGCGGGCTCGCTCGAAGCATCCGAGGTCCTCGAGCCGTTTGGGTTCAGCCAAGATATCGTAATCGCGATGAAGGTGCAGTAAAGCAGAATCCGAAAGGTCGGGGCTCCACCGGGACGCCGTCCGGTGCGTTCGGCGAAACAGGTCGTTCGGGCGAAGGCTTTTCGACACTCCGGCCATGAATCGAGGCAGGAATGACGGACGGCGAAGCACGGGGACAATGCCCGCTGTGCGGAACCACGAAGTGCCTCGAGGTCCGCGAAGCGTCCGATCCTCGGTTCGGACTGCCGGGACGCTTCAAAGTCCTCTGGTGCCCGAAGTGCGACATTGGCTCGACCCACCCTCGGCTCACATGGACGGAGCTTCAGCGATACTATCCGGACGCGTACGACCCCTACCGGGGCCATACGTGGTTGAGCGAGATTTCGCGGGTCCATCGGTTTCTGATTGCCGCCGAGGATCGCTTCGGGGCCGCCGCGACCGATCGGGTGAGACCCGGGACACTGCTCGATGTCGGATGCGGCAACGGAGCCTACATGGCCGAAATGGCCCAACGCGGATTCACGGTGACCGGCGTCGAGATCTCGCCGCTCGCCTCAAAGGTCGTCATGAAGCGAGGGTTTCCGGTCGTCAGCGGCGACTTTTTAACCGCTACCCTCCCGCGAGAAGCGTTTGACGTGGTCACGATGAATCACTATCTCGAGCACTGCTTGGATCCGCGAGCGAATCTGAAGAAGGCCCACGAACTTCTGAAGGAGGGCAGTCATCTCATTGTCGGTGTCCCCAACTTCTCGAGCTGGCCGAGTCGACATTTCGGATCTCACTGGTCTGATCTTGAACTGCCGCGTCACACGTTTCATTTTGGTCAGGCGGGCCTTGTTCGCCTGTTGGAGGCATGCGAGTTCCGCATCCAGAACATCCGCCACGTCGCGACCGCAGACGCCGGGTCGATCGCAACCAGCCTTCTCGTCAAGTCTGGAAAGCGCACGGATACCTTTGTGCAGAGGTTGTATCCGTTTCTTCACGTGGTATTCTATCCTCTGGGAATTCCTCTTTCCTTGCTCCGTGAATCCGCATGGATTCGCGTCTTGTCGGAGAAGACAAAAGCCTAAGCAACCAAGAACCGGATCTGGAAGATCGGAGTACGGCCCGGAAAAGTGGGCGCATCTTCTCATACCGTTTTTTGGAAGGACGTGCGAGGTCTCGCTGACGCTACTCCGCTTCTTCGCCGCCCGAGGACGCTCGCCGTACGGCCTGACGCCATCGACCGCTCTTTTACTCAATGCTTTCGCGACGTCATCGATTGAGTGTCCCGGTCCCTCGTTGGCCCTGAGCGAGCCTTCCTCGAATGTCTCTTGATGAGCACGAGCCCGCTCGTGGTGACGACCAACGCGATCGCGACGAGACCGAGGATTGTGATTGGTCCGACTCCGGTCGGGCTCGCCGAACTTGGCTCGTATACAAAATACCATGTATCGGCTAACAACCCACCGATCCCCACTCCGCCAAACAGCACGAAGATGTGGTTCACTGAGTCGAAGCCGCCACTCGCCGCATACCGATGAGGCGGCGACTGCAGGGGAGTGAGGTTCACCCATACGTTGTCCGCAAAGCGAAATCCCCACACATCATTCAACGGAACCCGGTCGCCGTATCCGGAGGTGAGGAGGGCGTACCCGTCGTCCGTGGCGACGGCGAAAACGGGATAGTCTCGCGCCGAGGGCGCAACGAAGCCGTGTAGCGGCGTCCATGCATTGGAATTCCAGGAGTACGACCAAGTGTCAGCCAGGTGATGGTAGGTAAAATTCGGGCCGTTGTAGTCGTTCCCGCCGAAGAGGATGAATCGATTCTGACCTCGCACGTACACCAAGCGCCCGTCCGCACGCGGAGACGGTTGCAAGCTGCTAGGACGAGCCGTCCAGCTGTCGTTAGCGAGCGAGTAGGACCAGACGTCCCCGAGGTAGCTCGTGCCGTCAAACCCACCGATCAACAGCGTCACATCCACCACCGAATCGTAGGCAACCTGAGGATCTGATCGTGGCGACGGTGAGACTGTAGGGTGACGCTCGGTCCAGTTCATCGTCGCAAGCGAGAAGGTCCAGGTGTCGGAGAGACGCGCATACGTTTGGTTCGAAAATTCGTGCCAGCCCCCGAACAGGACGAACACATCGGCTTGGTCGTCGTAAACGAGCATCTCGTCTCCTCGTTCGATCGGACTCACAGCCGGATGGAGCTCGGTCCAGGTTCGGTTCGCGGGATCGAACACCCACGTCCCATCTAGCCCGCGCGATCCATCCCATCCCCCGAACAGCACGAAGCGTTGGTCGCGTGGACTGTATTCCATCATCGCCCCCGCCATCGCCGGAGGTCTGACGGCGTTCGAGACATCGGTCCAGCCAGGCTGGAGCCCGGACGCTCTGAACATCGCGGCCGACCAGGCTCCCGACACCGCGGCAGTGAATCCCGATGTCGCGGCGAGTGCAAAGGCAAGCGGTCCGATAATCAAGACCTCAAACTCGGAAGGCCGCGTGGGATCGCCTCGACTTACAGGCCGCCCTGTCCATAAGTCTCGTCGATGAGTTCCATCGTTCGCCGAATGTCATATCCGGCTCGGGCTACGATCCTGTCCTTGGTGACGATCTTGCGAAGTCCGATGAGCGGGCGCGAAAGGAAAAGGAGATAAGAGTGGGTCTTCGTGGTGACGGAGAGCAGCACCCCATTTCTCTCCGCGAGCACTTTGATGGTATGGCCCTCCGAGACCACTTTGCCCTCATGATTCAGCGGATCCGATGCCAATCAGAAAGCCTTCCTGTACGATTCCATGAGGACTTCGTATCTCCGTGATTCGTACGCAAAGAATCGCCGCTGGATTCTTGTGTTGAAGCGGGCGTCGAGGTTCCGCGATTTCTGCAATCGAGTATTTCTCCAGGCACCGATCAAGACCAGGTAGGGCGCGAGGGTGAAAAGAGCGACCCAGTTAAGCAACCATGCGGGTCGATCCTTTCGATCGGGTCGATCGGTGTCGCGCTCGGGCCTCGCGCCCGCGTTTCGCTGATAGAGACCAGGAAATATTCGTGCCATCCATGGCGCGGACCGGATGAGATTCCGATAGTAATCGTGGCCCGCGAGAACTTGCATGCTCAGAGCTTCGCGGGCGAAGAGCGGTCCTTGAGGGAGGCGAAATGCGTCCTCGCACTCCCGTTCCTCGAGTACGCGGTTGATGCAGTGGACGGGCAGGCCCCGGTCTTTCGTTCCCTGCGTCTTCGCAAGCATCAACGCGAACAGAAGGGTAATCCAGAGCCGGTTCTTTTCGGTCACGATAAAGAAATCGAGGTCGTCCAGTGGTTTCGTCCCCTGGTACGCGGTGGAACCAGTGATTGCGACGAGGCGTACCCAGGGAGCGATCGTGGCGAGGCGAGCGCTGAAACGGCGTGCCAAGCTGATTCGCTGGACCGTCAACTCGGCCCGTTCAGCCTGCTTCCGAGCAAACTGTTCCGACCCCACGAGGGCAATCGCGCCCTTGTGCACGAATAGCTTCTCCATCAGCTCGGGGTCACTGCTGACAAATTCTTCAAGTTCAGCCGCGGAGCTGAATGATCCAGATGTGAGCAAAAGCAAGAGTTCGTCGCTCCCGATCGAGCTCCCCGTCGAATCCGCGATCGACACCAAGGTTTCGATCTTGGTCCTGATTGTTGACGTGGCGTCCAGCGGTTTTTTTACGCGTCCCCACGGGACGACGATTGACTGCGAGCCACGAGCATCACTTGGGGATTCGGGACTGGATGCCCGTTCCACTTCAACGGACCCCTGGCTTCGTAGCATAGGCCTCCCGTCTCACCGTGACGAAATGGATTACTATTCAGATAGTATTAATTCTTTGTCCCAGCGCCTCTCGAGTCAGCGAGTATTTCGGAGAGCAGCAACAACCGGTGAACCCTCTCCTGCACAGGTGGATATCGGCTGAAGATGCCTCGCCCCCGCCCCAGGATGCTCAGGCCCCACGATGCCTTGGCGGGAGCTCCCCGGCTTGCGATCTTCAAGAGCGCGGAGGCAAGAGCGGCCGGCTTTCCGGTCGATCTTCCCCCCATCTCGTCCGCGAGATACTCCCGCTCCCGGTGCACTGCAGGATCGAAGAACTTGCTGAACGGGTCGAAGAAGAGGATTCGCGACAGGACTCGTGAAAAGACTTTGAACTCTGCGTCGTGGTGCTTCAGGTGCATCAATTCGTGGGCGATGACCGAGTCGAGTTCGTCTTTCTCCAGGATGCTCAAGAGACCCCGCGAGAGGAGCATGCTCCGGTCCTTTCCCCCGACCGCCATGGCGAGGGCATCGTCCGATTCGACGAAAGCGCGTACAGTCCGGTGAGGAGGCTCACACGAAGCTTCGTGTTTCGGGCATTCGTGAGGAAGACGTACAGCAGGGTCGCGATCGAGGCACCGCAAATGGCGAGGACCGTCAAGGCGAGCGGCGAGAGCCAGTAGTGTTCAAGCGCTTCCCCGATCGTCGCAGCGAGGCTAGCCATCCCGCTTCTCCTTGGACCGCCGCTTCTCCACTTGAGCGCGTAGGGCGGCCAGTTGTGCCTCCGGAAGGGAGCCAGGGTTGGTGAGGAGGTAGGAGACGGCCTCGCCACCGAACGTGTCGACCACTCGGTCGATCATCGCAGCCATCGCCTTTCGGTATGCCCGACCCTCTTTAAGCCGGTAGTAGACTTTCTTCTCGCTCTCCTTCCTTACCGCGATGAGGTCCTTGTCCACGAGGCGGTACAAGGTCGTCGTCACGCTCGTGTAAGCGACGTCCCGAGTCTTCCGGACCTCGTCGAAAATTGACCCCGACGAGGCAGAACCGAGGTTCCGGACGGCGCGAAGCACTGCCAGCTCAAGCTCGCCAATTTCCATTCTTTGACTATAAGGATAGTAATCTAGTTAAGTCTTGTCCCTTCGCGGCCGATTTCGCGAGCGTGCTAAGCGAGTGCCGATGCCTGCGTTGCGAGTTCGGAGAACCTCTTGGCCAGGATATCGAGCGAAGCCAGCAGGACCGCCTTCGCGCTGAGCGATCCATCCGTCTCGAACTCCATGACGATCCGTTTCGGGTCATTCGCCGCCTTCACCGAATCGACCTTGTACTGATCCATGAACTTCTTGCAGGTCTCACAGTCCGACGAGAGCTCGAGGGTCTCTTCCTCCTCCGTCGACGTGGACTGCATGTGGCTTTCGCAGAAAGGCACGTTCGGATCGAGCGCGTCCAGCGTCTTGCCGCCGGCCTTCAGAATCGGGTAGTACCGGTATCCCACCCCATGCGTCGATTGCCATTTCGCGTGATCTTTCCCCGAGCCCAAGACCGCGGTCGCGTAGATCAGCATCGCCTGGCCATCCCCGAGCTTGACAATCGGGATCTTCGAGTCCTTCGGCCGAAGCTTCGCGTCCCCGATGGGCTCCAGGTCCGCAGAGGTCACCACGCCGGGGCCGCGCTTGTTCACGGAGTAGATGATCGTGCAGTTCGGGCAGCCCTCGCCGTGGCACGTCGGGCAGTCCTCCCGGCGGTTGTACAGCGCGAGGTCGGTGGGGATCGGGACGAGACCGAGGCGGTGCGCGATCATCTCATCAAACAACGGGCCGACGCT
>VBLZ01000106.1 GCA_005878515.1 Methanobacteriota archaeon | reverse complement strand
CGGCAAGCGTGTCGTCCAAGCCATCGTAACTGGGCCGATTAGCGTCGCCGATGACCGGTGGACAGATTCCCTGGTGGCAGCGGTTCTGCGCGAGGCAAGGACGGGTCAGGACCCGCACCTCGCTGAGCTATACCTTCACGCAATTCTCAACTTCCATCGAAACGAAGACGAGACGGCACCCGCAATCGGCGGGGACAAGAGGTATCGAACCCTGCGAGGGGAGCATGTCCGGTCGGTGGGCGAACGGATAATCGCGGACTTCCTTTTCTTCAACCATGTCGACTACAAGTATGAGGCCAAGGCGTCTTGGGCTAGCGTCTCCGGGGGACGAGGCGCCTATCACCCCGACTTCACTCTTCCCGAAAGCGGGGCCTCCATCGAATATTGGGGAGTCAACCGAGCTGGCGAGGTGCCGGCGGGATGGACGACTTCAACCGCTGAGTACAAGCAAGGCATGGCGTGGAAACGAGCTCAATTCCACCGCGAAGGAAAGACCCTCATCGAATTCTACGATTATGAGCGAACAGAGGGGACGCTGGAGGCTGCACTTCGAGAGCGGTTGACTCGTAGCAGTATCACCTTGCGGCCCATGACATTCGAAGAGGTTGGGAAGTCTTTCGGGGATCTGAAGTACATCGGTAGCTCGATTGAAAAACTGCTCGTTCAATTCATCACCAACGCGCGTGCGATGCGGCGGGAGCCGAAGGAAATCCAACCGCAGCTTCAGAGGTCGACACCACGAGTCCACCACTTTGGGCTTCTCGGAATTGCGGTGCTCGAGCGATATCAGGCCGCGCTATCCGAGGAAGGCCGGATCGACTTCTCCGACATGCTGCACCAGGCTGCCGATATCTTGGAGAGGGGCACCAATCCCCTTCCGAATTTTGAGCATGTACTCGTGGACGAATTTCAGGACACCTCGGCCGCGATGGCGCGGTTCTTGAAGGCTCTCGTCGCGGTAACGGGGGCTCGCCTTTTCGCGGTCGGCGATGACTGGCAGGCGATCTACGGCTTCGCCGGCGGAGACGTCGATCACATCATCAATTTCGAGTCGCACTTCGGTCCCGCTTCGACCACCATGCTGAACGTGAACTACCGGTCTCCCGCGGTCATCGTGGAGGCGGGCGCGGCACTCATTGCACGCAATCAAAAGCAGGTACCCAAACAAGTCGTCATCTCCAGCCGGGAGCCGGGGGAAGCGTACGTGTATGAAGTGTCCGATGACGACTCGGCGATAGTAGATCGCACGGCCTCGCTCGTCCGTCAAGAGCTTCGCCAAATCCCTGCAGACCGTATCCTCGTCCTAAGCCGAACCAATCACCTGCTGGACGACATCATCGAGGCCTGCCGACGGAATGGAGTTCCTGTGGGGAACCCGGATCGGGACGTCCAGGGAGTACGCATCCTCTCTGCCCATAAGGCGAAAGGATTGGAGGCCGACGTCGTCATCGTCGCTAACGCCAGCGATCACCTTTTCGGTTTCCCGTCCAAGGTCGAGAACCCGGACGTGTTGGAGCCAGTGCGCATGAGCGCTGGGGATGCGCCGGCTGAGGAACGGCGGCTGTTCTATGTCGCAATCACGCGAGCCATGAAGCGTCTCCATCTGGTCTCCCGACAAGGTCTGCCGTCTCCCTATCTTGCTGAGATCGAAGGTGGAGCCAACCCGGCCAGGGCCCCAGACGCCTCGAACGTTCGCGTCGGCGCGAGATTCGCAGGCGCCTTCAGTGTGGAGCGTCTCTATGGCCTCAGCGACCGTCAAAAGGCAGCTGGGATTCGTCAGTCGGGACTGCTTGCCACTTCGACTAGCCGTATGGCTTTCACTTCTTGGGCCTCCTTCAATCTCGAGGAAGGGGCTTTGTATTGGCTCAACGACGTGGTGAAGGACCAACCGTACCGAGATCAGCAACGTGTGAAGCTCGACGAGCACACGAGCGGGAATCTTCGTCCCCGCTCACCGGTCGATCGCCAGAATGGCGGTCGTGAACTGCGGCCGCATCCGCCTCCATCCCATCAACCTCGACTTCTCCAGTCATGATGATCCACGGTGATTGCCCCGAGTCAACTTCTGAGCTACTCGGGAGGTCGGTAGACCTGCCAATCGACTCGGTTGCTCCCGATCGCGTCGCGCACCCGTCGCTGCTCCGTTGTTAGGTCTGCCTCACCGCTTTTGATCTCTAGAAAGACGATCTTGTCTACGCGGCCAGAACTCAATCCCTGAAAAACAACGTAGTCCACGGGGGTGCCCAAGAACCGAAGCTCCGTCGGGTCGTAGGGAAAGTCTGGAAACGAGGGTGCTAATTTCTCCAGGAACTGTCCACTCAAGGTCGACCGGCTCTTTGCGACCGATTCCTTTCGCGCGTCTTTGAGTCGACCTCCGAACTCGAGTTCCTTTGTCTTGCCAGTGAGCGCCTTCCCGACAAAGAAACCGATGACAACTCCAGTGGCCACAGCTGCAATCAACAGAAAAGCGACGTCCGCGTCGACCATGCGATAACGATACGTGCTTCGAAAGATAAAGAGGGCTTGCGACTCCGGGTCGGAGGCCCCCAGATTCACTAAGGCGTTATGTATGTAGCGTCTCCGCGAGCTCGACGACAATCTTTTCGCGCCCCTCTGGCCGGACAAGCGCGTCTTCGCCGCCTTTGAGCTTCAGGAACCTCGCGAGCTCGGCCGGGATGCGGACGACGAGCGAATTACCAGATTTCGCAATCGATACCTTCTTCGCGAGTCCCCAGAGACCTAGCTCCTTGGCACGTGCTTCGATCCTTCTCATTGCCTTCTGATCGACGAAAGACTCCCCACACGAGTCGCAGATCTCCGCCGGGTACTCTCCCAAGTCCACCCCGAACATCTGCTCACGGATCTTTCCTCTGTGCAGCTCTCCCTTGCCACATGCCGGACATCGTACCATCGTCTCACCACCTGAACTGGACCGTGATTACGCGAATCTCCTGCCTGCGGACCATATAGACCACTTCGAAGTACATGTAGGATGCCACAATTTTGCCGTCTTGTATGCGTTTGGTCCCTTTCCGGATGGCTTCATCGACTTCACGCTCCGAGATCCCGCGGAGAATCATCCTCTGCCTCGCATGGCGGCTGTAGAGGATTCGCCGCGCCATTAATTACACATAATACGTGTATTACTTAAGGTTACGGGCCTGGTGGCCGAACCAGATAATGTGGCGTCCCGCCATCGCAGGTTCGCCGTTCATGGCAATCCAGGAGAATCGCAGTCCGTCCGCCGGACCCAGGAATCCGGACGCCGCTCGACCGGGAACGTTGAAGTGACGTCCCACCATTCCCCGGCTGGGATCAACATGCCGGGGGACGGAGCGGAGGGAGAGCGCTCCGAACGGCTTCTCGCCCTCGCAGCCGATGCGGAGTCTCACCTGTGGGGGTCGACCGACGCGATCTGGATGAATCGGCTCGAGAAGGAACACGACGGACTCCGGGCGGCGTTTTCCTGGTTCCTCGATCACGGCCGAGGAGCCGACGCGCTCGAGCTCGCGGCGGACCTATGGCTCTTCCAGGAGTCACGGGGGCACGCGGAAGAAGCGCGAACCTGGCTCGCGAAGGCCCTCGCGGCGCCCGGTGCGGAGCCGCGGTCCATCACCCGGGCGCGAGCCCTCTACGGCGCGGGCATCCTCGCGTTCCGAAATCTCGACGACGACATGGCTCGGGAGGCGTTCGAGGAGTGTCGGGGCATTGCGCAGGAGCAGGACTACATCCGTCTCGACGTCCGCGCGACGACGGGTTTCGCTCGCCTCGCCCTTCGTCGGGGGGACACGCGCGAAGTCCGACGGTGGAGCGAGGAGGCCCTGGCGATCGCGCGAGAACGGGGCGAGAAGGAAGACGCCGCTAGCCCACTGCACATGCTCGCCGCCGCGGCGCGAGTCGAGGGGGATCTGAGCCGGGCGAAGGCGTTCTATCGGGAGAACCTCGCCCTGCACCGGGAGCTAGGGCGAATGGACACCGTGTCGGTCGAACTCGGAAACTTGGGCGCCCTCGCGGTCCTGGAGGGGAATCTCTCGGAAGCCGAGCCGCTGATCCGGGAGAGCCTCGAGATCGCGTACAAGCGAGGGGACCGGTACGTCGCGCCGTACGAGCTGATCTGGTTGGGACGAGTCGCCCTCGGGCGGGGAAATCCGACGCGGGCGGCGACGCTCTTTGCCGCGGCCAAGGCGCAGTTCGATGCCACGGGCCTCGCGATGGATCCCGATGAGGGGCCGGAATATGAGAAGGGTTTGGCCGCCATCCGGGGAGCGCTGGACGACGCGCCGTTCGAAGCGGCGTGGGCGGAGGGGAAGAAGATGAATCTCGACGACGCCGTCACATTCGCCCTGGGTCCGCCCCACCAGGACGCCTCGAATCGGGCATGAATTCGAGCCGTTCAGCGGACGTTGTGCTTCAAGGCCTTTCTGTACTCGTGGAGGGTCAAGTAGATGTACGAAAGCCAGAGGGTCAGCCAGACCAGAGCCACAACCAGCAATCGGACGGTGAGCAAGATCAGAGTTGGCTCCAGCAACAGCACCGAATATCCGACGAGCCAAAACAGGTCTCCTCTTCGCTGAATCGCCCCGCTCTCGGCAGGGTCCAAAGAGTAAGGAAGAGTGAGCGTGTAGAAGTAGAGCCCCGCATAGACCAGCGAGAAAATCGCCACTCCGATGACAATCAGGGTGAGCTGGAAAAGAACCGGGTCGATTTCACCGGAAGCAAAGCGAGGGTAGAGAAAGAACAGCAGGAACGTGAAAATCGCGATGCTCGTCCCGACGAGCGTCACGACACGGCTGACGTCTAGATTGGCGGTCTCATTCCCCACCGTCGGCCCTCCCTCGCCACTCCGCTAGGACGCGCGCTCAATCATTAAAACCGTTATGAATGCTTTCACTTCCGGGCCAGGCTTGCATCCATCAGGACGAGGTGAGCGAAACAACATCGGTCGCGATCACGGAGACGATCCGCCCGGTTCTTCCCTTCGGACTTCGTCGACGACCTGCGACACCGTCGGGAGCCCATGGTCCGTCCCGAGAAGTTCGATCGGGTCTCCCGCGGCCACATCGCCCTCTTCGTGGACCGCGAGGTAGAATCCCGAACGGCCGCTCGCGAGGAACCGCCGCACCATGTCCAACCGCCCGAACCGGATCCCGAGCTTGTAACAGGGCATCCGCGGTTGTGTCACCGTTAACGAGGCCGACCCGACGCGCAGCCGGTCTCCGACGCGGAGGGTCCGCTCGTCGAGACCTTCCGTCGTGAGGTTCTCACCGAACGATCCCCACGGAAGGTCGGCCCGCCCGAGTTCGCGCCGCCAGAAGGGATAGTGTTCGCTCGGGTACGCATAGACGGCCTTCGCGGGGCCTCCGTGGACGGACGGGTCCGCCTGGCGGTCGCCGACGAGGCCGGTTCGCCGGATCCGGACGCGGCCCTCCACCGGCTCCTTGAAGATCGCCGTCGTGACTTTGCGGCCTCGCCATTCGACGGTCTTCGGCAGGGAGACGTTCACGGAGACGACGCGCATGGCATCCGGCCTCACGGATTCCGCCCCATGAGCGCTAGGTACCCACCAAGATTTCCCGGTTGACGAACTCCCGGAAGGCCGGGTCGACCCACGCTTGCATCTCGGCTTCCTTCCAGTACTTCCCAAGCCTACCGGACCGGAAGGCGTTCTTCGTCCATTGCAGCCAGCCCGCCCAATCGTTGTCGGTCAAGATGCCGCGTTGTCGCATGTGGTAGCAATGGGAACAAAAGAACATCACGTAGAAGGCGAAGGCCACCTCGGCGCCAAAGTTGGAGACCGCGGCATCGTCGTTGAGTATCCGGACGAACTCGGGC
>VBLZ01000105.1 GCA_005878515.1 Methanobacteriota archaeon | reverse complement strand
TGGTGTGGATCAATTCCTACAAACTCGTCGATCCGGCCTCGCCGTTCGGTGGGATGAAGATGAGCGGCATGGGGCGGGAGATGGGCTTCGAGACGATGCGTGAGTACACGCAGGTGAAGAGCGTGTGGGTCGGCTACGACTTCGAGCCGTGGCGCTGGCCCGAGTGATGCGTGCGCTTCCCGCCCACTCCAGAATACCTTTAATCCTCCTTCGGCGAATCCCGGCCTCGCGGACCGGGGGGTTTCGAGATTGTCGGCGGGAGGGATGGGCCCGAAGCGAAGACGGGGTCGCCGGGGCAGGATAATCATCATGGGGCTCGTCCTCATCGGGGCCGGCCTTGTCGTCTTTCGATATTCGGCATACATCGCGGGCCAGCTCGACTCCTACATCAGTCCGCCACCGACGGATGGCAACAATATCACCGGACTCGTCAGCCCGGGCGGGTGGTATCTCCCGTACGCGGTGTGGGGATTCGGCTTCACCCTGATCGGACTGGGAGGGACAATGCTCCGCAGTGCGTTCATGTCCGGCATGATGGGGGTGGGCGGAGGGATGGCCGGCGGGTCATCGATGTCCCCGGACATGCTCGACACGTACATGCAGCAGGCCCTTTCGGGGGCTCGCGGTTCGACGGGCCAACCGGGAACCGGTCCGATGCCGCCGAAAGAAATCGTGAAGGTCAAGTGCCGAAACTGCGGCAACCTGGAAGCGGAAGACGCGACATATTGCCGGAAATGCGGGGAGCCGCTCTAGGTCGCGACGACCTCACTCTGGCGTGCGAGCGATGCCTGTGCCGGATCCGCCCTCAGCTAGTGACAAAAGAGAACATTCGGAACGATAGGTATATTCGCCCGCAGGCGGCAATGGCAGGCCGAGCGTTCGACCAGCCATGGCAGAGCTCTGGGCCGTCGTCGGATTCCTCGCCTTCTTCGGGATCATCACGGGCCTGCTGACCGTCACGTTCCTCGCGTTCACGCGCATGGACAAAGACGTCCGGCGGGCGCGCATGTTCATCATGGAAAAGCGCATCCAGCGGTTCCTTGGCGCGTTCACCGTCGCGTTCATCGCCCTGACCGTCCTGATCTGCGCGTCCATGATTGCGGTGGGCGTCCCCGCGGCGATCGGAACCGGGCTGTTGGTCCTCTGGCTGGGCGGAATGGGCTACGGGACGTACGAGCTGTTCCTGATCGTGCGGCCTCCGAAGGGTACGCTCCTCCGGATGATCAAGAAGTCGAACACGGGCCGATCCGTGCTGCTCGAAAAGGCTGCGATCCTGGACCGATCCGGGAGGGACCGGGATGCAGCGAAGTGAGTCGCGACGGAAGGCGGCCCTCTCCAATTTCTCCGACGAAGGCATCGAAGGACAACTCGGCAAGATCCTCGGCGAGTTCCGCCGGAAGACGAACGGCATCCGCGGATCCGTGATCGCCGACGGAAACGGGTTGACGGTGGCCAGCGACATCCAAAGCGGGGTCAGCCCCGCCGTCCTCTCGGCGATGAGCACGCTGATCGCACAGTCCGGGGCGCGGGTCTTCGAGAACATTGAGATGGCTGGTCCGAGCTTCATCATCATGGATGGCGACCAAGCGAACGTCGCGGTCGTCCAGTTCGCGGCCGGGGACGTCAGCCTGCTCACGCTCGTCGATCGGAGCGCCAACCTCGGCGTGCTCAAGCTCGAGATGAAACGCACCGCCGCGAAAATCGCGGAGGCCTTGGGCATCGCGTTCGGCACCTCCACGGGCATCTCGGAACTCTTCATCATCACCAAGGCCGGAATCCTGATCCGCCACTACTCGGACACGCTCCGGACCGATCTCGATCGGGACATCCTCAGCGGGATGCTCGTGGCCGTCCAAGAGTTCGTGAAACAAACCCTCTCGACGAAGGCGGGTAATCTCGACGAGCTTCGATACGGAACCTACACGGTCCACTTCGTCCGAGGCCTGCACACGATTGCAGCCGCGGTCGCGAAGGACATGGACGCCGAGCACGTGAAATACGCCGTGAGCGACGCCCTGCAGGACTTCGAGGACCGGTACGCCGGGATCCTGCCCACATGGAGCGGGGACGTCGCGGAGTTCGCGGGCATCGACGAGTGTTTTGAAAAGGTGCTCAAGTCCTGAGGCCTCATTCCGACTAGCCGCAGAAGAGTCCTACGCGCGTTCCATGCGAAGCGATTTGATCCGGCCCCGTGCCACGGAGAACCGGCCAATGGATCGCCCGCTCGGCGATCGGACGGTCGCGCGGATCTCCCCGTCCTCTGGCTCCATTTGTTCGACCGCGATGTCTTGCGGCACGCGATACGTCAACAGGGAGGAGGTAATCGCTCGGATTCCGGCCGACTCCCGCCCGGAGGGATCGCGGAGCCTCGCGTCCGTGGTGAACAAGTTCAGCGCATCGACGAGGCGGCCTCGCGCGAGGAAATCGTAGAATCGACGTACCACTTCTTCCGCCCGGAGTGGGGCGGACCCCCCTGAGGAACCCATTGAGCAAGCCACGTCATCCGTGGGGGACAAACCCTTGGTTCGTATTCTCCGTAGGCCTATGGAGATTACGTACCCTGGAAGACGGCGCGGTCGATCGCGATTTCGGCGATGTCTGTGGCATAATTCGCGCTCCGAGCGAGGCTGTCCACGATGGCCGCGAGAGCGAGGAGTTCCTCCCCTTTGCGCGTCGCGACATGGTGGGAGAGGCCATCGATGAGCTTCTGGTGCCTCGCGAGATCGTCTACGGCCTCGTTCGCGGCGTCGATGTCCGCGGTGAGCAAGGCGGTGAACGCCTTGTCCAGGATGGCCGTGGCGGACTCCCGCGCAGCGTCCATCTCCTTGATCAACTTCGGTTCGAGACGCCCTTCCGCGAATGCGGGATACGTCCGTGCGATGCGCTCCGCGTGGTCTCCGATCCGCTCGAGCAGCTTCGCGATGAGCCGATAGTTATGCAGCTCGCTCTTCGCGCCGTTCGCGGTTCCACCGGTCGTGTGCGCAACGTTGTACTGTTTCGCGACCATCCAGTAGAGGCGATCGACGTCTTGGTCCCGCTGGGCCACGTCCCGTGCGAGGGCCTCATCTTGGGTCCGCAACGCCTCGATCGCGTCCTCATGCATGGCCCGAACGATGAGGTGCATCCGACGCAGGCATTTCTCGGCGCTGAGCTCCGCGGTATCCGACAGGTCTTGGATCACGACCGAATTCCGGGTCTCCTCGATGACCTCCGGCCCGATGACCATGCGGCTAAAGTCCCTCGCGACGCGTCGCACGAAGGGGCCCATCTCCGGGCGGAACCGAATCTCGACGTAGTTGAAGCCGCCGATGTATGCGCCGATCAACTTGCGGAGCAGATGATCCCGACGTTCCTCGCCTTTTTCCTCGAAGATGCGTCGGCGCAGTTGCGGTTTCTCCGCAGGCCGCGGTCGGATCGACACCGACCCCTCCGGCTCCGTCTCGAGGAAGACCGTGTCCCCGGCCTTGAGGCCGGCATCGACGACCCAGTGTTTCGGGAGCGAGACCACGTAGGTCGAGCCCCCCGTCAGCTGAAGCTTCCGTCCTTCCATTCCCCTCACTCCTAGACTTACTCAGATGCTATAGAGCAAAAAGGGTTAGCCTCATAGACTATATAGATGTTGCTTCGACACCGTTTGACAGGGAGGACTTCGTGGATAACCCTCATAGAGCCCGGTCGTCTCCGACTGAACTCAAGGAAGCAAAGAAAACGGGGTAAGAAGAGGAGTCGGTGAAACGAATGGCAATAACACCAGAGGAAAAGCAGCGCCTGCAGAAGGGTTCGCGGCGCGGCATCGGGGTCGTCGTTGTGGTCGTCGCCGTGGTGTTGATCCTGATCGCGGCCGTGGTGCTGTCTGGCGTGCTCAACCCGCCAACCACACAGAAAATCACGATCCTGGGCGCCGGGGCGACCTTCCCATGCCCGCTGATCACGAAGTGGTCGAGTGACTATTCGAATGTGAGCCTCAAGTACGGAGGCAAGCCAACGCAGGTCCAGGTGAACTACAATTGCGTCGGGAGCGGCGCCGGGATTACCCAGATCACCCAGAAGACCGTGGACTTCGCGGGATCGGACGCGCCGTTGAAGCCGAGCGAACGGGCGGCGGCGCCGGGGCTCATCCACGTCCCGGAGACGATTGGCGCGGTGACGGCGGCATACAACGTGGCCAGCCTCTCGAGCGGCCTCAATCTGACCGGGAACGTACTGGGTGAGATTTTCCTCGGGAAGATCACGACCTGGAACTCGGCGAACATCAGCGCCTTGAACCCGGGGGTCACGCTTCCGAGTTCTCAGATCACGGTGGTGCACAGGTCCGACAGCAGCGGGACCTCGTTCGTGTGGACGAGCTATCTGCACCTGGAGAACACGGGTTGGAACTCGAGCCTCGTCGGCAAGTCAATCAACTGGCCCGTCGGGGTCGGGGCGTCGGGAAATTCCGGTGTGGCCGGCAAGATTCTCACGACGCCGGACTCCATCGGGTACGTTGAGCTCGCGTACACGGTCCAAAACTCGATGAAGGTCGCGAAGATTCAGAACCCGGCGGGGAACTGGATCCTCCCGAGCCTAGCCAGCACCGCAGCCGCGGCCGCGTCGTTCACGAATCCGCCAACCCCGTCCGGTGATTGGGGCAACGTCTCGATTCTTAACACCGCGGGCGCGACCAGCTATCCGATCGCGAGCCTCACGTACCTCCTCGTCTACCAAGAGTTGAACACGATCGGTACGTCGATGACGGCGCAGAAGGCGCAGGGGCTGGTCGACTTCCTGTGGTGGGCCGTCCACGACGGACAGAGCCGCGGTGCAGCGCTCGTCTATCCCACGTTGCCGGCCGGACTCGTGACCTTGGACGAAGGGGCGATTCGAAGCATCACGTTCAATGGGCAAACGCTACATAGCTGAGGACGGTTCGCCGATTGAACCGCCCATGCACCCATTTCGGACTTCCCGAGGCGGTGCGCAAAGACGCCTCGTCGCCACCTCGGGAGATCTCATCTTTCAATCCCTTTCCACGATTGTCGCCTTCTCCGTCCTCGGCCTGCTCGCCTTGATTGCGGCCATCCTGTTCGTCGCCGCCGAAGAGTCGGTTCAAACGTTCGGGTTCGGATTCCTCGGCGGCACCGTTTGGGACCCCGTGTCGCAGGTCTTCGGAGCTGCGCCGTTTATCTACGGGATGCTCGTCACATCGGCCCTCGCACTGGTCCTCGGCGTCCCGATCAGCCTCGGGATCGCCATCTTCCTTTCGGAGCTCGCGCCGGGTTGGTTGCGGACCCCGCTCACGTACGTCGTCGAGCTCCTCGCGGCCGTGCCGTCCGTCGTCTACGGCCTCTGGGGGATTTTCGTGCTAGCACCGGTCATGCGGGTCTACATCGAGCCATCCGTCCAAGCGATCCTTGGTTTCTTGCCGTTGTTTCGAGGAAACCCGATCGGCTCGGATGTGTTCACGGCCGGCGTCATTCTCGCCGTCATGATCATCCCGACGATCTCCTCCGTATCGCGGGAAGCACTTCTCGCCGTGCCGGACACCCAGAGGGAGGCGGCCCTCAGCCTTGGGGCGACCCGGTGGGAGACCACGCGTCTCGCGGTCCTCCGATACGCCCGCGCAGGAATCTTTGGCGCCGTCGTCCTGGGATTGGGGCGGGCGGTCGGCGAGACGATGGCCGTCACGATGACGATCGGGAACCGGAACGCGATCTTCACCTCGTTGTTCGATCCC
>VBLZ01000104.1 GCA_005878515.1 Methanobacteriota archaeon | reverse complement strand
TCCGCGATTCGCGCGCCGACATCACGAAGGCCGCCGAGAAACTCAGCTTCGCTCCGCGGACGTCCATTCGCCAAGGCCTCGAGCGGACCCTCGCATGGTATCGGGCGCAGGCACATTGAGGGGCCGACTCAACCGGCCTCTCGGAGCCACACCTCGAACGGTCCGAACCCCATCTCGCGGCCGAGGAAGTCCCGCACCAAATCGGCTGCGGGCTTCTCGCTTCCCCGTCCGAGGATGCGATCCCGGTACCGCTCCGCTTCCACCGGGTCGAGCAGCGATCCGTGCGCCCGGAACCGACTGAACAGGTCCTTCGCGATGACGAGGGACCACATGTACGTGTAATAGATCGCCGAGTATCCGTTCAGGTGGCCGAAGTTGCACTGGAAGTGGGTCCCTTCGAAATGGGGAATGAGCGGGAACCGGGAATGGGCCTCCCGCAGCACCGCGGTCGTGTCGATCCCCCCGGCGTCCCGCGTGTAGTACAGGAGCGACAACGTCGCGTAGAGCAGCTGGCGTTGGACCTCGTAGGCTCGTCCGAATGCCTCGGCGCGCCGCATCTGGGCGATGAGATCCTCGGGAACGGGCTCGCTCGTCTCGTAGTGGAGGGCGAACGTCTGCAAGACCTCGGGATCACGCACCCATTCCTCCAACATCTGGGACGGCGCCTCGACGAAATCCCATTCGATGCCGCCCATCGCGTTCCGCCCCCAGCGGACTCCGCCGGACAGGAGGCTGTGCAAGAGGTGGCCGAACTCGTGGAAGAACGTCTCCACCTCGGAGAAGTCCATCAGCGCGGGTCCATGGCCCGCGTCCGGCTCGGGGAAGTTGCACATGAGCGCCGCCTGCGGGAGCCGATGTCCGGCCGTCCCGATGACGAGCACCGCGGCGGCCGCATGCGTGTACTTGTCCTTGCGTGGGTGGAGGTCGAGATAGAATCGACCCAGACGCCGACGGCCGCGGTAGAGGTCGTAGACCTCCACGGACGGATGCCAGACCGGGGTCCCCGAAACCCGGCGATACCGCACCCCGAATATCCGGCTCGTGATCGAGAACAGTCCGGCCCGGACCTTCCGGAACTCGAAATACGGACGGAGCAACTTCGCGTCGAAGGCGTACGATTCGGCGCGCACGACTTCGGTGTAGTAGTTCAGGTCCCAGCGCTCGAGCGCGTTCGCCCGCGGGACATCGCGACGCTTCCGGGCGAGCAGTTCCTCGTAGTCGTCCCGCGCGCGCGGCTCGGCGACGCCCGCGACCTTGGACACGAACGCCTGCGCCGCCTCCGCGGTCCCGATCATCTTGTCCGCCGTGATGTACGTCGCGAAGTGTTCGTAGTCCAGAAGGTGCGCGAGCTCGTCGCGCTTTCCGATCAGCCGCGCGAGGACGTCGAGGTTCGCGGGATGCGCCCGGTTCAGGTACTCCTTCATCAGGTCGTGCCGGACGGATTCCTTGCGGGCATAGCGAAACACGGGGACGGAGTCCGGGTAGTTCGTCGTGATCGCGACCTTGCCGTCGTCCCCGGGTGGATGCGCCTTCACGAAATCCTCGGGGAGGCCCTCGAGGTCGGCCGGTGCGACGCGGACGGAGCGAACGTCCTCCCGGATGTTCTTGTCGAATTCCTGTCCGATCGCCGTGATCTCATCGCGCAACGCCTTCACGCGGGCCCGCGTCGCGTCGTCGCGGTCCACGCCGGCCAAGTGGAAATCCCGGAGGATCTTCGTCACCGCGTAGCGGGTGGCCTCCGGCTCGCGCGAGACGTCGACCGCCGCGAGGCGATCGTACAACTCGCGGTTCAAGCTCAACTCCGTGGCGAAACGGTCGGCCTCCTGAAACGCTTCGTCTCCCGCCTGACGCATCAAGGGATCCGGATGGACGTCAAAGAGGAACTTCGGCTGGGAGAGCAGTTCTTCGAGCCGACGGGACAATTCGTCGAACAGCACGAGCGTGTTCTCGATCGTCCGCTGACCGGCGACGTCGATGATCTTGGCAAGGAGAACGCGACACGTTCCGAGATCCTTTCGGAACACGCGCGTGAATTCCGCGGGCGTCGTCGCGAAGAGCAATTTCGGCGAAGAGAGTCGAGCGCCTTCGGCTGGCGGTTCCGACAAAGGGCACACCTCGGGGGCAATCGCGCATATGGGGCTTTGAACCTTCGCGGCGGACCGAGATTCTCGAGGCACGAAGAAAATCGATTGCTCGCGCGAACGTTTTTCCCGGAAGAACCCGATGGACCGCACGATGGCCGAGCTCGTCGTGCGAGCGCGCGACCTCTGGAAGAGCTACGATGGTCGCGCGGACGTCCTCTGCGGCGTGGACCTCGACGTGGCCGCCTTGGAGGCAATCCTCGTCTTCGGGCCGAACGGCAGCGGGAAGACCACCCTCCTATCGCTCCTCGGCGGGCTCGACGTGCCGAGTCGTGGTTCCGTGGCGATCGGCGGGAAGGAGATCTCGCGTCTGAAGGAATCCGACCTCGCGAAGATCCGCCTCCATGATGTGGGGTTTGTCTTCCAGACCCACAACCTCATCGACGATCTCACCGTCGAGGAGAACGTCGCGTTGCCGTTGCGACTCGCTCGGAAGCCGGCCGATGCGCGTGTGGCCGACCTGCTTGCGGCATTCCAACTTACTCGCCTCGCCACCCGGCGACCGAAGGAGATTTCCGTCGGGGAGGCGCAGCGCGTTGCGGTGGCCCGCGCCCTCGCGAACGGTCCGAAAGTGATCCTGGCCGATGAGCCGACCGCTGCGTTGGATGGGAAAGGGAGCGCCGCAGTTCTCGCCGCGTTCGAACTCGCCCGGACTTCCTTCCGCACGGCCCTCGTCGTCGCGAGCCACGACGCCGCGGTCCCCGGGCTCGCTGCGACAGCGTATCATCTGGAGAACGGAACCCTCTCTCGCCGTGCGTGAGCGAAGCCTTTATCCACGTTCGCGATTTGCGACACAGGCAGCCCGATGAATACCGCACGCGACCAGCTGGTCCGGCTCGTCGGCCGCGGATGGGACCAAGTCAAAGGCTCATTGTACCGCAACGCGATTTTCATCATGCTCACCTCCGTGATCGCGAGCGGACTGGGCTTCTTCTTCTGGCTCATCGTCTCGATCCGGTATCAACAGGCGGACATCGGGGCCGCGATCACGCTGTTCTCGACCCTGGGTTTCGTCGGAGTCCTCGGCAACCTCGGGATCGGCGTCGGGCTGATCCGCTACCTGCCGGAGACCGAGGACAAGTCCGCGCTGGTGAACGCGGGCCTCACGCTTTCCGGCGTCGTGACCTTCGCCCTCAGCCTTGTCTTCCTCGCGGTGCTGCCGGTGTTGATCCCCAGCCTGGCCTTCGTCCTGCAGGATCCGCCCTACATCCTGACGATCGTCCTTTGCACGGTGACCATCGGCCTGGCTCCGATTCTGGACAGCACGTCCATCGCCATGCGTCGGGCAGAGATGCAGACCGTCCGGCTCACGATTTTCGCGCTCCTCAAGATCCCCGTGGCCCTCGGCGTCGTCGTCTTCCTCTCCGGCCGCGCGGGCGTCTTCCTCTCCCTCGCCCTCTCCTTCGGCGTGAGCGTGGCCGTCCTCGGGTTCATCCTGATCCCGCGGGCCGTGCCGAAGTATCGACCGCGATTGGATTTTCGATTCGACCGAGTCCGACCAATCCTCCGCTTTTCTTTGGGCAACTATGCCGCGGCCGTTATTGGGTCGGCCGGGGTCCTCCTTCCGACGGCCCTGATCTACGACACGCTGGGACCGAACGACGGACCTTCCCACGCGGCCTACTTCTACATCGCGCTGATCGTCGTGAGCCTCCTCTACATCATCCCCGGGGCGGCGTTCACATCGTTCTATGCGGAGGCATCCCACAAGAATGTGGACCGCCGCCGCGGCGAACGACAGGCCATCCTGTTGAGCGTGTCCCTCCTCCTACCCGCGATGGCGGTCCTGTGGATCTTCTCCGACCCGATGTTGCGATTGTTCGGGGGCGGGAATCCCGCATACGCGGACAACGCGGTGACCCCGCTCCGCATCATGATGTTCGCGTCGATTCCGGTCTTCCTGAATGGGATCCTCGGGACCCGTGTCCGCGTCCGGAAGAGGACGCTCCCGCTGATCATCTCCGCGACGATCGTCACCTCGATCACCCTTGGCCTCGGACGGTTTCTATTGCAGAATCCCGACCTGGGGATTGACGGACTCGCATACGCCTACGTAATCGGCCAAGTCGCCGCAACTCCGTACTTGTACCTCGAGGCCCGGCAAGCGTACGAGGCGGTCCCCTCGGAACCATTCCTGGGGCAACCCCTGGAGTGATCATGGCCACGGCGATCGCGACGCCCCATGTCGAGTCCGTTCGGACCTCCCGGTGGCCGTATCTCCTCGCGTACCTCGCGGCGGTGATCGCGGCGGAGGTGCTCATCGCGATCCCCGGCGGGTCGACGGGACTGGAGCGGCCGTTCCAGTCGATCGGTCTTTCGATCCACATCCTCCTCGTGTTCACGCTGATGTTCCTCTCGGTCGTGATTCAGCCGAAGGACGCGACGCTCTCGCCGCTCCTCGTCGCGGCGAGTCTGGCCTCCCTCGTTCGGGTCTTCTCCCTCGCGGTCCCGCGGTACAATTTCCTCGGACTCGTGCCGACCGCGGCTTTCCCAGATCCCGTGACGAATCCGCTGAACACAATCCCGTGGCTTGCGCTCGTAAGCGTGCCCCTCCTCGTCTCCGTCGCGGCAGTCGCGTATGTGCAACGATTGCGGCCGCGAGACCTCGGTCTGGCCCTCCAGCGGTGGCCGGAGATCGTACAGCAGACCGCGATCGCGCTCACCGGAATCGCCCTGGGGCTGGTGGAGTTCTTCATTCTGCGACCCGACGCGTGGATTGAAAGTCTAACCGTGAGCTCGGTCGTCATCGGAGGCCTCGTCATCTTCTTCGCCACGGGCTTCTCCGAGGAGCTCATCTTCCGTGCCATCCTGCTGAAACGGGCGGTAGACGGCCTCGGAAGGCGCGGCGGCCTGCTCTACGTCACCGCGATCTTCGCGTCGCTCCACATCTTCTTCCTCAGCGGGGTCGACCTCGTCTTCGTGTTCGCGGTTGGGCTTTTCTATGGGTTTATCGTCCTAAGAACGCGGAACCTCTGGGGCGTCATCCTGAGCCACAGTCTCGGGAACGTCATCTTGTATCTCGTGGCGCCGTTCCTGTTCCACGCGATTCGCTGACTTGGAGGATAAGTCCATATAGTATATGGATTCATTCCTACCTGCATGAGGGCATCCCGTCACGCTCAACCGGGTCACAAAGGACCGACGCTCGCGACCCTACACATGGTAGAGGCCGTCCTGAGAAAGCAGGAGCGACCGTTGAGCCTCAACCGCGTGAAGGAGCTACTGCCACGCAAAGTCATGCACCCGATCCTGCGAGATGCGATTGAGCACTACAAGCGCCTCGGATGCGTCGCGGAGGGTTCCAAAGGCGTCATGTGGGTCTTGAATGAGGACCTCGGGTTCTGGAAAAGGATTGCAAGATGGGAGAGGCGATGAGTGGCCCGCTTCACCGTCAGCGAGGTGAGGCTCAGCCCACGCGCCGCACGTGCGGAGTCCCACCTGGAGGGGAAACAGCAGCGGAAGCTAAACTGGTGGATTGCTCGGCTTAAGCTTGACCCGTTCGCGGGCGACCAAATACCAAAGGCTCGGATTCCCACCTCGTTGGCCAGACGAAGCGGCCTCCCAGGGCAACTCGCGAATGCTTGGAGGTTCGAGCTGCCGCTTGCATTCCGAGGAATCTACACAGTATCCGGACATCCGGGGTCCGGGGTCGTGGTGATCATCCTCGAGATTCTGACCCACAAGGAATACGAACGCCTCTTCGGCTACCGATGATCCGATCGAATCCTGATGGGTGCTTGTCGCGATCCGGGGGGTGGTTCCGTCGCGCGATAAGTTCGAATCTGCGATCCAGAATCTGGAGGCGCCCAAGCTCGTGTACGCGCCCAGATAGTCCGGCAAATCGCCGCGTTTACAATGAGCTCCGCATGGGAACACTCGGCGACTTCCCCAATCGGGAGGCGACGGTCTCGGACGGAGGCCTGATGATGATCGCGTTCCCCGGATCCCAACCGACCGCGACGTGGGAGCCGATCGGAATCGATTGCCCGATGTCCGCAATCGACACGCGCGAGATGAGTCGCCCACCGAGGTCCAATTGGATCGTAACCTTGCTCGAGAGCCCCACGTAGACTTCGTCGACGATCGTCCCCTCGAACCGGTTGGCACAACCATCGGCAGCAGACCCCACGCGGACCTTCTCGGGCCGAACGGAAAGGAAGAGCTCCTCCCCGACCGAGAGGCCTTCCGCCGGCGCGACAATCTCCAGTCGATCGTGTTTCATGAGGGCGTTGCCGGTACGAAGCTCCGCCACATTGGCTCGAATGATGTTCGCCTCTCCGATGAAGCCCGCGACGAACTTCGTGGCGGGTCGCTCGTAGATCTCGTGGGAGTCTCCCATCTGCTCGATCCGCCCTCGGTTGATGACGCCGATGATGTTCGACATCGTCAACGCCTCCTCCTGGTCGTGCGTGACGAAGACGAACGTGATGCCGAGCGTACGTTGGAGCTTCTTCGTTTCCACCTGCATCTGCTTCCGCAGTTTGAGGTCGAGGGCCCCAAACGGTTCGTCCAGCAGGAGGACCTGCGGCTCGGTGACGAGGGCGCGGGCCAGCGCGACCCGCTGCCGTTCGCCGCCGCTGATCTGGTTGATTCGCCGCTCCCCGTACCGCTTGTGGGGCAGCGCGACGAGATCGAGCGCCTCCTCGACTCGTTTCGCGATGACATCTTTTGGGACCTTCCGCATCCGGAGGCCGAACCCGATGTTCCCGGAGACGGTCAGGTGGGGGAACAGGGCGAGACCCTGGAACACCATGCTCGTGTCGCGTTCGTACGGCGGCAATCGGGTCACGTCTTTGCCGCCGATGAACACCCGCCCTTTCGAGGGGCGCTCGAGACCTCCAATCATCCGGAGGATCGTCGACTTTCCACTGCCGGAGGGCCCGAGGAGGGTAAAGAAGGAGCCTTTTTCGACCCCGAACGACACACCCCGAACCGCGACCACGGAATTGTCGAAGACCTTCGTCAGGTCGCGAACTTCCACGTCATAGGTGGCCAGCGGGGCACCTCCCGTCCATGCGAAGACCTCGATGAAATCCCGCGCGAGAGGTTCGGCGCGACGTTGGCACGTCCATCGACCTCTGCCTTCCGATCGTCAACCCGACGGCGCCGGCACTAGCTCGATTACCGGAGCCGAGTCCATGGGGAGCGCGCTCGTGCCCCAGTCCCACGGTCCCGCGATCGACATCACGTTCCCGCTGGAGTCCCAAAGGGCATACGTCCCGAGCGGTGTCACCGAACCCAAGGCGAGCGTCGCGTTGAACATGACGTAGTGACCGATCTTGTTCGTGGCGTCCCAGCTCGACTTGACCGGATCGATCCACGGAATCGGCCCGCGCGGGAGGACGAGCGTGAGGCTGTGGCCCACCGTGAGATCCCACCGGGCGGGTACCGTCATGTATTCGTACGGCTGGCCATAGGCGTAGCTTCCCGGCGAAAGGTGCACGGAGGTGCTTCCCTCGTACCACCGGAGCTCGGAGTTCGGGTATTGGGACGCGGCGGGACTCGCGGCGCCGGCCGGCGGGACATAGTCCATGAGCGTCGGTTTGAAGACCCACGCCGCGACATCGTCGCCCGTCTTCGGGAGTCCGTCGGGGCCGGGCTCACCCCACGCGTTGAACTGGTACTCGCTTGCGGCCTGGTAATCCAAGTTCATCGTCGACCGGATCGTCGCCTGGATCGTCGCGTTCTCGCACCAGCATGTCTCCATCGGGCTCCAGCCCGCAGGTTGGACGGCACCGTAGGGGAGGGTCGCGTCGCAATTCGCGAACGTCGTGTTGATCCATTTCTGGCAGACGGCGCTCTGGTAGCTCGCGTTTCCCCAGTAGAACCAGCGCGCCTGGAGGACGTCGTAGGCCCACCCGGTCAGGAACAGCGCCACGCGGGTCTGCCCCGTCGACGGGTCCACGGTCCCGTTGAGGTCCGTCACGTCGGTGGAGTAGTAGTACTGGAATCCGTTGTACACGTCGTACTTGCCGTTTCCGAGGTTGTAGAGCCAACTCCGGTACGAGGACTCGAGGGGACCCGACCGATTGCCCGGAATCGTATTCGCGTACCACCATGCCTGGGCCTGGGCGGGCGTGGCGGTCGCCGGTACGCCGAAGATCCGTTTGGACTCCTGAAAGTCCATGGTGGCGTTCCCCCGGAAGAGGTAGCCATAGCCGTCGGAGTAGGACCGGCTCACCTGATAGGGCGTCGTGGACCAATAGCTCAGCGCCCGCGGTCCCATGTAATCGAAGGACGCGTTCAGGAAAATGTACGACGACGCGCTCGGAGCGACGGAGTAGTTGAACACCGGCAGCATGACGGGCTGCTCCACGGAATAGCCGGGATGGTTGCGCACCTTCGCGTCGAAATGATAGAGCGTGTAGACCCACGACGGATTCGTTTCCGGGGAGGGAGCGAAGAGGACCCAGGGATAGAAGTCGAGGCAGGGTGCCCGGTCTTGGACGATGACGTCCCCGTAGGTGTTCTTCCTCAGGGGCCAGAAGTCCGCATAGGGGCAACTCGCGGTGAAGAACCGATCGTACAGGATGTCGACCGTCGTGTTCGCCGGACTCACGTACCGTTGCGCCGTCGCGGTCGACGCTCCATCCGACACCGTTAGCGTCACCGTGTATCGACCCGGGGCCTGATACGTATGCGTCGTCGACAACCCAGTCCCCGTGGCACCGTCTCCAAAGTTCCATGCGTAGGATTGGATCGATGGATGCCCGGTCCCGCCGGCGGAGCCGGAGGCATCGAAGGACGTCGTCATCTGATCCTGGCGCGCAATGAAGAACGCGAACGGCTGGGAGCTCGCCGGACTGCCGGAGAAGAACGCAAAATAGGAAACGGCGACGATGACGGCGACCGCGATGACGGCGGCAACAATCTTCACGAGCCCCCGCCGTGGTTTCTTTGGCTCGGGCCCGATCTCAGGCGCCTCTTCTTCCCGCTCCGGCGCTTCCTCCTCCATAGATCTCCCAGTTCGCGTAGGACTACGTTTGATCTCGTTGCGAGGCTCGACGGGCGACACGACGGACTGCCGCTTCAACCCTGCGAGCCAATCTCGGACCTCGCGGGAAATGGAACTGCAAAAAGCGCGTCCGCCCAATCACTCGCGAACACGCCCATCACGAACAACGAACCGGCGGCGGAATCCTCAATCGTTGGAGATGCCACCGCGGCATCCAGCCTCGATGTGCTTGGGGGGTCGGGAGTGAAGAAGATGGACGGGTAGGGCCAGACCGCTGGATATTGACCGGGGCCGCTCGAATCTGGACCGCCCGTGTTCGTCGGGCCGAAGACGCTCCATGTGTTCGCAGTGCCGTTCCACAGCGCGACGCCTCCGAGGGACCGGGGGAACGTGAAGTTGTACTGAAGTGGCGCGAACACCCGGGCCAAATCCCCCTGCGGATTCGACGGGATCGGGGACGTGTTGGGATCGTAGAACACCACGTTGCCCTTCGGGAATTCGAAGTCCCACATCTGCCCTGCCTTCAGGTTCCAGGTGATCGGGACGTAGTCGAACGACACGTTCTGCGCGTAGTTCCCGGCCCCGGCGGTCGTGTGGATGTAGTTTTTGCCCGCGTAGCGCGCAAGCTCCGTCGGGTGATTGTTCGGAGCAATGTAATCCGTGAGGACAGGCCACCACGTCCAGTAGGGGACGTCGTCGGGCGGGTTCGCTTCGCCCACCTGGGTGCGGTACTTGCCGTCGGCCCCGGGGAACGAACCCGCCTCGAAGTGGTATTGCAAGACGGTGTCGAGGAAAAAGTCCAGACCGTTTGCGTCAAGGGTGGCATCGAAGCGCATGTCCTCGAACCACGACAGCTCCATTCCCCACCAGCCGCGGGCCTTCGTCGAGTCGAGGTAGTACGTCCGGTACGACGTGTTCCCCCAGTAGAACCACCGCGCGAGCAGGACTTCCGTCGCCCAGGCGACGTGCGAGATGTAGACGTGCGTCACGCCCGTGCTCGGATCGACCTGGCCGACGATCTCCGTGCAGAACGGCGTGTACGCATATTGGAACGAGCTGTAGACGTCGTACTTCCCGTTCCCTTCCTTCGCGAACCACCCGCCGTCCGCCGGGTTGCCGCCGGTGTTGACGCCGAACCACGTTTCCAGGGCTCCGAAGTTTGCGTAACCCGCCTTCGTGTTGGCGTTCCACCACGATTGGGCATTCCCGGCCGTGTAATTGAGCGGGATCCCGAAGATCCGCTTCGATTCCGCGAGATCCGTCGTGACGTTGACTCGACTCCAGAGGATGAAGCCGTCGAAGCCGGAGCTGGCGAGGGTGGAATCGTAGACGCCGCAGCCCTGGGAGCGGAGCGCCTGATCGGTCGGGGAGTCGAGGTACTGGAGATACCAGTTGATCTTCAGTTGCTGCCCGATCGGGGCCGCATAGTTCCTCACCGGAAGGTAAACCGGCTCGGAGAGGTTGTACCCCGGGGCGTTGATAGCCGTCGCGTTAAACCGGTACGGCGCGTACACGAGCGGGTCGTTGCCCGGGTTATTCCAATGGACGTTCCCGGGGAGCGGATACCAGTTCGTGTACGGATAACTCTCCGACCCGGGGAGGCTCGGATTCGCGTTCGTAGCGCAGAGGGGCCTCCCGGAAACCAACTGGGTCCCCGACGTCGCGTTGAAGCAGTTCGCGTCCGGCGGTATGTCCCCGTACGTGCCGATCGTCGTCCGGTAGTCCCACCACTGGCCGTAGGGCACATTGAAGAAGTCATAGAAGCGATAGTCCAGCGTCGAGGTCCCGACGGACACGTAGTGGGCCGTCGAATTCACCAGGTTCGTCGCGTCGGTGACTGTCAACGTGATGAGGTGCGCGCCCGAAACGGTGTAATCGTGACTGGCGGTCGGCACGCCGTGGATCTCGGAGGGCGAACCGTCTCCCCAGCCCCAGGTGTACGTCGCGATGTTGTTGTTCGGGTCCGTCGTCGCGGATGCGTCGACCGCGACGTGCATCAGGATCCGCGTGGCGTTGAAGAAAACCCAAGGCCGCAACGCAGGCTGTTGAACCCAAGCGACCCGGTTCGCCGCACCCGACAGGGACGGCGTTCCCGAGTCCCACACCGTGAGGGCGATCGTGAAGTTCGAGTCCGAGAGGTACGTATGGGACGCTCTCGGGACCGAGAGGTTTCCGGACCAAGACCCGTCTCCCCACGTCCAGTTGTAGGCCACGATTGTCCGCCCGATCGGGCTGCGCGAACCGCTGCCGTCCACCGAGACCGTCCGCGTGTCGTTGTCAATCGTCTGGGTGAAAGCGGCCACGGGCGGCACGGCACTCACGGTGACGAGCACGTTTCTGGATACGGCTCCCGACAGGCTGTAGTTGTCGTGTACCGTCAGGCCGAGGACCACCTGTACGTTGTTGTAACTGGACGCGTAGATGTGGTACGTCACGTTGACGGCAACGCTCGAGGTCGAGCCGTCGCCCCAACTCCAGTCATAGGAGACGAGAACTCCGCCGGCATTGTTCGAGGCCGAGTTGCTCGCATTCACCCGCACGTAGATTTGAGATCCCGAGGAATTCATCTGCTCAACCGCGTAGTCCGCCGTCGCCGGGACGAACGCGAGGTACTTTTGGGCAGTGCTGTTTGCGGCCCCATGCGAGTCGGTGACGTTCAGCCGAACAGGATACGTTTGTTCGAACGCGTTCACGTACGTGTGAGCGGCCGTGACACCCGACCCGATGCCTCCATCGCCAAACGTCCAGGCGTACGTCAGCGGGTCTCCGTCCGGATCCGACGACGTGCTCCCGTCCACCGAGATTTGGCGGGGATCGGCTGCGTTCGGAGTGATCGTGAAGCCGGCCGTCGGTGCCTGGTTTCCGGTCAGCGCCGCGCTCCCGGTCAGCGTCGACGCGACCGTGTCGACGATATTGATGTGAACCGCGCCGGTCTTCCGGATGACGACATTCTGGAACACATAGATTCCCGTCCCGGGCGTGAAGGTC
>VBLZ01000103.1 GCA_005878515.1 Methanobacteriota archaeon | reverse complement strand
CTCGGGTGCACGGTGCCGTTGCAGCAGGCGGGGATGGGCAAGCTCGCTTCGCCCGCGCTGGCGGCGGCGGTCGCGGACGCCGGGGGCCTCGGGATGGTCAGCGGGATCGGGGCCGCGCCGCCGGAGTACGTCGCAAGGATCCTCGACGGACTGCGGCGCTCGACATCCGGTGCGTTCGGCGCGAACTTCATCGTCGACGGCGTGCGGGAGACTGGCAAGCTCGATGCCGACTTCCTGAAGGTCCTGGAGGTCGCGGCCTCCCGCGCCCCAGTGGTCGAGTTCTTCTACGAGCAGCCGGACCGAGAACTCGTGGAGATCGCCCACGCAGGCGATGCCCTCGTCTCCTGGCAAGTCGGTTCAGGTCCCGAGGCCATGGCTGCGGAGGAGGCGGGTTGCGACCTGATCGTGGCCCAGGGGACCGAGGCGGGTGGCCACGTACGGGGAAAGATCGGCCTCCTGGCACTCCTCGGCGAGGTCCTCCCGTCCGTCAAGGTCCCGGTCGTCGCCGCCGGCGGTATCGGCACCGGGCGGGCCATGGCCGCAGCCCTCGCGGCCGGCGCTTCGGCGGTCCGAGTGGGCACGCGGTTCGTCGCCGCGGAGGAGGCGGGGACCCATCCGGCGTACGTCGACAAGCTCATCGCCGCGGAGGCGAAGGACACGATCCTCACCGAGGCGTTCTCCGCGAATTGGCCGAACGCGCCCCATCGCGTCCTACGGTCCTGCGTCGAGGCGGTCGAGCGGTTCCACGGAGAGTTCGTCGGTGAGACCGCACAGCCGTGGGCTCCGGATGTCCGCGTTCCCGTGCACCCGCGCGACTCGTTCGTTGCCGACAAAACGACGACCGGGACGTTCGACGCGATGCCGCTCTGGGCCGGCGAATCGGTGGATGGCGTGAAGCGCATTCAGAAGGCGGGAGAGATCGTTCGGGAATTGGCGGACGAAGCCGAGAAACATCTGCGGAAGTGGGGGAATTGAAAGTACGGGTCGAATCACTTGACTGTCCCTCGCAGTGGGACGGTTCGGCCCCGGCCTCTGCTCCTGCGACATAGACCCAACGCGCTTCAAGGAATGATCCGGACCCGGGTACCGGAGGGCCTTCGGCGGGAAGCCGCGGTACACGAGCCCGGGGAACTGGTCCGGCTCGTGTTCGGGGAATCCGTGGTCCGCCCGGCGTCTTGATCCCTGAACCGGCCGCACGGAAGTATTTTAGCAAGCCGGGCCATGCCGAAGCGGGGGAGGTCCGACACCCATGCCGGGCCCGTGGCACATCACGCGTGCGTTCAAGACGTTGGAGAAGAAGCTTGGGGAAATCAAAGACCCGAGGCTCAAACTCGGGACGATTGACACCTGGATCGGCTGGCTTTTCGAGCTGAGGGCGGAAATCGAGTTCCGAGAGGTCTACGGGACAAAAGTCTCCAAGCCACGCTAGGAGATTGCGGCCGCACTTTCGGCCACATAGTGTCGCCGAAGGAAGGCCATGAGCTGAGGCTCCGCCTGATTGGCGACAACGATCTGGCCCTTCAACCCGGCGGCTTGGAGTCGTGCACGACCGGCCTGCAACTGCTCCACCGCCCGGCGATCCTCCCCCACGGCGCTCAGAGCGATGCCATAGAACCAATGGAGAAACGCCTCGATGGCGGCATCCGGCGCGACTCCGCGTGTCTCGATGAGGCGAAACGCCTTCGCGAACGCCGCCTCGCAGCCGATCCGATCTCGTTGCACGAGACGACCGAGCCCTTCCAAGACATGGGCGTGAAAGGGACGTGCGGCCAGGCCGGCCGATCGCCGCGGGTCGTGGACTTCGGCCACGATTTTGAGGAAACCGGGCACGTCTTCGAGGCGAAGGCAACACTCCGCGACCATCCATCGTGCCTCCAGGGCATGGCCCAAGATCTCTTCGGCGTCGGTCTCGACCACACAACGTTCGAACGCGGAGCGGGCTTCCTCGATCTTCCCCTCGAAATAGGCAACATGGGCAAGGCCGAACTTTGCCGCGGTATGGCTCACGGTTGAGTGGATCCTCCGGGCGTGCGCAAGCGCTTGCGTGAACCAGGCTTCCGCCGCGGGGAAGTCCGCCCGCTGAAGCAGCGCGAACCACGCCCGCAGGAAGAGGAGCGAACGACGGACATGGGGATCCGCGATGGAATCTTGCATCGCCTCGACGGCCTCGATGTGCTGCGCCGCCCGGTCGACGTCGCCGATCCGGTTCGCATACAGGTTCGCGAGAGCGATGTGAATCCGCGCCCGAAAGTCCAGCTCGAGCCCGGCATCCGCAAGTTTCAGGGCCGATGTGAGGTAGCCCTCCGCCTCCGCCGGGTTGCCTTGGGCATTGATTTGGATGTTCGCGAGCTCGACCAGGGTCCTCGCTTCGCCGCCTGCGTCCCCGGCGCTCTGCAGCGCGGTCAGGGCGGCTTCGCCATGCTCGCGGGCCTCGGCCCAATCCTCTTGGTCCGACGCGATGCGGCACTGAACGAAGTTCAACCAGCCCCTTTCGACGCTCGGTTGGGGACCGAGGACGTCGAACCCGGCCTCGATCTCCTCGATCGCGGGGGCGATCTCGCCGCGCACCTGCAGGGAGGCCGCGGTCTTTCGATGGAGCCGCGCGAGGGTCTCAGGCTCCTTCGTCCGTCGCACCGCCTCCTTGTACGAGGAGAGGGCCGCAGGAAGGTCGCCGATGTTCTCGTGCGTGTCCCCCAAGGTCTCATACAAGGATACCAGCTGCGTGGGAGAGGGTTCGAGCGCGACCGCGTTAGAAAGGCAGTTGAGCGCGGTGATGAAATCTTTCGTCGAGACCGCCTCCTCGGCGAGGCGCGCGAGGTGATTCGCCGCGACGGGGGCGAGCGCATCGTGCTCGGGCGGCGTGAGGATCGAGAGGAAGAAATCCCGGATCGTGTCATGGACGCCGAAGGTGTCCTCCGCCAGGGGACGGATGAGGGATTTCGACGTGAGTGAAAGGAGGACATCATGGGACATCGACGGGTCGGCGAACAGGACGTCCCTGGGGAAGGGGACGGCGTAAAGGGCCGCCGTCTTCATCATCTGGCGTTCGGCGTCCGAAAGGTCCGAATAGATCTCCTCTTCGACGAAGCGGCGAACATCCGTGAGGGATTCGGCCGATATGCCGTCTCGTGCCGCGGAAAGCAGGAGTTCCAGGAACAGCGGGTGGCCTCCCAGGCGTCGGGCCGTCCGAACCAGCTGGGCCCCACCGGGTTCCGAGGCGAGGAGGCCCTCGATTTCCTTCGTCCCGAAGCCTTGCAGGTCGATCTCCGCCACGAGGTGGCGAATCGTCACGTCCCTCCGGTCATAGAAGGGAACGGCTCGCCGGGACAGCAGAATCGCCCGCACCCCCGACGCGTCCGCAATCACCTCTTTCAGGAATCGGAGGAGACCCACGGCCTCCGGGCTCGCCTCGTCCGCATCGTCGAAGACGAGCAGGCATTGGCTGCCCTGAAGGTCTTCGCGCACGACCCGGTCCGCCACCTCCGATTCCCCGCGGCGGAGGACCGCTCGCAGTCCGGGGCGGCCGAGGGGCTCCAGGAACTCCGCGAGGCCGGCGAGGATCGAGAGTCGCGTATCCCAGGGACGGATGCGGTGCCAGTAGAGACTGCGTGTCCCGTGAAGACGCTCGCACGCCTTCGCCGCAAGGCTCGACTTCCCGATCCCCGCGACGCCCCGAACGAAGAATACCCGCGGGTCCCCCGAATCCCGGGTCAATGCCTCGAGCTCCTTGGAGCGTCCGACGAAGGTTCGCGGATGGGGCGCTTCCCCGAGGCGCTCGATGAACTTGGAGGGGCCCTCCGATCCGAGCGATGACAGATCGATGACGTCGCGTTCCGCGGCCGCTCGCACCAGATCCGAGAAACGGGTGCTTCCTCCCACCTGACGGACCGCCTCGCCAAACGTCGTCTCCTGGATCCCGTCGGGCCCGCGCACTCGAATCGGGCTCGCACGGACCTGTTCCCGAAGGTGAGCCGCGACGAGCCGGCCCCGGTCCGTGAGGTCGTAGACCTTGAGCCGCCGGCGATGGCCCTTCACATGGGCCGTCCGCTCCCGCACGAGCCCTTCCTTCAAAAGCGGGCCGACGAACTGGCGGACGTGCTGCACATAGATTGCGGCGGCGTGCGCGACTCCCTCCTGGCCCATCTCGGGGGGAACCTCCGCGACTCCCTCGTACTTCGCGAAATCGGCGAGATGGATCAGGATGCGTTCCTTGGCCGTCAGGCGCACGGAGGCACCGGCCGAAACGCGGACCGGGTTCTCAGGGTAAGAACGTATGGGCCGGCCGGCGGGCGGGACAATCTGTGGACCTACACTGTATCTACTAAACCACGGAGAAGACCCGGGCCCACCATGGGCTCCTCCAGGTGCCTGGAAAAGGCGCCTGGGAGAACAACCAGACATGATGGCAGAGGCATATGGCAGGGCACTGATCGAAGAGCGAATGAAACCCCGACGACACGCAGAAATCGCAGCGTACGTCCGGCATGAATATGGGCGCGGCACGGGACCGGAGTTCCTGCTCGCGCAGGTCGCGAATGCGGGCGTGAGCGGCCCCCCACGACGCCGGTTCACGGAATCCGTCGCGGTCTTCAACGCCCTCGCGCGGACGTTGAGGGCCCTCGTCGTCGGCAACCGGAATCGCCACGGGAAGGTCGCAGACCCGACGAGGTGAGAACGTGCGATCGGCGCCGAGGAGGGGCGCGAAGAAATACCCAAAGGAAGGGAGGTGCAACCGACGATGTTCTGGATCCTCGCCGTCCTAGCCACGTTCGTGGCGACCTACTGCAGCCGAGTCGTGTTGTCGATTCGGATCCTGTGAACACAGGAGCGGGGGGCTTTCGAGTCCCCCCTTTTTAGGAGTCGTCTACGATCGCCAACGCCGGACGAAACGCATCGTCGAGCTCTTGCACATCGCTTGAGAGCTTTCGGACGAAGCCGACAACCTCCTAAGCGTCTGGGAAAACTGGACCTCGTTTCCCAGGGACTGTAGGACTTCGGGCGCAAAACGACAAAAGCGACGGGCGGTCTCGCCCGGTGCCATGGACACCGCCGTTTCGGATCGACCAGTGGCCCTGGTCACCGGCGCGAATCGCGGCTTAGGCCTCGAGACGAGCCGTCAGCTGCGAGACAAAGTCTTCCGCGTCGTGCTAACGAGCCGCGACGAGAAGAAGGGTACCGCAGCGACTCATAGATTGGACCCCGCTGGGGGTGACGTCCTCTACCACCAGCTCGACGTAACAGACCGCGGGAGCATCTCGGCCCTCGCCAAGGATCTCCCCGGCCTCGCCTCTCGCCTCGACGTGCTCGTGAACAACGCGGGCGTCGGATCCTGGGGCGCCGATCGACGCGCCTCCGTTCGCACGATCGCGACGAACTACTTCGGCTCGCGGGACGTTACGGATGCGCTCCTCCCATTCATCCCAGACGGCGGCCGGGTGGTCATGGTCTCGAGTGGGCTGGGGGAACTTTCGTACATGGGTCGTGACCTCCGCCCGCGGTTCGCGGATTCATCCCTGACTCGTCCCGCACTCGACTCGCTTGTCAACTCGTATCTCTCGGACCTCGAGAAGGGCG
>VBLZ01000027.1 GCA_005878515.1 Methanobacteriota archaeon | reverse complement strand
TCGTCGACACCCTGAAGTTCTTCGGCGAGGTCGTGTGCCTGCAGGAGTACATCCCGAATCCCGGAGTCGACATCCGCGCCTTAGTCGTGGGCGATCGGGTCGTCGGCTCCATGAAACGAGTCGCGGCGCACAACGAGTGGCGGGCGAACATCCACCTCGGTGCAAAAGGCGTCGCGATCGAACTGTCGGACGATGCGAAGGAAGTCGCGGTGCGAGCCTCGAAGGCCGTCGGCCTGGAGATCAGCGGTGTGGACATGATCTTTCGCGGCGACACCCCATACGTCCTCGAGGTCAACGCGTCTCCCGGGTTCCGCGGGCTCCTGGATGCGACCGGGGTAAACGCCGCGGACGCGATCGTCGAATACGCGGTCGAGAAGGTCAAGGCGGGCGAGCCGAAACGTCCTTGATGGACGCGTCCGTTGCGGGCGCCCATGGAGGAGGCTCCGATCCCCGGCGCGCGCGTTCGGGCGACGACGAAACACGGTGCCGTGAGCGTCGACCAAATCGCCGCGATGCAGCCGGGGATGGCGCGCCTCATGGACGAGCTGAGCCGGCGGTATTGGACGCTCTTTTACGCGGCGAAGGCAAGGAACTGGGAGCTCGCGAGCTACATGCTCAAGGAATCGGAGAAGACCCTCAAGACGGCCGCGGTGGCCCGGCCGAAGTACGCGGACGACATCGGCGTCTTTGTCCGAGAGACCTTGGGGTCGATCGGGCGGGCGATCGAATCGAAAGACTGGTCTGCGTTCGAGAAGGCGTACCGGAAGGGAATCTCCGAGTCCGATCGCCTCCACGACAAGTACAACAAGTCGTTCCTCCGGTTCCGGCTCCCGGACCACCCGCCAGAATGGTTTGACCTCGCGCCGCGATAGGTTTTTGGCCCGGAGACGCGTCGGCCGCCCCGCGGTTGCATGGAGTACGTCTCGCTGGGCCGCGGCGGACCCACCGTTTCCGCGGTCGGACTGGGGATGTGGCAGGCCGGAGGCAAGGCCTGGGGCGCCGACGTTCGCGATGCGGACTGTCGGAAGGCGATGGAGCGCGCCGTCGATCTCGGGATCAATCTCGTGGATACGGCCGAGGCATACGGCGACGGGCATTCGGAGCAAGTCATGTCTCGGGCGATCAAGAACGTCGGTCGAGACCGCGTCTTCATCGCCACGAAGGTCGGAGGGTGGCATCTTCGCGCCGACGACGTCAAGAAGGCGTGCGCCGCGAGCTTGAAGCGTCTCGGTGTGCGGGAGATTGACCTGTACCAGGTACATTGGCCGGATCCGTGGAGTCAAGTCCCGTTGCGGGAGACGATGAAAGCGCTCGAGGCCCTCCACCGCACGGATCGAATTCGAAACATCGGCGTGAGCAACTTCGCCGTGCGAGACCTCGAGGAGGCACGGTCCCATCTCTCTCGTGCGGACATCGCGTCGAACCAGGTGCGGTACAACATGCTCCAGCGGGAAGTCGAAGCGGAGGTCGTCCCCTATTGCAAACGCGAAGGGATTGCGGTCCTCGCATGGAGCCCGATCGGCAAAGGCGTGCTCACCGGAAAGTACCACGATGGAAAGACGCCAACGGACCGCGTTCGAGCGGAAGAGGACCTGTTCAAGCCCGCGAATCTGCGGGCCACCGTCCCGCTGATCCGTGAGCTTCGGAAGGTCGGCCGCGCGCATGGCAAGACGCCCGGACAAGTCGCGCTCGCTTGGCTCCAACGTCACCGAAACGTCATCCCGATTCCAGGAGCCAAGCGCCCCTCGCAGGCCGAAGAAAACGCGGGGGCCGCGGGTTGGTCCCTCACCGCCCGCGAAGTTCGCACGCTCGGCGGTCTTCTTCAACGCATCCGGCTCGATACGTTCTGAGGTTTACGGTTTCTTCCGCCGCATCACGATCGCGGCAACGACCGCGACAATCGCGACGATGATGACCACACCACCGATGAGCAAGGTGGTGTCAATTCCGCCGGAGGTCCCTCCGCCGCCGCCACCCGTCGACTGGACGACGAGCGACCCATGTTGGGCGGCATATCCGTGGACTCCGCAGAAGTAGTTAAACGTCCCCGCGGTCGAAGCGGTGAATGTGAAGTTCGTGGCGGCGGTCGCACTCGAGAACTGGGCGGAGGCCTGATCCGGAGCGTCCTGGACCTGGTTGTTGTTCAGGTCGATGACCAGCATGTGAGGGGTCGCGTCGTGGGCGAATAGGTGGAACGTAATCACGTCTCCCTGCTGGACGGTCAGGGTCGGCCCCGGTTCCGTGATATTGGTCGCAGCCCATCCCCACCCGGCGGGCGCTGAGAAGCTTGCATATAGTGGAATGCTCACCGCCTTTGCCGGAGTCTCCCCGATCGGGGCTCCGCGAACGGCCATCGGGGACGAGACCGCGAACGCAGCGATCGCGAGTCCGATGGCAACGAACACGAGCGTCTTTGTGAACCGATACATGGTCCCTTCCTCGGTCGCGCGAGCCTGTCCCCACACATAAAGGTTTTCCGAAAATGGAGGCGCGCTCGGACGTGCTCGGTGCGGGGGATGGGACTTTCCGCCCGGCGCGGAGCGCGAGGCTTTTGAACCCACGGACTCCTGCGAGACCGGATCTTAAGTCCGGCGCCGTTGTCCTAGCTTGGCTACCCCCGCGAGCCGCCCATCGAGCCGTCGGTATAATGCCTTTCCTTCGAAAGCGATCAGAGCGTTGATTCGATCCTCAGCCGGATCAGGGATCATTCGGCCGAGGATTTATTACGCGGCGAGAGGGTCGGGGCTTCATGGGTCGCCTCGATGGCCGCGTGGCCCTCGTCACGGGAGGCAGCGGGGGCATCGGCCACGCATCGGTCCTCGAGCTCGCGAAGGATGGCGCGAGCGTCAGCGTCCAGTACAATCGCGGAAAGTCCGCCGCGGAATCCACGGTCGCGGAGGTGCGGAAACTCGGCCCCCGCGCGATCGCGGTCCAGGCGGACGTGTCGGACCCGGACGCTTGCGAGGGCCTCGTTGAGGAGACGCGCAATGCATTCGGGCGCTTGGACATTGCCGCATGTTTCGCGGGTCACCCGTTCCGGTCCGAGGCATGGTACAAGGAGTATGCCGCGCTCACGCCGAGCGAGATTCGTGCGCCGATCGATATCGACTTGCTTGGGTCGATTTTCGTCACCCAGGCGGCCCTTCCCACGATGGTCCAAGCGCGTCGCGGGAGCGTCATCCTGGTCGGCTCAACGCCCGCCCTGACCGGCGACACGGTCGGGATTCCGTATCTCGTGGCAAAGGGTGGGATTTTGGCCCTCGCGCGTGCCCTCGCGCAGGTTTACGGCCCGCACGGGATTCGCGTGAATGCGCTCGCCCTCGGGAGCATCGCCACCGAGGCGACGGAGCGGGCCACGCGACCGGAGGACCACAAAGCGTTGGCCCAGGAGCCCGCGCTGCGGCGGTGGGGAACTCCGGAAGAAGTCGCACGGGTCGTGGCGTTCCTCGCCTCCGATGACGCGTCGTACATCACGGGCCAAACAATCGTCGTGGACGGCGGATTCGCGCTCCGCTGATCGATTCACGGAGTGGGAAGGGTCACGCCTTCCATGAGGAACGATCCGCGCGTCCCGCATGTGTGGCAGGTGACCAGAAGGGACGCGGTCCCGTCGCCGAACCGCTCCCGCACGATCCAGTGGCTGCGTCCACACACGCAGACGAGACGCACTTCGTCCGGCTGTCCGCGAGCTCGCAGGAACAGGCCGTCCTCCGTGCTCCTCCAGCGTTGCACGACGATTCCGGGTACCGCGTCGACCCGGACATCGCGGATCGTCCCCATCGAGCGCGTCAACGGCCTCGGGCCTTAATCCCCTTTGCGCGTCACCGGATAGGTGATCCGCGTTCCGTGGACCCGAGCGAATGCCGTGAGCCGGTGGTCGTCCGTCTTGCCCGGCGAAAGGATGTGGATGACGCGGACGCCGTGGACGAGCAGCGCATCGGAGAGGAGGGAGCGATGACACTTCCATGGCACGGCCTCGGCGCACATGATGGCGGTGCGGCGCTCCGCGGCGCTGGCGATGAGCCGATCGAGACCTGTCAAGAATTCGGGGGATGCCATGTAGTCGGCGTAGCCTCGGAATCCCCTGTTCCGCCAACCCAGGTTCACGCTGTCCGGGCGGACCTTGCGGTAACCTCCCAGGGCCTCGAAGTGTTCGTATGCAATCCCCGAATCCGGGAGGGCCTTCGCCAACGAAGCCTTCGCAGTCCACGGCACTCGTTGGGAGGTCGGAAAATGCCGGACGTCGGCGAGGAATTGGATGCGATGCTCGGCAAGAAGGGCGTGGAATTCCTCGAAGGAGCGGGTCGAGTGACCGATCGTCCAGAGGGTCCCCCGGGATTCGCCAATCGCCGCTCCCGGGTCTCTCCCGTTCTCCATTGGATCCCGCCCCCGTGAGCCTCACGGACGATAATCTCTCCGTTGGCCTTAAGAGACCCGGACTCGACGCATTCGTTGCCGCGGGCACGTGCCCGGGCGCGTGTTCGCCATGTTCGCCCCGTTTACCGACCACCGTCGGGTCTCGCGTTGGATTGCCGTTGGCGCGTTCGCAATCGCCGCATTCATCGTCGCGTCGGGCTTCGTCACCGCCTCCGGTCCCGACGGACGGGGCCGCGGGTTCGTGACGGATTCTGTCTCGGGCGTGCCGATTTCCGGGGCTACCGTCCGGCTCGAGGCGTCCGACGTCCCGTGGGTGTTCGACACTTCCACGGACTCGACCGGCTACTACGAAGTGGCCGTTCCCTCGCACCGATACACCGTCACCACGTGGAGCGCGGACGACGACCAGGTCACATCGACGGTCGCCGTCGGGTCGGGCCAGACGGTCTGGTTCAATGAGACCTTGTCGGCGGCGGGCGCCCGATCCGGTCGCCTCCAAGGCTATGTCACGGACGCCTCGACGAATGCGCCTGTGGCCGTCGGAGAGATCGTCGCGGGCCACCCCTGGTGGAACCCCGGCCAAGGATATGTGAATCAGAGTTCCATGAACAGCTCCGGCTACTACGAAATGAACCTCGTGCCCGACGGCTACGAGATCATGAGCCACAACGCGTTCGGGTACGTGCCGTACGACTACTACACGGTGTACCTCGGCTCCGGGCAGGTCCTCTGGTACAACATCTCGCTGACACCCAATCCAATGGACGCATGGATCAACGGGACGGTGTCCGATGCGAGCACCGGCGCCCCGATTGCCGGGGCCACCGTGATCGCGCAAGTCGACGGAACGATTCTCCCATCCGCCGTCGCCAATGCGACGGGATTCTACTCTCTGTCCGTCCCGACGGGCAGCGTGGAGCTCTCGGCGAACGCCCTTGGATATGGGCCGACCTTGACCTCGACGTACGTGTGGTCGGCAGGCGAGTACATCCTCAACATAGGTCTGACGCCGCTCGCCTACGGCGTCCGCGGATACGTGCGCGACGGCGTCACCGGAGCCGGTCTCCCCGGGATTCTCGTGACCGTCGATCCGCTCTTCGGGACCGGGTATTTCGACCAGGAGACCACGGACGCATCCGGATTCTACAACATCCCGTTCCCGCCCGACGATTACGTCGTCCGTGCGAGCGCCCCCGGCTACACGACGTGGACGACGTGGCTCTTCTCGTTCTCGCCCGGGGTCGTGTGGGCGAACGCGACCCTGTGGCCGATTATCTCGACCGTATCCGGGTACCTCGTGGATTCGCTGGACGGGAGCCACGTGCCCGGACTCGGGGTGACGGCGATCGACTCGCGAGCCGGCTATTCCACGTACGTATATGCGGACACGTCCGGCTTCTTCTCCCTCGCGGTCCCGCCGAGCCCCGCGATTTCGGTCGCGGTCCTCGGGCAGGCCCCGTACGCGGGCAACATCGTCTACGTCGCCACGCACCCGCACCGGACGACTTGGGTGAACATCACGCTGGACCGCCTCAACGCGCAAATCGATGCAAACGTGACGGACGCCCTGACCGGGTTGCCTGTCTCTGGGGCGAGCGTCTATGCCGCATGGTATTACGGATCCGA
>VBLZ01000026.1 GCA_005878515.1 Methanobacteriota archaeon | reverse complement strand
GACCGAATCGAGTTCTTGCTGAGAAACCTTGACGAAACGGGCCAACGGCGGCCGAACCTGAGGACCGCCTATAAAGGTTCCGCGGCTGTTATCCAGCCACTCCACTCGAAGGGGACGTCAGCCGCCGCGGCACTCCGGACATGCGAGCAGGTTCCGATCCCACATCAGGTTTGTCGAGTACACTCCGCACGCCTCACAGTGGCCTTCGATTCCCTTGGCGAACTGCGACTCGAGTCCGGCCCGGGCGTATTCCCGGGTGACCTCGATCAGCTGCGGCCACACTCGGATGATGTCATTTTCCGTGATCATCCCGACAAGCTTTCCTTCCTGGACGACGGGAAGCCTGCGGATCTTGCGCTGTGACATGAGCTTCGCGGCCTCCGCCACTTCTTCATGAGGATGGACGACGACGACCGGCGACGTCATGATGTCCCGCACGAGGACGCGGCTCGGTTGTTTATCGGGCGCCGCGACTTTCGTCAGGATGTCCCGCTCCGTCACGATGCCCATCGGCTTTCCGGTCTCGACGACCACGAGGCTCCCAATCTCCCGTTCTCGCATGAGGCCGGCGGCGTCTTTTGCGGTTGCGTCGGCCCGGATCGTCACCGGGGATTGCGTCATGATTTCGACGACCGGGACCCGCGCGCGCATGATGTGCCATGGTGAATGAGAGGTCAGGCCCGATAAAGCTTGCGAGACCAACCACACGGTGCCCGGGTCAACGAGAGAATTCGCCGCAAACTCATTGCGAGACTCAATCGGAGAATCGCGCCGACAATGTTAAAGTACGCGCCCCTGTATCGTCGAGGTGGATGTCGTATGCCGACCGCGAAGGCGAATGCGCGGTTCGCATCGCGCGCGAGGCCCTCGATGCCTTCGTCCTGAGGCGCGCGCGACGTCCGGTTGAGATCCCCAACGGGTTCGAAGAGAAGTCCGGAGCGTTCGTCACCCTCAACGACCATCCGGGTGGATTGCTGCGCGGCTGCATCGGCTACCCGCAACCGTTCTTCCCCCTCGTCAAGTCGATCGAGAAAGGAGCCGAAGGCGCCGCCGAGGATCCGCGGTTCCCCCGCTTGAGTCCGGAGGAGCTCGACCGCGTCACGGTGGAGGTCAGCATCCTGACCGCGCCTCAGTTGATTGAAGTGAAGAAGCCGAAAGACCTCGCGAAGCACGTCACCCCGGGAGCCGATGGATTGAGCGTCGCGCAGGGTCCGTACCGCGGCCTCCTCCTCCCGCAGGTCGCCGCCGAGTACGGCTGGGACGCGGCCGAGTTCTTGTCCGAGGCGTGCATGAAGGCGGGCCTCCTCGCGGACGCGTGGCTGGACCCCGCGACGCGGGTCTACAAGTTCCAGGCGGAGGTCTTCGCGGAAACCAAGCCGCGCGGTCCCGTCGTGCGCCGGACCTTGGAGGCGGCGCGTGCGGGTCATTAGCGGCCGCGTCTTCTTTCGCGGTCAGCTCGAGCCCTTAAGCATCGGGGTCGACGAGGCGGGTCGGATCGCCGCGATCAAGAAAACGCTCCGGGGCGACCAAGCGATTGACCACGGCGAGGCGCTGATCCTCCCGGGCTGCGTCGACCTCCACGTCCACCTGCGGGATCCGGGACACACCCACAAGGAGGATTTTTCGAGCGGGACCCGTTCCGCGGCGATCGGCGGCGTGACGACCGTCGCGGACATGCCGAACACCGTCCCGCCGGTGACCACGAGCACCGCACTCGATCAGAAAGAATCCGCCGTCCGAGGACGGGCGGCGGTCGACTACGCGTTGTACGCGGCGCCTCAGGACAGAGACGCGGTCAGGCGACTCGCCCACGCGGTCGCGTTCAAAGTCTTCATGGCGGAGTCCACTGGGAATCTCGCGGTGACGGTGCCTCGCATGGAAGACATCCTTCAGGCTGCGGCGACGAGTCCGAAGGTCGTCGTCATCCACGCGGAAGACCCAGGAAAGTTCACGAACCAGAAAGCGAGGGACCTGCGAGGTCACTCCGACGCGCGACCGAAGATTGCGGAGGAGACCGCGGTCGCGACCGTCGCACGTGTCCGAGGGATGGCACGGGTCCACATGGCCCATGTCACCTGCGTCGAAGCCTTGGACGAGGTGCCCGCGAACGCCACCTGCGAGGTGACGCCCCACCATCTGCTCCTCGACTCGTCGAAGCCGCTCGGCGCCAAAGGGAAAGTGAACCCCCCTCTTCGACCGCCGGCCGACCGGGACGCGCTCTGGGAAGCATTCCGCGGAGGCCGCATCGATGCCGTCGCGAGCGACCACGCGCCTCACACGCTCGACGAAAAGGGTGGGCCCTTCGAGGAGGCGCCGGCCGGAATCCCAGGCGTCGCGACGGCGTTCCCTCTCCTGATGCGTCGAACCCGCGCCGGGGAACTGGACCTCCCGCGACTCGTCTCCTCGATGGCGACTCGACCCGCCGAGATCCTGGGGATTCCGAAGGGGACGATCGAGGTGGGCCGTGATGCCGACCTCATTGTGGTGGACCCTCGGGAGATCGAATCGGTCACGGCGAAGCGCGTCCAGTACAAATGCGGGTGGACCCCGTTCGAGGGAATGGAGGCGTGCTTCCCCCGAGCCGTTTACCTGCGCGGGGAAACCATCGTCGAGGACCGCGAGCCGGTCTCCGAACGGCACGGCCGACTGGTCCACGTTTCGCGATAGTCGACTCACGACGCGCGCACCGCGTCCTCGATTGCGTAGTAGTATTCGCCGGAGGACTTCTGTTCCCGGTCCAGACGGGAGTCGAGCTTGTTAATCCGCGGCCGGTTCGTATCCGCATCTCGGCGGAACGTAACGCCGACCATTTTCAGGAATCGGTTCATCCCGTCCCGCATCGGGAACGGACCTTCACCGACGCCAATGCGGCCCGGATCTCCGGAGAAGACCATGAGGCTGTCCGAGACCATGTCGAGGAAATACACATCGTGGTCCACGATGAGGCCGGTGCGGGCCTCCTTCTCCATGACGCGGCGGATCGTCCGCGCCGCCTCCATGCGCTGGTTCGAATCGAGGTAGGCGGAGGGCTCGTCGATCAAGTAGATATCCGCATCGCGACCGAGGCAGAGCGCGATGGCGACGCGTTGCAACTCGCCCCCGGACAACGTGGAGACGTCCCGCTCGAGCATGCCCTTCACCTTGAGCGGCTGCAGGATCTCCGTCTCGAAGTAACCGGTGTCCGCTTTCTTTCCGACCGTGTTGCGGAGCAAGTCACCCACCGTGCCCTCGTAGACCGCCTCGAGGTACTGCGGCTTGTACGAGACCTGCCAACGCCCTTCGACGGCTCCCGACGTCGGCATCTCCTGGCCCGCGAGCATCTTGACGAACGTCGTCTTGCCCGTCGCGTTCGGTCCGACGACGCCGACCACTTCGCCTTTCCGGAGGCGTCCCGGATGGACGGTGAGCTGGAAATCGTCGAACCGCTTCGTGAGCTCCCCGAACGTCACGAGCGTCTCGGCCTTCCAGTCGGCTCGGGGTGGGCGCGTATCGAAGCCGATCGCACGGTCGCGGAAGCGGATGTTCTCCTCCTTCAGATAGCCGCCGAGATACACGTTGATCGCGGTGCGGACCGGCCGCGGTTGCGCGATGATCCCGTACGCGCCCTCCTCGCCGTACATCAGGAAGACCGTGTCCGCGAGGAAATCGAGCACGGCCAGGTCGTGCTCCACGACGACGACGTACTTCTCCTTCGAGAGCGACTGGATGACTTTCGCGACCTGGAGTCGCTGATAGATGTCGAGATACGACGACGGCTCGTCGAAGAAGTAGATGTCCGCATCCTTCAGCATCGTCGCGGCAATCGCCATGCGTTGGAGCTCGCCGCCCGAAAGCTGCGCGATGTCCCGATCGAGGAATGATGCGAGGTCGAGGGATACGATGAGCTCGGCGAGACGGCCTCTCTTATCAGCCTTCGTCAGGAGATCCCGGACTCGGCCCGTATAAATCTTGCTCAACTTGTCGACATACTGTGGCTTGATTGCCGTCGTCAGCTTCTTGTTCGCAATCTTCGCCAGATAATCGTGGAGCTCTGTGCCCGCGAAGTAGTCGAGCACTTCTTCCCAATACGCTTTCTTGCGGCGATAGTGGCCGAGATTCGGCGCCACCTCCCCGCTGAGGAGGCTCACACACGTGGTCTTGCCAATCCCGTTCGGGCCGAGAAGCCCGATGACCTCTCCCTGTTTCGGGACCGGGAGACGAAAGAGACGGAACGCGTTCTTTCCATACTGGTGCACGAGATCTTCCTTCAAGGCTTCTGGAAGACCGATGATCCGAATTGCGTCGAACGGACATTTGCGCACACAGTTGTGAACGAGTCTTCCTGAGGCAGTATATGTTTCGTCCTCCGCGACTTCGAGATTGAAGACCTGCAAGTTCGTCGCATCGCGCACACGGATTTCTCGGATAGGAGCGTAGACAAACTCGTGGTCGAGGACATGCTTGCCGGCCCTCCTGTTGCGGCTATCCAGGAACCGCACACCCAAGAGTTTGGCCATAGGCTCGGAAAATTCGCCTGTCGCGAGAATGTGGTAGTTCCTCCGTTTCCCGGGAGACAAGCGGGCCGTTACACCAGCTCCAATTCCCAGACTGGCGAGAATCTCTTGAGTTTGATACGCGAGGTGCGGAGACGTCGTGACGATGCCGAAGTAGTGGCCTTGATATTCGCGGTGACCGTCCCCCCGCCATAGCCCCCTTACAAGTCCGGCCTTCACCGCCGGGGGCGCTTTCATGAATGCAGGAGGAATCCGCTTCTTGTCGCATCCCTTGCCGAGAGAGCCGAGAACTCGTGCGAGGATGGCGGAATCAAACCTAACTCCACGACCGCGGCCGGTGTTCGTCGTCTCGTGGCCTTGGAAGCCGAACAATCGGTGGACAATGCGACGTACGTCGTTCCTGTAGTTCTGTTCCTTTTCGTGGAACGAGAATGCGACGGACTGGTTGGAAATGGACCCCTCAGCAAGATAGTACCCTACGAGTGCACCGAGATCGGCTGTCAGCGGCAACGAAACGAGCTGTTCGGACCACTGGGGATGGATTCCGCGGCGGAGCACCATCGGGACCGGTACATCCCAAGAATCACCCGGCGATGTCTCGGAAATTCGCGCCTTGACCAGGTAGTCGCCGACCTTTAGCTCGGCCGGCTTCAGCCAGCGAAGGACTCCTGTCCCTTTCTCTAGTCGACGCCCGCCTTTGATCGGCTTTCTCACAACCGCTAGAATCGGGTGATCCTCTGTGGCTTCGAGGAGATCTGGCTGTCCTGTGACCCGGATCTGATACAAAGGTCCGGTGTACATTCGAGTGTGCAGTTCGGTTACAGGCCGGTATCTCCCACGATGAGTGAGAACTTGATCGCCTACCCGAATGCTGTCGATAGGCACGATTCCGGAGTCGGTCGAGATAGGGACCCCCGCCGGCAGGCAGATTCCGCAGGAGATGCATGTCTCCTCGCTGATCGCGGCCTTCGTGGTCTCCGGATCAATCCAGATGACTTCCGTGCCGGTCCGCTGGGGCGGGCAGAAGGCGATGCATTCGAGATGGCAGCGCTTGGGCTGACATCGATCCTTGAAGACGACGGCGACGCGCACTTCGAATTTTGATGGACCCTGAGCTATTTAAACATATGATGGAGAGGTCGGACGCGCAGAACCTTTATCCGAGTCCCGACCTTCCATTCCCATGTGATGCGATGATCCCGGGCGGACGTGTGAACCCGCGGCAGATGCGCCAGGCCATGAAGCGGATGGGCATCGAGCAGGAGGAACTCGAGGGCGTCGAGGAGGTCGTCATCCGCACCGCGAACAAGGAGTACGTCATTCGGGACCCGAACGTCACTGCGATGACCGCGCAGGGTCAGAAAATCTGGACCGTCGTCGGAGAGCCAATCGTACGGGATCGGGCCGACGCAAAGAAACCGGAGGCAGGTCAGGGACCGGCCATTCCGGAAGAGGACGTCCAGCTCGTCGCGGAGAAAGCCGGCGTCTCCGAAGCGGAGGCGCGCAAGGCCCTCGAGGAGTGTGGCGGCGAGCCCGCGGAAGCGATCATCCGCTTGATGAGCCGATGAACATCAATCGGGTCCGATCGATCCTCGGCGTGTGGGCACCGATGGCGATCGGGCTGTTCATCATCGTCACGTC
>VBLZ01000025.1 GCA_005878515.1 Methanobacteriota archaeon | reverse complement strand
ATGACACTGCCCTGGCTCCCGACTTCGTCGTCGATTCCGAGGTCGGCGGTGAAGGTCGAGCACGCGCCGTTCAGGCGGAACTCGATCGCGGATGGCGCCGAAGCGCCGAGCCCCTTCGCGTACGTGACCCCGTCGAGCCGGAGGGGGTGGCCATCCCCCGCCCCCGTATCTCCGTTGCTGGAATCCCGTTCGACGGGCCCGAGCTCGTTCGCCGTGTAGGTCCACGGCAAATCGCTCAAGAATCCATCGGTGGCCGTCCGATCCGACCCCGCAATCCGGAGGAACGCGAGCCCATGGGAAGGCACGCTGACGCTGTATCCGTCCATGAACGTGCCCCGATCGGCTCGGGCCCAGAGGTCGCGGACCGTCGCGCTGCCTGGGGCTAGTCCGATCTCGCTCCAGGTCACCGTGATCGTGGCCGTGGCCGTGCCGCGGTTCAGGAGTCCAACGGCGCGAACGCCGGATCCCGAGAGGGGCTTGTACCAGACCTGCGAGCCGGCACCGTTGTCGCTCGCCCGGATGGCTTGGAAGGACAGAGGGTCCTGGTCGACCGCGATGACCTCCGGGTTCTCCAGGATTTCTTGGATCTCGGCCCGCATGTTGCGCACATCGTTGCCGGCGATCAGCGGGGCCGACATGAGCGCCCACAGACCGAAGTGAGTGCGGTATTCCTCGTCCGTCATGCCGCCGTTCCCGACCTGGAGCATGTCCGGGTCGTTGAAGGTGCCCGGCGCGGTGGCGGCCGCGTGGGCGGCGTTGCGGTCGAAGATGTCGATCATGCCCTCCTTCCACGGCGGCTGGTTCGGCGGCGACGTCCAATCGTCGCTGATGTCCGGGGACACACGCCACTGGTGCGCGGTCACGGGTCCCCAGGCCCACGGCTCGTCGGTGGGCGAATTGTCGCTCGCGCTGAGGACGATCGACCGGCCGGAGGCGACGATGGCATCTCGCCAACGCGCGTAGATGTCTTTCATGACCAAACCGGACGCGTTGCAGCGGTCGGCCTTGATGTAGTCGACCCCCCAGGAGGCGAACGTCGCGACGTCCTGGAATTCGTGGTCCAAACTCCCGGGGTCGTTGCCCGTACATGTCGCGGTCCCGATCGACGCATACATGCCGTAGCGCAGGCCGCGGGCGTGGATGTAGTCGCCGAGGGCCTTCATGCCGCTCGGGAATTTCACCGGATCGTTCGTGAGGTTGCCGGAGCCATCCCGGGCGTTCGACGACCAGCCATCGTCCAAGGCCACGACGTCGTAGCCGGCTGCGAGCATCCCGTTGCTGACCATGGCGTCAGCCGTCTCGTGCACGAGGACCTCGTCCAGACCGTCGGTGCCGAACCGGTTCCAGCTGTTCCATCCCATCGTAGGCTTCGTCCCGATCGTTTCGGCGGCGGCAAAGGATCCAGAATCCCCGCTGGACCGGATGAATTCGGGAACGCGGTCAGCGTTGGAGAGAGCGTGGGACAACGTCACGGAGGACAGCGCCGTCGACCCAAAGAGGAAGGCCACGGTCAAGATGAATGCGGATTTCCGAAGGCCTGGTCGGCATCCCATTTCGACCATTGCCGCCCAGAACGGACCGGACTAATCAAGGTTCTCGAAATCTAATCAATTTCGATACGCAGTCAACGACTCGGCGGAACGTTCCGGAAGACGATGTAGAACGATGAGATCGAAGCGAGGTAGAACGCGGTCGCGAGGAAGATCGGGATGTCGAGATAGCCCCCGGCCATCAAGATCCCGCCGAGAATCGTCGTCACGCTGTTCGGCAGGCGCCAGATGATCGAGTTCACCGCGCTGGCGAGCCCGCGCTGTTCCGGCGCGACAATCCCCATGAGGAACGAATCACCGATCGGTGCGGACATGTTCATCAAGGCCGCGCGGACGAGGTAGAGACCCGCTGCGGCGAAGGCGTTGGTCACGAAGGCAAGGCTGAACATGAAGACGGTCGAGAGGCCCTGGGCCATGACGATGGCCCGGACGGGGCCGTATCGCTTCGCGAGGGAGGCGCTGACCGTTGCCGCGAGGCCGATCGTCACGTTCGCGAGGGCGAGGAGCGGGCCGCTCCAGGTGTCCGGCACCTGGAACTTCAGGAAGAGCCACGTTGGAACGAGGGGGATGAAGAAGCCGGCGCCCAGGCCGATGAGGCCGTTGATGCCCGAGAACTTGAGGAGCGGTTTCCAATCCATCCCTTTCGGACGTGCCTCGCGGCCCCGGATCGTTTCTCGGTAGTCCCGCAGGAGGAAGTAGAAGGCGACCGGCATGACGAATCCGAGGCCGTCGGTGATGACGAGCGCAGCGACGTGAATCGTTTGGCTGCCGAGTCCGGTTTGCGCCTGAATGAACGGGAACGACAGGGGCAACGCGAATCCGACGCCGGAGAAGACGTTGTTCAGGACGAACGACAGGGCGAACGCCGCGTTCCGTTGCTCGACCGTCGTCTGGTCGGCGATGATTGCATTCCACGAGGACAGGAAGGCGCCCTCGCCGACGCCGGCGACGAGGGCCGCGAGGACCATCCACTTCACATCCGTCGTCAAAGCGAACACCAGGATCGACGGCGGCAAGATCGCGCTCCCGATCAACAAGAGGCCCTTGCGACCGCGTCGGTCCGAGTAGATCCCCAGGGGCGCCGCGCTCACGACCATCGAGACGCCGACCGCCCCGAGGAGGAGGCCGACGACCTGCGACGATACTCCGACCTCCGGAAAGTACGCGGTGATGAAGACCGTGAGGTAGCCGAAACCGACCGCGCCGAACGCGTTTGAGAAGACAATCCATCGGACCTTGCGCGGGATCCCGGAGAAGCCGAACCGGCTGCGGCGCGCGGACGGGCTGGGCTCGGGCGTCTCCATATTCGGTCGTCCCCGGAGGGTTCCCGGGCATCTGCGGCCGCGCCTTCTAGTTTTCGGTAGACAAAGCAAATCTAATTCGCTATCCGAAAATCCATAGCCCGGGAACGTCTTCGCAGCCCGCAACGGATGGTGGCCGAATGCGAATCGGAATCGTTGGAGCAGGACACATCGGAGGCACGGCCGCCAAGCTGTTCGCACGCGCCGGTCATCAAGTCGCGGTGAGCAATTCGCGCGGACCCGCCACGTTGGCTTCGTTGGTGTCATCGATCGGTACGAACGCGAAGGCCATGTCCACGATCGAGGCCGTCAAGTTCGGCGAGGCGATCCTCCTGGCGCTCCCGTACCGGAAAGTGGACGCGCTTCCCCCGGGAGAGTCATTCGCGGGGAAGATCGTCATCGACGCAACGAATCCGTACAGCGCGACCGGCGGCGTCATGAGCCTCGGCGAGAGCACGTCGAGCGAAGAAGTCGCGAAGCGGATGCCGGGCGCCCGCCTCGTGAAAGCCTTCAACACGATGGGCTGGAACACCTTGGCGAGCGGCGCTCGCCCGGCACACGAGGAACGGCTCGTCGTCTTCATCGCGGGAGACGATGGCGCCGCGAAGGCGACGGTCGCGAAGCTCATCGACGAGATTGGATTCGCCTCGATCGACACCGGCTCGCTCCGAGAGGGCGGGCATCGTCAGCAACCCGGATCCCGGATCTACGGCCGACCGATGACGGTTCGAGAGGCGAAGCAAATCCTCGGATGACCTCACGGGAGATCCGGCGAGGTCGTCACGGCTTCCGCGAACAACACGCCTCGGACCGCCTTCAGGCGGTCGGTAAGTTTCTCGATCTCCTGCGGGCTGCCCTCCATGATCACGACTTCCAGACACGTTTCCTCACCGAGGTGCGCATGCGCGCTCGCCCGGATCGAGCGGAGGAACGCATGCTGGCCGTGCAGGATGCGATGGGTGACCATGCCGACGTCATGGCGATACAGGAACGTGACCGTGCCCACCGCGTGCCCGCCCGATTCGACCTTCCGCCGGGCGAGCGACGTCCGGATCAGGTTCCGCAAGGCCTCCGAACGGCTCCGGTACCCCCCGTCTCGCACGAGTCGGTCGAACGCTTTCAGGAGTGGACCTTCGAGAGAGACCCCGATTCGAGCAACGGGCATAGTCGACCTCGACCCCGGAAGACGCCGCGGCCACAAGAAGGACGCGGTCCGCTGCGAGACGGTCAACCCGGAAAGTCTTAATCCGCCATGAGTGTTACTTCTGAAACGTGCGTCATACTACTCCCGCCGCCTCCCCAGACCACGCGAACGCCTCCGGGTTCGCCGTGTCCCGAAGCGAACGGGTCCGGATCGGGATTCTTTACGCGCTGATCTCCGGCGCGACGGTATTCGGCTTCGTCGCGGCCTTCGTCATTGGCCAGCTATCCCCCGTCCTCGCAGGGCTCGGACTCTTCGCATACGCGCTTGGCCTGCGGCACGGGGTGGATGCGGATCATATCGTCGCCATCGACAATACGACGCGCAAGTTGCTCCAGGATGGACAGCGTCCGTTCACCGTGGGCATGTGGTTTTCCCTTGGGCACTCCGCGGTCGTCTTCATCTTGACCCTCGCGCTCGTCTTCGCAACGCGGTCGATCGTCGCCGAGCTTCCCGCGGTCCAGAGCGCGGGCCAGATTATCGGACTCGCGGTCTCCGGCACCTTCCTGATCATCATCGGCCTGGTCAATGTCCTAATCGTCGTCGGCATCTACCGCGTCTTCGTCGAATTGAAGGCAGGGACTCAGAAGCTCAACGCGGCGGAACTCGAGGAGCTGCTGAACAAGCGAGGCGTCCTGAACCGACTGTTCCGCCCGCTGTTCGGGGTGACGCGGAAACCGTGGCACATGTTGCCCATCGGGTTCCTGTTCGGGCTCGGCTTCGACACGGCGACCGAAATCGCCCTAATCGCGATCAGCGTGGGTGTGGGCGTCTCCTCTTCCGTCCCGATCTGGATGATCCTCATCCTGCCGCTGATGTTCACCTGCGGGATGGTCTTCGTCGACACGACGGACGGCGTGATCATGCGTTCGGCGTACGGATGGGCGCTCGTGAACCCGCTCCGGAAGGTGTACTACAACCTCACGCTCACGATCGTCTCTGTGGTCGTGGCGTTCGGAATCGGAGGGATCGAGATCCTCACTCTGGTCGCCGGCCGATTGGGACTGACCGGACCCTTCTGGGATGCCCTCGCGGACCTGAACTTCGAGACGATCGGGTTCTCGATCATCGCCCTCTTCGTCGCGGCCTGGGCGTTCTCCGTGGCCTACTGGAAGTACAAGCGGTTCGACGAACGATTCGCCGCGAGCGAGCGGACCTGAGCCGCAGCGTGCCGACCTGGAACGGAACGGGCACGAAATCTACAAGAGGGGCGGGAACCCTCGAACGTCGCACGAGTCTCGCCCCGCCGCGCTCCGCGTTCACCCCGCGAGAACGAGCCATCATCGATGCCGCCAGTACGCCCGAACAGATTCAGCGGTGGCTCGAGTCGTTGCCTTACAATCACGAAGAGCATGGAGAGACCCTTCACACGTTTCGCGGCGTCGTCCGGGCGAACAAGGTCCATTGCCTCGAAGGTGCGCTGTGCGCCGCGACGATCCTCGAGCAGCACGGATATCCTCCCATCCTGGCGGACATGGAATCGCAGGACGACCTCGACCACGTCGTCTTGCTGTTCCGCCGCGGCTCTAAGTACGGCACGGTAGCGCGATCGCGGGATCCGGGGCTCCACGGACGCAAACCCGTCTTCCGCTCGGTCCGGGATCTCGTCTTCTCGTATGTCGATCCGTTCGTCGATCTCACCGGTCGCGTCGAAGGGTACG
>VBLZ01000024.1 GCA_005878515.1 Methanobacteriota archaeon | reverse complement strand
CTTCGCCGCCCGCGAGGACGACCGCCTTCATCGGCCGATCTCCACTTTCCCTTTCTCGAGCAGGGCCTTCAAGGCCGCGTCCGCCGACGCCTCGAGCTTCTTCTCGTCCAGGAGCGCATCCCGGACCGCCCGGTTCTGCTGGCGCAACAGGGTCCGCGCCTCCCGGGCCTCCGACCGCTTCGCGCCTTTGATCGACAGGACCTTCTCGCGCATCTCGACGGCCTTCGCGTGGACCTCGTCCGCCTTGTCGCGCGCCACGAGGAACGCCTCGTGCTTCTCGTTCCCGTCGTGGACGAGCGCCGCGATCTGGTGGACGATCCCGATCGTCTCTTCGTGCACGGCCCGGGCCTTCTCGCTCAGCGCGACGGCGGCCTCGTGCTCCTTCTCGGCGGCCTCGAAGAACTCCGTGATGCCCGAGTCGATGTCCTTGATCTCCTTCGCGATCTTGTCTTGATCCGCCTTGAGCACCTCGAGCTGCTTGAGGCGTTTCATCGAGTCCTTGAGTTCGCCGAGCAGCTCGTTCTCCGCGCTCAGCGTCAAGGATGCAGTCTGCTGTCGCATCTCCATCGCCGTGACGCGCCGTTTCAAAGCACGCAGCTCCGCACCGACATCGGCGTGGCCGGAGCCGCGGAGCTTCCGTTTCATTTCGATCAGGGCTTTCGCCTTCGCCTGGAGCTCGTCCCGCTTCTCACGGTGCTTGCGGGCCTCCCCGGCGAACGAGGCCCGGCGGTCCTTGAGTCCGCGGAGCTTCGCGCCGATCTCCCGCTTCGTCTCGTGGACGAGATCGCGCTCCTGACGGAGGAGCGCGGCCTCCTGGTTCAAGGCGTCGCGCTTTTCCAGGAGACTCTGGAGCTTGATCTCCGCTTGATCGAGTTCAGAAAGGGTCTTTTTCCGGACCATCGGGTCCCCCCGCGCAGGATGGAATGCAGCGATTGACGGATGTGCCATTAACCTTTCGCCATGCGGACCGCGTCGGCGATGCGACCGATTTCCTCGGGGGACAACTCCTCGACCCGACGGGTTCGGAACGGCACGGCCGGCAGGACGGCTTCGAGCGCCTCCCGCGACGTCGCCACGGCCTTCCAGCCGAGGCGCAGGCCGTTCTCGACCGTCTTTCTCCGGTGCGCGAAGAGTGCGTCGACGACCGCATCGTATCGTCCCGGATCCGCGATCGGAAACGGGGCGGGACGGGGTTCGAGCCGCACGAGCGCGGAATCCACGCGGGGCTGGGGGTGGAACGCGTTGCGCGGCACCCGTTCCAGGATCTTGCACGCAGACCGCCGGTAGACGCCGACGCTCAGCCGCGAGTAGTCCGGCGTCGCAGGCTTCGCGATCATCCGGCGCGCGAACTCCCATTGATACATCAAGACGGCGCGACGGAACGGCTCGTCGAGCAAGCGGAAGGTAAGCGGAGACGAGATCTGGTACGGCAGGTTCGAGGCCATGATATCGAAGCGAGGCCATTCGATGGTGAGCGCGTCGCCCTCGATCACCTCGACGCCGGGGAGGTTCTCGCCCAGGTATGCGGCCAACCGGCGGTCGGCCTCGATGGCCACGACGTGTCGCGCCCGCTCGGCTAGCAGGCGGGTGAGGACGCCAAGGCCGGGGCCGATTTCGAGGACGGTATCCGTTGGACCGATCTTCGCGTGGTCGACGTGCCGCAACGCCACGCGGGAGTCGACCAGGAAATGTTGACCCAGGCTCTTCCTCGGGCGGATTCCCAACCGGTCGAGTATGCGGCGAGGCGCCTCGTCCACCCCGGGCGGGACGGAATCCGGGCGCTTTAGGGTTGCGCGGGGCCGGTCGAGTTTGCGTCGAAGTCGGTCGCGTGGTACGCCATCGTCGTGTACGTCGTCGTGGGGTCGATGCCTCGCGCCGTGGGGGTGATCGACAACGTGGCCTGGTACGGGCCGTCAATCCCCGCCGCGGGGATGTTCGGACCGGCGAACGAGAACTCCGCCCACTGTGTTCCCTGTTGCAAGCACACCTGGCCGAAGGACTTCGCGATCTCCGGAGACCCGGACGCCGCCGCGAGCAGTCCCGACAAGTCGAAGCTCGCCGTCGCGAACACCTCGACCTCCGCTCGAATGAGGAGCGCATCGAACGTGCCGTCCCCGTTCCGATCGGGAGTGACTTCCTGGAATCGGCCGGTATACCGGACGAGCTCCACGGTCGGGTCGAAGTCCGCGGCCCGATACGTCGAAGTCGTCCCGCACAGCGTTTCCGGATAGTAAGCCGGCTGGGGCGGCAGGATCGTGCCGATCGGGCCCGGCGTCGCGTTGCCCCTCGCGTAGGCGAGCGGGGCGTAGTACAGCGTGAGGCTGAAGTCCCACGGACCGTCGACGCCGGCCTGGAGGATCTGGTCCCCACGGAACCGCAAGACGACGCTCGTGTCGGTCGTCGCCAAGTCAAAGTCCCGATACGCGGACGCGATGAACCGGACGACGGTCGTGCCTGCGCCCTTCGAGAGGTATCCGCTTAAGGTGTAGTGGCCGGCCAGGTTCACGTGCACGTCGGCCCGGAGCTCGAGGAAGTCAGCGAGGCCGTCCGCGTCGAGGTCGACCGCGGAATCCGTGTGACCGCCGGTGAAGGTCGCAGGCCGTACGGGCTGCTCGAACTGCGAGGCCGAATATGCCTTCGTCGTGTAGTTCCATTCCACGACCGGGCCGCCCCAGTCGCCGATCGGTCGCAGCGTCATGAATGGGAGGCCGCCGATCGACAGACGGGCGTGGACGTGGTACGGCCCGTCGACCCCGCTGCGGGCGATGTCCGTTCCCACGAACGCCATCCGGACGGTCTGGGTTCCGTCGGTGAAGAAGTATCGCTCGTACACGTATGCGATGGGATATGCGTAGGGAATCGGGGAGGTTCCCGGCGCGAGGATCCCCACCGGCGGGGGCGCGCCGTAGCCGCACGATCCGCTCGGCGGCGGGTTGGGACTCGACAGGTCGGCCGAGATGTCCCAGGTCCCGGCTTGGGGGAGGGCGACTTGCGCCTCGACCACGAGCCAATCGAACGTCCCGTTCCCATTCGTGTCGAGGCCGTAGTCCGTGCCGACGTCGCCGGCCGCACCGATGAGGGCGTGCAGGCCGAAGGCCGCGCCGCCGGTCGCCAGGGCCATCGTGACGAGCAAGACGATCGTTCGACCCGTCAGCATCATGTTCGCACCGCCCGACGTAGATGGCGGGGAGGATATCACAACGCGTTTCTCGTTCGGCTTTCCTCTAACGGCCGATATTCCCACCGCTCAGTATTTGAACGAGAACCCGACATCGGGGGCCGTGCCCACCCCCTGGTCCATGCTCCCCTTCCAGGATGACGGAAGCCTCCAGTGCTGGATGGTTGGGGTGATCATCGGAGCGCTGGTCCTCGTCCTCGGCATCCTGATGGCCTACCAGCGGTACGTCGCCGGCAAGAAACCGGTCCAGCACCTGTGCGACTATTGCGGACACATGGTCACCGCGGTGAGCGACTGCCATCACGCGCCGGTCCGCGAACGGTTCCTCCACGGAACCTGCCTAGAGTGCAAGCAGGACTGCCGCCTCGTCTGCGCCCGGTGCAAGAATCCGCTCTGAGAGAATCGCGCCGCCAACATTATACGCCGATGCCGTTTGCGAACCGAGCGCATGTCCGCCCCCAGCGCCACCCCGAGCGCCCCGAAACCGGCCGCCCCGCGCAGCGTCCTCCTCGCCGATGCCAGGGTCACGATTCGCGCCCCCATCCCGCGCGTCTTCGAGGCCCTCCTAGATCCGGCGCAGCTCGTCCAGTGGTGGGCGGACGATCCCCGGGTCGAGGCCGAACTCGGCGGTCGGTACGAGGGGACGCTCACCGACGGCCGGGTCGAAGGTTCGATCACGGCGATCGACGGCCCCGGGACGTTATCGTTCATGTGGCCCGTCGCCCACGATGGCGGACCGGTCGAAACAAGCGTGGCCTACGAGCTCAGCCCGAAAGGCCCCGAGACGTTCGTCCATCTCCTGCATCGATCCCCCGTGCCGGTCCCGGGAGACTGGAGCGGTTACTGGAATGGAGCGCTCGCGTCCCTGAAGGAATTCCTCGAGTCGAGCGTCCCGACGTACGCGTAGCCGGTCCAAAAGAACTCCCGACTCGATTGCGCGTCGCCCGCGTCACTCGCCGACCCATTCGACGATCGTCGCCTCTCCCTGCCCCACGCCGACGCAGAGCGTCGCGAGGCCGTAGTACGGCTGCCGTTCGCGCGGCGCGCGTCGCTCCATCTCGTGGACCAGCGTGCAGACAATCCGGGCACCGGAGCATCCAAGCGGGTGACCGAGGGCGATCGCTCCGCCGTTCACGTTCGTGATGTCCGCGGGAAAGCTGAGCTCGCGCATGACGACAATCGCCTGGATCGCAAATGCTTCGTTCAGCTCGATCAGCCCGAGGTCCTCGACGTCGAGGCCCGCCCGGCGGAGGGCCTTGCGCGTCGCGGGGACGGGACCGAGGCCCATCGTCCGCGGCTCGACGCCGGCCGCGGCGGAGGACACGATTCGCACGAGCGGACGTAGACCGAGTTCGCGGGCCTTGCGGTCGCTCGTCATCAGGACCGCCGCGGCGCCGTCCGTGATGCCGCTCGAATTCCCCGCCGTCACCGTCCCGCCTTCCCGGAAGACCGGCGGCAGTTTCCCGAGGGCCTCGAGCGACGTGTCCGGCCTCGGCGGTTCGTCCCGGGAGACGAGGCGAGGCCCGCTCGCTTTTTGCGGGATCGGGACGGCCACGATCTCGGACGCGAACGTGCCCGCTTCGATCGCGGCGATGGCCCGTCGATGGCTCTCCAAGGCGAACCGATCTTGGTCCTCGCGGGAAATCTTCGGGTTTCGCTCGCGCAGGTTCTCGGCGGTCTCGCCCATCGAGTCGTTTCCGTACTGCGCCTTGAGCCGCGGATTGGGGAACCGCCACCCGAGGGTCGTGTCCCAGGCCGTCACGTTCCCCATCCCACCATCGAGATTCTTAGGGATCGCGAACGGTGCGCGGCTCATGCTCTCGACGCCTCCGGCGACGAAGACGTCGCCTTCGCCGGCCTTGATCGCCCGCGCGGCGGCGTTGATCGCGGAGAGCCCGGAGGAACACAGGCGATTGAAGGTCACCGCGGCGACGGAGACCGGGAAGCCCGCCAGGAGGGCGGCCATCCGGGCGACATTCCGGTTATCCTCCCCCGCCTGGTTCGCGCAGCCGAGGTAGACCTCTTCCACGATTGCCGGGTCGAGGCCCGCGCGGCGCACCACGTCGCCGACGACGAGCGCCGCCAAGTCATCGGGCCGCACGTCCTTCAGGTTGCCGTGATGACGCCCCATCGGGGTCCGGACGGCTCCCACAATTACCGCTTCCGTCATTCTGCCTCACCGAACGCTGGCCATCATCCCGTCGTGGGATTTGGACTTCGGGGTGGATCGCTCCTCGAATCGCTCGAAACAGTTTCGCACACCTCCCACCGGAAGAGGGAAGCCCGGGGAAAGTATACCTCTACTTAGAGGTATAGAAATGGAAATCGGCTGCGGTGCCCGGATTCGGAATTTCGACGGTCGGCGGTACTTCTACTTCTGGCACTATGAGCGAGCCCACGGACGGTCCATGAGGAACGAGGAATACGTCGGCCGCGTCGACTCCGAAAGGGCCCGCTCGGAGCTGTTGCGTCGGATGGCCGCCTATCATCGGAAGGCCGAGCAGGAATTCACGAGGAAGCGGGCCCGGATCGAAGCGCTAATCGCCGCGAGTCATACCTCCACTTAGAGGTACGCGGCCAAGCCGGCCAGGTCCGCCCGCGCACTCACCGGCTCCGATGTGGGGAATCTTTATCCCGCCCCGACCCTTCGTCGCGGCGTGCGCCTTGAGGAACGACCGTTCGGCGGATTCGCCCGCGGGGCCCTCCCGGTCGGGTGTCGTCAGTGCACCGACGGCTCGAAGATGGTCCTCTTCGTCACGGGTCTCTGCTCCTTCCATTGCTTCTACTGTCCCGTGTCCGACGAGAAGATGTACAAGGACGTCGTCTTCGCGGACGAAAAACGCGTGACACGGGACGAGGACGTCCTGGAGGAAGCCCATGCGATCCAGGCGACCGGCGCGGGCATCACGGGCGGAGACCCGCTCGACGCCGTCGAGCGCACCTGCCATTACATCCGCCTTCTGAAGCACGAGTTCGGGCGGCGATTCCACACCCATCTGTACACGATGTCGACCGATGCGGACAAGATCCGGATG
>VBLZ01000023.1 GCA_005878515.1 Methanobacteriota archaeon | reverse complement strand
GCGATCAGCTCCTGGCTCTTGCCGAACTCGTACCCGCCGAGGGCCACAGGGCCGTGGGCGAGTTCCATCTCGAGCCAGTTCAGGAGGTCCGACTCGACGTCGTGTTTCGGGGGGAAGTTGTACCCCGGCCGGCCATACGTCGCGTCGACGATCAGGTCGCGGACGAACTCCGGCTGGGCGCGGCCGCACGTCGATCCGCCTTCGGGGTTGAAGTCGCCCGTGTAGAGGAGGTCGTCCACGCGGACCATCGCGCTGCCGAACACGTGCCCGGCATCTTTCAGGACGACCCGGAATCCGTTCAGGTCGATCTCCTTGCCGTACGGAAGCGGCTGGCCGGTCCCGCCCCGCCGGACCTTCAGGACCGCGACGGTCTGCGGGGTCATGATCCCGCCGGATGTCAGATGGTCCATGTGTCCATGGCTCACGACGCTGCCCGGCGTCCTCCGCGCGGGATCGAGGATGACCTCCTTCAGCGCTTCCTGGACGAGGATGCCGCCCTCGTATCGGACGCGCATCACGACCGCCTCGTGAAGATGTACCGCGTCGGCACGCGACGCTTCAGCCCGGTCCAGTATTTGCAACGCTCGCAGCGGTACCCAAGGGTCACGGTCCCGCCGTAGACCGTCATGTTCCGCACCTTCTTCAGGCGGGCCCCGCAGACGGGGCACTTGATGAGCGACCGCATCTCATCCGTGTCGCGACACCGGATCTCGAGGTCCAGGAGGCCGGAGTCGATCGCGAGGAGGCGCAGTCGCGGCTCGCCGACGCGATATTTTTCATCCCCTTTCAGGTCCTTCTCGACGAGCTGTTTCAGTTTCCGTTGGCTGTCGACCATGGGCCGGGTGCTGAAGACGCGGACGAGCGAATCCCGGATCCGATCATCGTTCGGGATCCGGTACGACGGCATCGGATGCGGACAACCAGGGAGGAGATACTAAAGCTTCCGCGAGGCTGGCTGTTTCCCAGCCGGTTTCTCCGATGCTCCTTCGGTGTTTCTCACCGGTCTCCTAGATCGACAAGACGAACAGCGTCGCGCCGCCATCTTCATGGTCGAAGGTGATCGGGAACGCAGGGACGTCCACCTGCATGCCTTCTTCGGCGCCCGCCGGCGGATGGCCGAGGACGCAGTCGACGCGGAGCGTGGCCTGGAGGACCGGGTCGCCCGGCAAGTTCGGGTGGACCTCGATGAGGATCACTAGGACTCCGCCGAAGAAGTTCGGCGGTAGGCCCTGCGGGACCCCGTTGCCGTACGATCTCCAGCTCACGATTCCGACTGCGATCCAACTGCCGTCAGCAAAGAGTGATCCGTCGGCGTGCCGGTGCTCGAACGTCCCGCCGCCGTTGACACTGCGGGCGCCTGCGTTGAACGTACCAGTGCCGCTCAGCTGGAGCCGGTCGCCCGTCGCGGTCGAGAGTGCAAAGTCCGGAGCGAAGTCCGGATTGACAGCCGCGAGGAACGCGTCCCCCACGTGAAAGACGAACTTGTTCGCCGCCGCTTGCGCACCGCCGCCGAGGACCGCGGCCGCGAACATCAGACCGATGATCGAGAGGACGCCGACCCAGGACCGAGACTTGCTTTGAGTGCCGCTGTTTTTGCGATTCACTAGACTCTCCCCCGGTACCAGGAGACTGGAACCCGGAAGGGGATGGCGAGGTGAGCACATATGCCTTTGCTGGGTCCGCGGCCCGAGCCCGAAATACCGACTCGCCCCATCGGCAACCGCGCGGTTTCGCTCCGTCGATGCACCTCGTTTACTCATCCGGGATGCTCTCATCCCGCGCTCGGAATTCCATTGTCGACCCGGGTCCGAGCAGCTGCATCAGGACCGGTTGGGCAACGAGACGGTAGATGGTCGAGGCCGTCGTGACCCACAGGAATCCATCCAGTCCCATCTCGACATCCAGGATCCCGGATGGAGCCGTCAAGACAATGCTCTCCTTCACGACAGAGGTTCCGTCCGCGGAGAGGGCGAGGTCTCGGAGTCGCGCATCGTTGTACGCGCCGAACATCAGGTCGTTCCGCGACTGTGGCAGGAGGGAACCGGTGAAGAACGCCGCGTTCGTCGGAGCGATCGTCGGCGTCCACCAGTCGATGGGCATGACGGGACTCGGCCCGTCTTGATTCGTGTTGCCCGGAGGCGCCGGTGGCGTGGAACACGTCGCCGCGGGTCCCCAGCCATAGTTGTCGCCCGCGCTCAGCAGATTCACTTCATCGTTGCAGGCCGGCCCGTTCTCTGTGACGTAGACACGCCCGGTGATGGGATGCCACGCGATCCCGAACATGTTCCGATGGCCATACGTGTAGATGAGATTCTCGACGGAGAGGCTGCCGTAGAACGGATTGTCGGGAGGGGGACTTCCATCGGAGTTCATCCGCAGGACTTTCCCCAAGCGGCTCATCCGGTCCTGCGCCAGGGACGGGTTCGCGTTCTCGCCGACGACGGCCCAGAGCTTCCGGTCCGGGCCGAACGCGATCACGCCCCCGTTGTGATTCGTCGCGGCGCTCAACGGCGGCATCTGGAGAATGACAGTCGCGGAGGTCCCGACGTTTCCGTTCGCAACGATGCGAACGATGCGATTGTAGATCGTCCCGTTCGCCGCGTCATTGTACGTCTGGTACGCGAACACGTTTGGGGTCGACGGAAAATCGGGATCCAGCGCGAGGCCGAGGAGGCCCCGCTCGCCCGCGGTCGCGGTGCCCGTCAACGTATAGAACGGAGTCGGCAGGATCGCCCCGGCCTCGATGATTCGGATGCTCCCGGTGTTCCGCTCCGCGAAGAACACGCGGCCGTCCGAGGCAAAGGCGAGGGCGATTGGCCAGGCGAGGCTCGTCTGCACCGGCGTGAGCTGCACTGGCGGGTTGTTTGGATTGCCACCTCCCGGGCGGTTGAACACATACCAGACGAACGCGAAGGTGGCGAGGATCGCGACGGCCGCGACGACGACCGCCTCAAGCATCAACCGGGTCCGCGGATGCACAGAGCCGGAACGCATCGTCCTCCTAAGGGCCTTGTCGTCGGGCTCATTCGGCAAGAGCCACGAGGCGGATCGGGGACCCTGACGTGCCCTGCAAGTTCAGGGGAAGGGCCAGCAACAGGAATGGGGAAGCACCGAGGATCTCGAGATTCGCGACGTTCTCGATGATCGGCACGTCCGCCCCGAGGAGGGTGTGATGGGCCGGATACGTGGCGTCGTCGGGGTTGTCGATGTTCGCGGCATCGATGCCCACGAGGCCGGCTCCCCACTCCAAGAGCAGCTTCGCGGCGGCTCGCGTCACCCCCGGGTTCTGGAAGAGGTATGCCGGCGTCCCCCGGTGCCGCTCCCACCAGCGCGTGCGAAGCAAGATTGCGTCGCCCTTGCGGATTGGACGGTGTGCCGACCGCGTCGACGACCGCAGATGCTCAGGCAGGATCTTGGCCTTCTTCGCCAGGCCGCGAAGATCGAGGACATGGCCGCGTGCGACGAATCGATCGAGAGGCATCTCGTGGAGCTTGCGTCCCTTCGGCTCGAAATGGAACGGCGCATCGACGTGCGTTCCGGTGTGACTCACGAGGAACAGCGACTCCGCGAAGAACCCGTGGACGTCTCGCGTCGTCCACTGAGTGAACGTCGGTGCGGGATACGCCGGGAACATCTGGGTGTCCGACCCGATCGATTGGGACAAATCGACGATGCGAGAGAATCGGACCGTCCGAGACCTCGAAGCCACGGCGCCTCCTCCGGCGGCGGAGGGTCGGCGGAGGACTTAGCCGTTTTCCATGGGGCGCACGCTTTTGCGACGGGATGGAATGCGGTTGCCAGGTGTCGTCGGATCGCCTCGAACGGGTGACGTCAGAGATTGTCGCATGCCGCAAGTGTCCTCGGCTCGTGCGATACCGCGAGCAGGTCGCCCGCACGAAACGCGCCGCCTTCCGCGATTGGGATTACTGGGGTCGGCCGGTCCCGGGATTCGGGGACCCTGACGCGCGGGTCCTCGTCGTCGGCCTGGCTCCCGCGGCTCACGGAGGCAACCGCACGGGACGCACCTTCACCGGAGATCGCAGCGGAGAATGGTTGTATCGCGCTCTCCACAGAGCGGGATTTTCGAACCAGCCTACATCGGTCTCGAAAGACGATGGACTCGTCCTTCGGGATTGCTACATCGCGGCTGCGGTGCGGTGCGCGCCGCCGCACAACAAGCCAACGCGAATCGAGTTCGCTCGGTGCCAGCCATACTTGGAGCGCGAGGTGATGCTCCTGCAGAACCTGCGAGTCGTCGTTGTCCTCGGGGCCTTGGCGATGGGCGCGTTCCTGCGGACATGGCGCGCAACGGGTCACGAAGTCCCATCGCCGGTGCCGAGGTTTCGCCATGGAGCGACGTGGCCTCTCCCACCGATCACGCTACTCGCTTCGTACCACCCAAGCCAGCGGAACACGCAAACGGGCCGCCTCACCCGAGCGATGTTTGATCGGGTCTTCGAGTCGTTGGAAAGGATCATCCAGGACACGCCATGAATAGAACGCTCGGATGCGGCCCAAATCAACCTTATTTAAGGTTAACATCCGGCGTCCCGAGCCGAAACCCCAAAAAGGCTTTACATCCCTGGGGGCTGCCCAATCCATGGCGGGGCCGCGCAAGGTCATCATCCTCGGCGCCGCGGGCCGCGACTTTCACAATTTCAACGTGTATTTCCGGGACAACCCGGCGTACGAGGTCGTCGCCTTCACCGCCACGCAGATTCCCGGGATCGCGACGCGGAAGTATCCGGCGTCCCTCGCAGGGAAGCTCTACCCGGATGGAATCGCGATCTTCCCGGAGGAGGAGCTGCCTTCACTCATCAAGAAATTCGATGCGCAGACCTGCGTCTTCTCCTATTCCGACGTGGACTATGCCTATGTCGGGCACCGCATTGCCTTGGCCAACTCGCACGGAGCCGAGTTCCTGTTGCTGGGCGCGCAGGAGACGATGTTGAAGGCGAAGGTGCCCGTCGTCGCCGTGTGCGCGGTCCGCACCGGGAGCGGAAAGAGCCAGACTTCGCGCCGCGTCGCGGGGATCTTGCGGGCCCACGGCAAGAAAGTGGTTGTGGTGCGCCATCCGATGCCGTACGGCGACCTGGCGTCGCAGGCCGTCGAGCGCTTCGCCACGTACGAGGACCTGGACAAATACGAGACCACGATCGAGGAGCGGGAAGAGTACGAGCCCCACATCGACAAAGGGACCGTCGTCTACGCGGGCGTGGACTACGAGAAGATCCTGCGGCAGGCCGAGGCCGAGGCGGAAATCCTCCTGTGGGACGGCGGGAACAACGACACGCCGTTCCTCAAGCCCGACTTGCACATCGTCGTCGCGGACCCACTCCGTCCGGGACACGAGCTCTCCTATTACCCGGGCGAGACGAACGTCCGCATGGCCGACGTCATCGTGATCAACAAGGTCGATACCGCGACGCCGGAGAACATCGAGATCGTGAAGCAGAACAT
>VBLZ01000022.1 GCA_005878515.1 Methanobacteriota archaeon | reverse complement strand
TTCTACGAGAAAGGCGTCGACATGTTCCTCGGGAAGTACAACGACGCTTGGCAGAAGTCTGGGAAGCACTACAGCGAGATGTTCCCGAACGAGAAGATCAGCGCCACGTTCAAGGCGATCCTCGAGGACTGGGTCCCACCGGATTTCAATCCGTGGGCCGCGCCGCGGGAGACCGGGAGTCCGTTCGGCCGGAAGCGCGGCGGTCCCCACCCTGCGATCTTCCGGAAGCGGATCGTCACGACGACGATGATCAAGACCCAGCGGACCGACGACACGCATCCGGTCAACGAGGCGTTCCACGACCTTCGCGGGAAGGACGGCGAGATGAAAATCAAGCCGGAATACGCCGAGCGGTTCGGGCTACTCAACCTGTACGAGTACCTCGCGAGGAACGACGTGACGTGGAACCCGGAGATCGTTTCCGCCGTCGAGTACAGCCTGTTCTGCCCGACCACGGAGGAATACATCCTGCCGATCACCCACGGGAACGACCGCGTCGAGTGGTTCCTCTTGTTGAACGGGCAGATCTCGATGGAAGTCCGCGACCGGGACACGGGTATCCTGTTGGCATACCTTCACATGAAGCCCGGGGACTGCACCGCGATGCCAGCGGACATCTCCCACAACCTGTGGGCACCCGAACGGTCCATGCTGCTCGTGTGGGAGAACGGAAATCCACAGCTCCCCGAGCTCATCCGCCTGGGCAAGACTCCGACCGCGCCGTTGGAGGAGTTCGGGCTCAAGTAGACGTCGCTACGAACGTTCGAGCCGGGTCTATGCCCAGCCCTCTCGTGAATCGGTATGCGATCTACTTCCAGCTCCCGGACCAAGGAAAGGTCCCCCAATCGATCGCGCGGGAGCCCAGCCTCCTCATGGCGGTCGAGAACTGCCTGAACACCTACCAGGCGACGGGGCACACCGGCTTCGTGATCGATGACACGCGGGCCCACCGCGAGTTCCACGTCGAGCGAGACATCCTGCTCCAGTTGGTCTTCCTCCGACATCAGGACCGGACCCGCTATTTCGAGATCCTGAACCGGTTGGATCGACAAGGGGGCCAGGACGAACTCGTTTCATTCCTCGCCGCGCACGCCCGGATGTGACCCGCCGCGTTTGCCTTCTCTGGCCCACGCACTCCGTCGAAAGTGATTTGAGCACCCCGGCGCCTTAAGCGTATTCCACGCATGGTGCTCGCCGACCGCTTCCAATCGCTCCAGGCCGAGATGGAGAGCCGCCTCTTCGAGCGACGCGAGGAGATCGAAGGGCTGATCCTGGCCCTCCTCTCCCGCCAACACATCCTGCTCGTCGGGCCGAAGGGGGCCGCGAAGAGCATGATGATCCGAATGCTCGCGAACTCGATCCAGGGGGCGCGCTACTTCGAGCGACTCCTGACGCGGTTCACGTTGCCCGACGAGCTGTTCGGCCCGGTCTCGATTTCCGCGCTGAAGCAGGACCGATTCTCGCGGATCACGCGAGGATACCTGCCCGAGGCCCACTTCGCGTTCCTCGACGAACTGTGGAAGGCGAACAGTTCGATTCTGAACAGCCTGCTGGCCATCATCAACGAACGGCTCTTCTACAACGACGGAGAGGTGATCCAGTGTCCGCTGGAGACGATGATGGGCGCCTCCGCCGAACTGCCGCAGGAAGAGGCGTTGTCCGCCTTGTACGACCGGTTCCTGCTCCGGTACCGGGTCGAGTACATCGCCGAGGACGGTCACCTGCTCGAGATGATGGCGGACAATCGACCTCCGGTGTTGACGACACGAATAACCTTGGATGAGATCCACGCCGCCCGCGACGCCGTGGCCGCCGTCGAGTTCGATCGGCCGCTCCTCGAATCGATCGCGAAGATTCGACGTCGACTCGAGGCCGAAGGCTTGACGTTATCCGATCGCCGGTACAAGGAGAGCCTCGCGATCGTCCGCGCGAAAGCGTGGCTCCAAGGCCGCGCCTACGCCGTCGAGGACGACCTCGCGGTCCTCGCGAACGTCCTCTGGGACGATCCCGCCTCGGAGCCGATGGTCCGAGGCCTCGTCCTCGACGTGGCGAATCCGCACGACAAGCGCGCGCGGGAGATCATGGATGCGCTGCAGGTCGCGCTGACGAACCTGCAAGGCCTCGACGATCCGCGGGACCGCACGATGGCGGCGGTCGAATTCCTCAGCAAGCTTCGAACCGCGAAAGCCGAACTGCAACGGTTCCGCGAGCGGCTCCGACGGCGCGAGGCGGACGAATCGCAGCTCGCGTTCTTCCTCGGTGAGACCGACCGGTACGAGGTCCTCGTGAAGCACGAGTACCTGGAGACCGGCTAGGGGGTGCCGTCGTGGTGTTCGGGCCGTCGGCACCGGCCATCTCGAGGAGCACGATCGTCCACGACCCGTTCGACGAAGAGGCGTTCGACGAAATCTTGCCGAAGGCCGCGGGGCTGCGTCTCCTTCTGGCGGAGTGCGAGATCCCCCTCGCGCAACAACTTGCGTTCGACTTGTTCTGCTCGTTCTACAAGTACTTCGTCAAGCTTCGGTCGCCAGCCGAGATCGCGCCCGAGTGTCGGGGTCATCGGGACCTCTTGAGCCGGGCGCTCGAGCTGCGGGAGCACGAGAAACTGCGGGCCTTCACCCGCCTGAAGCCTGCGGAGACAGCGCTGGCCACCGAATTGGTCTTGGACGCCCTCCTCGAGGAAATGAAGCGCACACCTCCCGCCGCTGAGGACACCGGCGCGGCCGAGGAGGCTCGGGACTCGTCGTCCGAGTCGGCCCGGGGCGTGACGACCCAGCGGCTTCGCGAGGTAATGAAAGACGCCCGCGAGGATCTGCAAAGCGTCACGGAGCTCGTCGCCGCATGGTCCTCGGGTCCCGGCCAGGAGACACGACTGCCGGCGGAGCTGAAACTGCGCCTGATGCGAGACGTCGTCCGCAACCCGCGGCTCCGAATGATTGCGCTCCTCTTCGGCCGCTATCGACGATTGGGTCTCCGGGAGCGGACCCTTCCGGCGATGCGCGCCAGTCAGGAGGTCGTCGACTTCATTCAAGGCGGAGACGTCGCCCGAGCCCTGGCCGGAGAGCTGTCCAGTTTCGCGATGGAGGAACGGGAAGATCTGTTCTACGCGAAGGTCGTCACCCACTCGCTCCTGATCTACGAGCTGTGGCGCCGCGAGGAGGAACCGCGAGCGGTGTACCTCTGCATCGACAATTCGGGAAGCATGGCGGGCGAGAAGGAGGTGTGGGCCAAGGCGTCCGCGCTCGCCCTCGCCCATCTCGCGCTGGCCGAGGATCGTCCGGTCGAGGTTGTCCTGTTCGGAGACGCCGCGGATCCGCTCCGCGTTGTTTCGATGCGGCCCGAGGACAATGTTTCGACGCGGCTCGAGAAGCTCCTCGACGTGGCGTCGTACTTCCTCGGAGGCGGGACGGATTTCGTGAAGCCCCTATCCCACGTCCTCGACGCGCTTGAGATGGGACATCACACGGGCAGCGATCTCTTGTTCGTCTCCGACGGGCTGTGCCCGATCCCGGAGGACTTCGTCCGGCGGTTTCGAGAGGCGAAAGCACGCTACGATCTGCGGATGACCTCGGTGTTGATCGGCGAAGAGCCCCTTGCATTGGGAGAGATTTCCGATACCGTCCACCGATTGGACGAGGCGCTTCAAGCCGGCGAAGCGCTCGCCGCCCACTTCGCCTCCGCCTTCCTCGAGCGAGGGCACGAACCGCTGCATGCGACGCGCGCGCCGCTCCGTCCGGGTCGCGGGACGCCGCTCCTCTTCGACCATTTTCTCCCAACCAACGACGAGAGTTGACTCAGGCCGGACTCGTCGAAAACCTGGGATCGGGCGCCTCCGCTCCGAACCAGCGAGACGCTCAGCGCAGACGAACGGTCACTCCGTGCCCGCCATCATCCGTTCTTCCGCGCCGGCGAGGAGCAGTCCGACCGCGACCACGACGAACGTCAGGCCCAAGGCAATGAGCGACTGCCCACTATCGTTGATCGGGCCCGGGAACTGGAACGAGGCCGCGCCGGGCGTCAGGAACCATCCCGCCACCGCGAGGATGATGCCGAGGACGAGGAGTCCGAGGTCGATCATCAAGGCACGCATCATGGCTTACCACCTCACCCGGGAGGCCGCTCGCATCGGGCTGAACAGGAGGCCCAGGTTGACACCCCAAATCATGTGCCAGAACAGGTTCGTGAAAAGCGCTTGGACACCGTAGGGACCAAAGCACGTAAGGAACGGGCCGACCCCGCAGGGCAAGCCGAACGTGTTCAGCGGAGACAGATTGAAGATCGGCCCGATCAGAAGAGGCATCCACAGGGCTGAGCTGATGATCCAGAGCGCCCCGCCCCAGATGAGACCCTTGATGAGGTTCACGGTCGGGGTCATCGCCCGCAGGGGTTTGATGACGACCCCGAGCACGGGACTAATGACCAGTCCGAAGATCACCGCCCAGATGATCCCGTCGATCATGTGGATGACGCCTCCGACGACGAACGTCAGCGATGGATTGTTCCAGGCATAGTCCAGTCCACCCCCGACGCCAACAAGCGCGAGCCATCCGTTCAGCTTGTTGAAGTCGAATTGCGGAAGCTTGACGCCGGGGAACCACAGCCCCGTCACGGTCGCGACCATGGTGGCGATAAATCCCGCCGCCGCCGCACTCTTCGCCGCGTTCTTGCCAATCAGAAACCTGACGTTAGAATCCGACGCCTCGTCCGTCCTCTCGCCCCCGGTCGGGCACCGCTGGCTACATTATATAACCCTTTCACAGACGAGCCAGATCGATGTCGCATTGGATGAGTCCGGACGAAATCTCTTTACCGTCGAGTTCCCTGTGAGCGTCCATGACGGACGTCGAAGAACGGGGTCTCTTCATCGGCGGGGCCTTCGTCCCGGCCCATTCCGGCGCGACGTTTCCGGTGCATAATCCGCATAACGATGAGGTGTTCGTGCGGGTGGCAGAGGCCCGCGAAGACGACGTCGAGGACGCGATCGCGGCCGCCCGAGCCGCATTCGAGGGCCCGTGGGGCGCCCTGACCGCGAAAGAGCGCGGAAAGTTGCTCCTCCGGCTCGCACGACTCATCGAGGACCAGGGGGAGTCAATCGCCCGATTGGAGTCGAAGAATTCGGGGCATCCGATCCGGGACGTCCGGCGGTTCGACCTCGTCCGGACCGTGGACTGGTTCGAGTACTTCGCCGGCATGACGACGAAGATTCAGGGGGACGTGATCCCGTCCTCCTTCAAGGGCGTGTTGAACTACACCCTTCGGGAACCGCTCGGCGTCGTCGCGCAAATCGTCCCATGGAACTTTCCGTTGATGTTCGTCGCGTGGAACATCGCGCCCGCCTTGGCCGCCGGAAACACGGTCATCCTCAAACCGGCCGAGTACACGCCGCTCAGCGCGCTCGAGATCGCGCGGCTCACGAAGGAGGCCGGCTTCCCGCCCGGCGCCGTGAACGTTGTTCCCGGCAAGGGCTCGATCGCGGGGGCGGCGCTCGCCCGCCATCCGGGAGTCGACAAGATCTGCTTCACCGGTTCCGTCGAGGTCGGCCAACAGATCATGCGGGAGGCCGCGACCAACCTGAAGCGGCCGCTCCTCGAGCTCGGCGGGAAGGGACCGAACATCATCTTCGACGACGCGGATTTGGACGCCGCGGTCCAGGGGTCCCTGTTCGCCGCATTCCACAATCAGGGACAGGCGTGCATCGCCGGGTCCCGGATCCTCCTGCATGAATCGGTGTGGGACGAATTCCTCGACGCATTCCTGCCGCGCATCCGGTCCCTCCGCATCGGCGACCCGCTGGACGAGAAAACCCAGATGGGGCCGCTCACCTCGAAGGACCATCAGAAGCGCGTCCTCGAGTACGTGGACGTCGCGAAAGGCGAGGGCGCGGAGATCCTCTACGGCGGGAGGCGGCCCGACACGCCGGAGACGTCCCTCGGCTACTACGTGCTTCCGACCCTCGTGCGAGCGGAGGACCCCGCGATGCGGATCTGCCAGGAGGAGGTCTTCGGGCCGTTCATCACGGTCACGCCGTTCGCCAAGGAAGAGGAGGCGGTCGCCATCGCGAACGGAGTCCCGTACGGCCTCGGCGCGGGCCTCTGGACGCAGAACCTGCGACGCGCCCATGGCCTCGC
>VBLZ01000051.1 GCA_005878515.1 Methanobacteriota archaeon | reverse complement strand
GGACGTCTGGGTCACAATCTCGCGACGGCCGTTGCGTACAGCGAGGCCGCAACGACCCTCGGACTTCCGCGCGGGCTCGTTCCGCTCGCGAATCTTGGACACGTGCAGGCAGTCAGCCTGCAAGGCGTCCCACCCATCGACATCCCGAGTCTCGCGGGCTCAGGCCCCGGAAAGCCCGACGTCGAGCTTCTGGGCCGGCTCCTCGAGGACTGGGAGTTCGAGCGGGTCGAGGAGATCCTCCGGGCGCTTGCGTTCGAGGGCAACGCCGAGTCCGCGTACCGCCCGCTCCTCGTCGCCGCGAGCGCGGATCCGGGCTTCCTCGGTCATACGTTGAGCGAGGTCCACGCCGCGCGTCTCGCGAGTCGCTACCTGACGCCGTCCGAGAACGCGTGGCTCTTGTGGAAGTTGTATCGAACCTTGACGACGAAATTCGGCTATCCGGACTTTCTCCGACTCGGTGAGACGACGTCGACCGATCGATCGTCCCCGCTCGCGGCCCTCGAGTCGAGCCTGCGATACAAGTCGCCTCCCGCCGAAGAGACCGTGCGTCATGCGCTCGAGGCGGACGTCCCGCTCGACGAGCTCCTCGCGGCGATCGTGGATTTCTACGGTCAGTGGACGGTCGGCGAGAAGGAGCACACAATCAGCTACCTGAACGCGGTCCTACAGACTGCGAAGTTCCTCGGAAGGGAGGAAGCACTCCTCCCGCTCGCGATCGGCCTGAGCAAGCTGCCCTTCTGATCGACCGATGTCTAACCGGTCTCGGTGGCGTTCAGTCGGGGCGGAGGCGATTCGACCGGTTCGAACTTCGCGGCGGCTTCGTGGAATTGCTCCTTCTCCGTGGAACCTGCCATCGCGAGAGTCGACGCATCTCCACCCGTGATCACCTGCGCGATTTCGTCGAAGTACGCGGTCCCGACGAACGTCTGATGCTCGAACGCGCGGTAGCCCTCCGCTTTGGCGTCGGACTCGGCGTCCTGGAGCTCGGCATAGGCGGTCAGGCCTTGTTGCTGATAGCCCCGCGCGAGCTTGAACATGGAAAGGTTCAGCGCATGGAAGCCCGCGAGGGTGACGAACTGGAACCGGTACCCCATGTCCGCGAGCTCCCGCTGGAACTGCGCGATTGTCTCTCGGTCGAGTTTCTTCCTCCAGTTGAAGGAGGACGAGCAGTTGTAGGCGAGCATCTTCTCCGGGAATCGCGCGTGGATGGCGTCGGCGAAGGTGCGGGCCTCGTCGAGGTCAGGACCCGACGTCTCGCACCACAGGAGATCGGCATACGGCGCGTACGCGAGTCCGCGCGCGATCGACGCATCGATGCCGCCGCGGAACCGGTGGAAGCCCTCGGTCGTCCGCTCCGCGTCGATGATGAAGGGCTGGTCGCGCGGGTCGACATCGGTCGTGATGAGCTTCGCGGAATTCGCATCCGTGCGGGCGATCAGGATGGTCGGGACATCACACAGGTCCGAGGCGATACGGGCCGCGACGAGTTTCTGGAGGAAGACCCCGGTCGAGACGAGCACCTTGCCGCCGAGGTGGCCGCACTTCTTGGCACTCGCGAGCTGGTCTTCGAAGTGCACGGCGCTCGCGCCGGCTTCGATCAGCGCCTTCGTCAGCTCGAAGGCGTTCAGCGGGCCGCCGAATCCCGCTTCCCCGTCGGCCACGATCGGTGCGAACCAGTTCACGTGGGACCCGCCCGCGGCGGTGTGCTTCTCGTCCTCCCGCACGAAGGCGTTGTTCACCCGGCGCACGACATTCGGTACGCTGTCCGCCGGGTACAGACTCTGATCGGGATACATCTGGCCCGCATCGTTCGCATCGGCGGCGACCTGCCAGCCGCTCAGATAGATCGAGGCCAGGCCGGCGTGGACCTGCTGGATCGCCTGGTTGCCCGTCAGCGCGCCGAGGGCGGTCACCGGATCCTCCGCCCGGAGGAGGGACCACAGCCGCTCCGCGCCGATCCGCGCGAGGGTGCGCTCGATCCCAATCGATCCGCGGAGCCGCACCACGTCCTCGGCCCGGTACGGCCGGATGATGCCGGCCCACCGCTCGTCCTGTCTCCAGCTCGCGTTCAGTTCCTCTGCGGTCCGCATCGCGGTTCCACTCCTCCAATTCCAACGATGACTCGGAGGCGGCCGCGGATGCCGAGCGAACGGGCGTTCGACCTCGCCGCCGTCCCATGTTCGACGTAGATTTCGACCTACTTAATGGTTCTTGCAACGCCGAGATACGCGGCGACTTCATCCGGAAAAGGACGGACGTCACCGGGCTTCGGTCGGTCCCGCGGCCTTCGGTCCCGTGACGGTCGGTCGACGAAGTTCGAAGACGTCCTGCGTGCGGCAGTACCGCGGCCCGCCGAGCCGACCGATCGGCTTCGCCTGGTGGACGTCCACGGCGCCGTTGGTCAGGACCGCGTCGTCCACGTGCAGTCGAATGACTTCCCCGAAGAAGACCGTGTTGTCCGCGACCGTGATGGCCCGGATGAGGCGGCACTCGAAGTTCACGGGTGACTCGGCAATCCGCGGGGGCCGGACGGCGTCGGAGGCAACGGGGGTCAGGCCCGCTTCCTCGAATTCGCTGATGTGTTCGGCGTAGTCGCCCGAGGCGACGTTCATCTTCTCGGCGATCGCCTCGGTCACCATGTTCACGACGAACTCCCGGGTGTCGAGGATGTTTCGGGCGGTGTCCTTCGGACGGCCGTCGCGCTCCCCCACGGAGACGGCGAGGACCATCGGACGGCTCGACACCCCCATGCTGTACGAAAACGGCGCGCAATTGTTGATGCCTGCAAGGCTGCGCGTCGACACAAACGCGATCGGCCTCGGGACGAACGCCGAGATCATCAGGCGGTACGAGTCTCTTTCCGGAAGGGACGACGGGTCGACCATCATGGACGGTCCCGCCGGCCGGAACGTCGGGCTGACGATTAACGATTCTCGATACAACCCGCTTCTTTAAGCCCACCTACGCCTAGTTTTCTCGGAGCATGGCGGGCCCCTACGTCCTCCTCTACGACCGCGACTGCGGAATCTGCAGCGCGCTGTCCCGGTGGATCCATCGCGTCGACCTCCGCAGACGAATCCGGTTCGAGTCGATTCAGTCCGGGCGCGCCCTGCTGACCGGGATTCCCGAGGAACGGATGCTCGACGCCTGGCACATCGTCACCCCGGATGGTCGGGTCACCACCGGGGGCGACGCCGTGCCCACCTTGGTCGGCGCCTTCCCGATCGGCGCGGGGTTGGGTCGCCTCCTTGCGGGGTCGTCCGGGTTGATGCGGCAGGTCCACCGGCTCTACGAGTTCCTCACGCGGTTCCGCGACCGCCTCGTTTGCCGCCTGGACGCGGCCCCGCCGTCGGCGGGTTCGTCCCCGTGACGAGGGACCGGAGCGTCTTGAGGTTCCGGCGGTAGCCCACATCTCTCCCGGGGAACTCGAGGCACCCGGGCACTTCGCGAAAGCGCTCCTCGTTCACGAGGAATCGGAACGCCTCCTTTCCGAGCTTCCCCTTGCCGATGTCCTCGTGGCGGTCGAGCTTCGATCCGAGGTCGCCCACGGAATCGTTCAGATGGAACGCGCGGATCCGACCCACTCCGACGGTCTCATCGATCGTGCGGAGCAGCGCATCGTAGCCGTCCCTCGTTCGGAAGTCGTACCCGGCGGCGAAGGTGTGGCAGGTGTCGACGCAAATCCCGAGGCGATCCGAATGCGCGGAGCCCTTCATCATTTCGGCGAGCTGCTCGAACCGATAGCCGACGACGGTGCCGGCGCCCGCCGTGTTCTCGAGGACCGCGAAGACATCCGGGGCGTTCGCGTGCTCGAAACACCAGTCCAGACTCGCCGCGATCATCTGGATGGCGTAGGCCTCGCCTCTCCCCATGTGGGATCCCGGGTGGAAGATGACGTCCCGGACTCCGAGGAGCTGGGCCCGGTCGAGCTCCTCCACGAACGCAACGCGGCTGTACGTGAGCGTGTTGTCGTCCGGTCCCGCGAGGTTGATCAGATAGTTCGCATGGATGATCGCGCGTGCGATGCCGTTCGCGGGCATCGCCTCCCGGAACGCGGTCGCATCTTCCGGAGGGATGGGCTTCGTCCTGCGGAGCATCCGCGGGCTGCGGGAGAAAATCTGGATCGCGTCGGCGCCGACGGACTTGCCGCGCTCCGGCGCCAGTGCGATGTTCTCCGCGATGGAGACGTGGGCGCCGAGGAACATGCTCCCCCGCGCGGCAATCGCCTTCGCACGGATGAGCTTGCCGATTTTGGGGCGACCTCGGTCCGCGCTCTCGTCACGTCGTCTCGTACGCGGCCGCGAGCTTCCGCGCCTTCACGACCAGATACGACAGGGTCAGTTGCTTCTCGCCCCGGGCGAACGAATCCGAGAGTTCCTCCCAGCGGCCGTCCTCGACCCATCGTCGAACGACCGAATCCCGAAGGAACAGCTCGACCTCGCGCAACTCGTCGAACCGCGCGACGGTCGTGTCGACGCCCATGAACGTGACGTCGAAGCGGTTTTCCTGGAGCAGGTCCGTCATCACGTCCTCGTAGAAGGCCCACTGGGAACCCCGCCGGGTCTCCTTCCAGTGGTCCCCGTGATGGCAACAGAAGACGAACGCCCCTCCGGGACGGAGGGCCCGCGATGCGTGCCACACGATTTCCGGCGACATGCACAGGTTGCTGACGACCGCGTCGATTGGATCTCGGGCGAATTCATGGTACGGCGTCTTGTCGACATCGCCGAGGACGAACTCGACGTTCCGGATGTCGCGGACGCCCGCGTACGCCCGGGCGTGCATCAGCTTCGTGCGGTCGAGGTCCACCCCGACGACCCGCGCGCCGGCGTGTGCCGCGGCGAACGCGAGCCGCCCCTCTCCCGTGCCGACATCCAACACGACCTTTCCGCGAAAGTCCTCGTGCCGAAATTGTTCCATCAGCATCGGACGGAGGGCGTCGGACTCTTTCGCCGCCTCCCGCCACGGCAGCGTGCGGCCCTCGCGCACGACGTCCGGCACGATGTCCTCGGGCTCTTCGCAAGGGACGCGCGGCATAAGAGGCCACCGGTGCGCGAAGGGGAAAGACACACGCTTATAGTCCTCGGCCCGATGTTGGCGCGGAGCGACGATGGAAGTCCGCGACTACGGCTTGTACATCGCCGGGAAGTCCGTCCCCGCTTCGTCGAACGAGACCGCGGACGTCCTCGACCCGGCGACGAATCGACCGTTCGCCCGCGTGGCGTCCGGGTCCCGGGACGACGTCAACGCCGCGGTCGAGGCGGCCCGGGCCGCCTTCGATTCCGCGGATTGGCGGGACCTGGATCCGAGCAAGCGAGGTCGGTTGCTGTGGCTCCTCGGTCAGCAGGTGCGGGACCATTTCGACGAACTCTCGCGGCTCGAGTCGCAAAATGTCGGCAAGCCACTGCGCGAAGCGAAAGGCGACATCGCGTACGTGTACAAGTTGTTCGAATATTATGCCGGGTTGGCAGATAAAATTCAGGGCGAGACGATCCCCGTCCCCGGTGCGCGCTTCGATTACACGGTGCGGGAGCCGCTCGGAGTGACGGCCCACATCGCTCCTTGGAACTATCCGCTCCTCCTCGCGTCCCGAGGCGTGGCGCCCGCCCTCGCGGCCGGCAACGCGGTCGTCCTGAAACCGGCGACGCTCACGCCCCTCACGGCCTTGAAATTGGGGGAGCTCGCGGGTGCGGCCGGCTTTCCGCCGGGGATCGTGAACGTGGTCACCGGTCCCGGTCGTGACGTCGGCGGGGCCCTCGCGGCGCATCCCGACGTCGACTCGGTCACGTTCACGGGTTCCACGGACACCGGGAAGCAACTCCTCCGCGTCGTCGCGGACCGGGTCGTGCCGACGACGCTCGAGCTCGGCGGTAAGAATCCGCAGATCGTCCTCGCGGATGCGAAGATCGACCGGGCCGTCAAAGGCGCTCTTTGGGGCGCCTTCCAGAACGCGGGTC
>VBLZ01000070.1 GCA_005878515.1 Methanobacteriota archaeon | reverse complement strand
TTCGACCAGGCGGTTCAGCTCCGCCAGGATCCATTCGTCGGAGGGCTGGAGCTTCCCGGCCTCGGGCTCCTCGAACGACGAGATGAAGCGCGCGACGTTCCAGAGCTTCGTGACGAACTTCGCGGCGCCCCCGATCTTCGCCTCGCTGATCCGGAAGTCATCTCCCGGGTTCGTCTCGCCCGCGACGAACAGCCGGATCGCGTCGGCGCCGTGCTTCTTGAGCAGGGGCCACGGATCGATCACGTTCCCCTGGGTGCGATGCATCGCGCGACCGCGGGCGTCGAGGCCGAGTCCGTGGATGAAGACGCGGTGGAACGGCTTCGACCGCCGCACGAGCCATGACTTTAGCATCGTGTAGTAGAGCCACGTCCGGACGATCTCTCGGCCCTGTGGCCGGAGCGAGAGGGGGAAGTTCGCGGCGAAGAAGTCCGGGTCCGTGCGATATCGCGTGAGGTAGAGATTCGAGACGCTCGAGTCCATCCAGGTGTCGAAGACGCGCTCCTCGCCGACGAACTCCTTGGAGCTGCACTTCGGGCACTTCGCGAACGGTGCGGGATCCTTCCATGGCCGGTAGTATTTTCCCGGAGGCGGCGCGAGCGTCTCGCCGCATTTCTTGCAGTACCACAGCGGGATCTCCGTGTGATAGTACCGCAGGCGGGAGATCGGCCAGTCGATCGTCAGGCTGTCGATCCAGTCGAGGACGAGCTGCCGATGCCGGGTGGGCCGGAACTCCATCTCCTGTGCGAGGCGACGGAGGTCGTCGCGGAACTCGAGCTGCTTCAGGTACCACGCATCCGAGGAGAGGAACTCGATCGGGTTCAGGGTGCGCGAGCAGATCGGCGTCTGGTGCTGGATCGGCTCGACTTTCTCGAGGAAGCCGCCGCCCCGGAGGAGTTCGATCGCCTTCGCGCGGGCGGCCTCGACCTTCAGTCCTTTCAACGGTCCCGCGGCGTCGGTCATCTTGCCGTGCTCGTCGATTCCTTTCACCGGTTCAAGGCGCAGTTCGCGGAACAGCTGGAGGTCGACCATGTCGCCGTACGAGCAGATCATCGCAGCCCCACTCCCGAGCTCCGGCTTGGCGGTCGGGTGCGCGAGGATGGGGACCTCGTGATCGTATAGCGGGACCCGCGCCTTCTTTCCGTGGAGGCCCGCGAAACGCGCATCGTCGGGATGGACGATCACCGCGCGACACGCGGCGAGCAGCTCCGGTCGCGTCGTCGCGATCTGGACCTCTCCCTTCGACGTCAGCGGGAACTTCATCCACACGAGGTTCGAGGGTCGCTCCTCGTAATCGATGTCCGCCTCCGCGAGCGGGGTCTCGCACACGGGACACCAGAACGTCGGGCGCTCGCCGCGGTAGAAGAGCCCCTTCGGCCAGAGCTCGAGGAAGATCGCTTGACTGAACGCGCGGTATTCGTCGGAATCGGTGTAGTACGTGTGGTCGAAGTCCGCCGACATTCCGACGCGGACGGCGAGCTCGAGCAGTCCGTTGCCGATCGCCTCGATCTCCTTCCGGCATTCCTGGATGAACGCCTCCCGGTCCCATCGATGGAGCGCCTTGCCCGTCTTCTTCTCGACCGTCCGCTCGATGTTGATTCCGTTGCGGTCGAGGCCGAACGGGAAGAGGACCGCATGACCGAGCATGCGCTGCGCGCGGGCGATCATGTCGATCATCGCGTACGCCATGACGGCGCCGACGTGCCACGAGCCGCTCGGGTAGGGCGGGGGCGTATCGATCACGTACGTCGGCTGTCCGGGCTCCGGGGCAAAGCGAACCAGGTCGGGCTCGGCCCGCCACGCCTTCAGGACGTCTTCCTCGTAGGCCGGCTCCCACGTCTTCTCCCGGAGTTTCGGTTCGTCCATTGACGTGCGTCGAGAGTCGCGGAGCCCATAAAAGCATTGTTCCGCGCGACTCGCGCCAGCGATTTGCACACCTCACCGGAGGGTTCAAGCCCAGGTGCGGTATACCTCTACTTAGAGGTACAAACGATGGAAATCGGCTGCGGTGCGAGGGTCCGGGACTTCGATGGCCGGAGGTACTTCTACTTCTGGCACTACGAACGCGCGAACGGCCAATCGATGCGGCGCGAGGATTACGTTGGGCGAGTGGACTCGGAGAAGGCGAAGTCGGATCTCCTGAGGCGCATGGCCGCGTACCACCGCAAGGCGGAACAGGAATTCGCTCGACGGCGGGCCCGGATCGAGCAGCTCATCGCCGCGGAGCATACCTCCACTTAGAGGTATGGTGTCGCGGGAACTCGGAGGCCTCCCGAAGGGCTCACTCGATGTACCGCAGCGCTTCCGCCGGTGGGATTCGGGATGCGCGGATCGCGGGTTGGGCCGCGCTCGCAACTGCCGCGATGGACGCCACCCCGACGATTAATGCGAGGTTCGGCCACGGCACACTGAAGACGACGATGTCCGCGAAATACACGATGTAGATCTTGTACGCGAGGACAATCCCCAGCGCGACCCCGATTCCGATTCCCAGGACCGCGATCAAAGCGATCTCGACGAGGAACGTCGCCAGGACCATTCCCCGCGTGAAGCCGATCGCCCGCAGTGCCCCGATCTGCGTGCGCCGCTCGACCACGGCTCGGAGCGTGATCACCGCCAAGCCCGCGATCCCGACGAGGAGCCCGATCCCCAGGTACGCCTGCATGAGCGTGAGGACCTCCTGCGACGCGCCAAAGGCCTGCCCGATCTGCTCGCGGATGTCGATCGTCCGAAGGCCGTACACGAAGAAGGTGCGCTCGAGATCCGTCCGAAACGCGTCGACGTCGACCCCGGGCGCCATCTGGAAGAAGTATGCGGTGTACCGCTCCTCCACGGGGAAGACGCCGCGCACGACGCTCTGGTCGACGAAAACCCCGGACGTGAATTGCAGGGCCTGCTCCAGGACTCCGACGATTGTCAGGTTCACGGTGCGGCCGGCCGCGTCGAAGGCGCGGATGCCGTCTCCCGGCGCCACGCGAAGGCGGCTCTCGTCCGGCACGAACTGGTTCGGGCCCGCGGCCGTGCGGTCCACGATCGCCAGCGTGTGGTTGTACCGGAGGGAGAGCCAGACCTGCTCGCGCGTCACGAGGGCCTCCCGCGCGCCGCTCGATGCGTTGATGTAGGAAGGCAGGAAGCTCGTGAAGTCGTACTGGTTCGACTGGATCAGGAAGTTGTCGACGCCCCAGAGCGTGTAGTCGTACGTGCGATTGCCTCCGACGGCCTGGATTTTCGCCGGCATCACGCTCGCGCTCGAGGTCCCATTCCAGCCGCCGGCGAAGAGCGACTCGCTGAAGTTCTCCTGGAGCCGCTGCCGGAAGTTCGGGATCTCGCCGTACGCCGTCGTGTACGCGATCACGTCGTACCCGCCGGACTGCTGCCGGACGAACGAATCGAGGCTCGCCGCCTGGAGGCCTTGGAGCATCGAGATCAATGTGACCATGAACAGGATGAGCGCGAACATCGCGACGGTCATCCCTGTGCGGAAGCGCTTGTCCATCGGATACGAGATCGCGGTCTTGAGGACGGGCCGGCCGGCGCCGCGGTTCGCCCTCCGGAGCACGGCTCGCAAGGCCTCGCTCACGTTGAACACGGCGATGAGGATGCCGGAGCCGACGAGGATCACGCCAACGAGGACGAAGGCGATCGATACGTTGTCCGTGGCCTGGTTGAGTAACGTGAAGGGCAGCAAGATCCAGGCGAGGTTGAACGCCGCGGCCACGGTCATCGCCGACCGGGCCCAGCCGCGGGATGCCCCGGCAATGCCGAGGCCCAGCGACAAGACCGGCGGCCCCGGGATCTTCCCCATTCCCGTGTCCGTCGCGAAGCCCCACGCGGTGAGCGCGAGCCCTCCCGCGGCCACGAGGAGTCCTGCGACGAGGATGTCCCGCGACCGCTCCGGAGTCCCGGGTTCGGGGAGGTCCCGGATCGCCCGCACGATGTTGAGGCGGCTCACCCGCCACGACGCGAGGAGGATCGTGATCCAGGTCAGGGCGGTCCCCGCAACGAAGGCCGTGATGATTGAGGACACGTCGAAGTGGAACGTCACGACGACGTCCCCGTGCGGCACGAGCTTGTCGAAGAAGTACACCATGATGTATCCGAGGCCGAGCCCCGCGAGCGCGCCGAGCGCCGCCGCGACGACCGCGTAGAACGTCCCCTCGAGGGCGAACGTCGTCAAGAGATCGGACCGCAGGAAGCCGACCGCGCGGGCCACGCCGAGCTCCGGCTTCCGCTCCTCGGCGAGCATGACGAAGATGTTCACGATGAGCAGGACGCCCGCGAGGATGCCGAACGCCCCCATGACGAGGAACAGGTCCGTCGCGTCGCGGCCGACTTGCAGCGCCGATGCGATGTCGTCCGCCTTGACCGTCTGGACGAGCAACGCGAGGTTGCGCGTCGTGATGCTGAGCCGAAGATCGTGCGTCACGCGATCGGAATACGCGACGCCGTCGGCGACGCCGCCGACGTTCGACACGCGAATCAGGTTGATCGCGCCGCTCTCGTTGAAGGCGGCCTGCGCCCGACTCAGGTCCATGAACAGGATCGCGCGGCCCTCGTACCCGGCCTTGCCCGCGTCCCGGACGACCCCGGCGAGGGTCGCGTGGACGATCGTCTGGTTCGTGGTGCCGTAGAACAACGTGAGGTCCTGGCCCGCGGTCGCATTCAGGTCCGCCACGGCCCGTTCGTTCGCATACACCTCCGTCGGCGCGAGGTCGTTCGTGTCGACCGTCCGCCCGTCCACGGTCGTCAGCGACCCGAAGCCGCTCTCCAGGGTCGCGTTGAGTCCCATCACGGAGATCTGCTGGTTCCCTTTGTTCCCCGCGACGTTGCGGACTGGCATGATCTTCAGGAGGGCGGGCGCGATCCCGTCGATCGGGCTGCCCGCGGTCCCCAGGTCCGCGCGGATCTGGGTGAAGTTCGTCTCCGAAAAGGAGATGAGCTGGCCGTTGAACGTGTTCGAGACGAGTTCGTCGATCGCATCGAGGCGCGCGTAGACGTCCTCGAGGAAGATGTAGCTCAGCGTGTCTCCGACGACGAGGCTCGAGGAGATGATCGCGGTGCCGACGAGCAAGCCCGCGACGACGATCAGGACGCGCGACTTCCGACGTCCGATGTTCCGGGCCGCGAGGCGCGCGAGCAACGGTCGGAAGCCGACGACGGCGGCGACGAGGACGACCCCGATCAGGATCGCCCACGCAGACGCCTCGGGGAGGGCCATCCTAGCCGCCCCGCGTCTCCTCGACGATCTCGCCGTTCCGCATGCGCAGGATCCGGTGGGCCCGCGAGCTGACGGCCGCGTCGTGGGTCACGAGGACGAGCGTCTGCCGCTGCTCGCGGTTCAGGCGGACGAGGAGGTCCATGATCTGCACCGAGGTCTCCGAGTCCAAGTTCCCCGTCGGCTCGTCGGCCCAGACAATTGCCGGGTCGTTCACGAGGGCGCGGGCAATCGCGACACGCTGTTGCTGTCCGGCGCTCAACTGCGCCGGCTTGTGGTCCGCCCATCCATCGAGCTCGACCGCGGTCATGAGCGCGAGCGCCCTCCGACGGGCCTCCTTGGCGGGCACCCTCGCGACGAGGAGGGGCAGTTCGACGTTCTCCACTGCCGTTAACACCGGCAGCAGGTTGTATGTCTGGAAAACGAAACCCATCCGCCGCGAACGATATCGGCTCTTCGCGTTGTCGTCCATCGAGGCGAGCGAGACGCCTTCGATGAGGACATCGCCCGACGTCAGATCGTCGAGGCCTGAGAAGCAGTTCAGGAGCGTCGTCTTGCCGCAGCCTGACGGTCCCATGATCGCGACCATTTCGCCGCGAGGGATCGCGAGGTTCACCCCGCGCAGGGCGTGGACCTTGACGGCCCCGGAGTTGTACACTTTGTGGGCGTCCACTCCCCGGATAATCGGCTCGACATCCATGCGCGTCGTTTTCGATGAGCCGCGGTATATTTAGGGTTTCGTTACGAGTGTCTCACTCGGAGCGCGCGACGAACAAGTTCAGCGTCCAGGTGTCCTCGATGCCGGACGAGGTCGTGAGCGGCTTCAGGCGAATTGCGAGTTCCTCGTCGAATGTCTTGCGGCTTTCCGTGGTCATCTCGCGGAGCTCTCGCTCATACCATCCGTACGAACCCGCGAACACGACGAGTTCCGCCACGCTCGTGAACCGGACCGGGAACGTCTTCGTCGTCGCGTCCCGCTTCTCGAAACCTGCGACGCCGAGCGCCTTGAGGACCGAACGCGGGTCTCCGAGAGCCTTCGCCTCCGGATCCGTCCGGACGAGCCGCACCGCCTCCCGCACCTGGGCGAGATCCTTCGAAGGCGATCGCGTCCCGTGCTTCTCGAGCAGTTCCCGCAACGCGGCGAAGGACGGGTTCGGATCCGTCGGCCACTCGCTGAAGACGAACCGTCCAGAGGGTTTCAGGACCCGGTGGACCTCTTGGAACACGCGGTCGTATCCGAGCGCCGGAATCCCGAGGTTGCTGACTGCCCCGTCGTAGAGCTTGCCATGGTAGACGATGTTCCGCGAGTCGAGCATTTCGAACCGGATGTTCCGGATCCCCGCATTCCCGGCCCGGTACGAGCCGACGGAAATCGCACCGTCTGCCAGGTCGATCGCGACGACCCCTTGCGGCAGGACCCGAGGTGCGATGAGGCACGCCAGGAGCCCGGTACCCGTGCCGACGTCGAGGAACAGTTCGCCGGGTTTCGGGTCCGCGAGCCGGACGACTTCCTGAGCGATCGGCTCGAACCGCGGCGTCACGTTCTTGTCGTACGCCTCCGCCATCCGGCTGTACTCGTCGACCCAGACGAGGGTTGCCTCGTTCGCGTTCACCGAGGCGGCGCCATCAGGCCGCATGCGATAAAGGCTTCGCGCCGCAAGGGTTTATGCCGGAGCCGAAGGTTGCGTCTCCGTGGCCGAGCTGGTCCCGCGGTTCAAGGAGGAACAGGTCTTCATCATCCAGGCCTTCCTCGTCCATTCGTTCCGGGAGAGCGGTCGGAAGGGGGTCGTGCTCGGGCTCAGCGGCGGCGTCGATTCGGCCCTCGTCGCCAAGTTGTGCGCGGACGCACTCGGTCCGCAACGGGTCCTCGCGGTCGCGATGCCCGACGGGAAGGGCGGGAAGGACCTGAAGGATGCGAAGAAGTTCGCGAAGGCGCTCGGCATCGACCTCCGGATTATCGGGATTGCGCCGATCGTGAACTCCTTGGAAAACCGGTTGCTCGGGTTCCAAGCGGACCAGGTCGCCCGCGGGAACCTTCGGGCACGCGCCCGGATGATTATCCTGTACTTCATCGCGAACACGGAGGGCCGCATCGTCATGGGCACCGGGAACAAGAGCGAATTGCTCACGGGTTACTTCACGCTCTTCGGGGATGGCGCCTCGGACTTTCTCCCGATCGGGGACTTGTACAAGACGCAGGTGCGTGAGATGGCCCGCTATCTCGCCCTGCCGCCGGAGATTGTCGAGAAGGTACCGACCGCCGGTCTGTGGCCGGGGCAAACGGACGAAGAGGAGCTCGGGATCTCATACGACGAGCTGGATCGGATCCTCCTCGGGATTGAGTTGCAGCTGGAACCGGAGGCGATCGCCCAAAAGGCGGGGGTGCCGCTCGACCACGTCGCGTACGTCCAGAAGCTCGTCGGGTCGAGCGTGCACAAGCGAAAGATGCCGCTAGTCCCCAAGGTCGGCGCGCGCACGATCGGATTGGACTGGCGGGAGTAGCCGTCGTCGTTCCTCGAACGCCGCGAGGAACTCTTCCCGGTCCGTGACATCGAAAACGATTTCGGACGCGGACAGTCCGAACGCCTGCCAGAACCGCCGCGGTCGCTGCAGTCGGACGCGCACCAAGTTCGTGCGGCCTCCAGTCACGAACAGCACGGGCTGACCGAACGGACGGCTGATCCCTAGAGGAGTTCGGAAGGCGCCCGCGTCATCCGCGGCCTGCAGGGCCTCGATCCCGGAGAAGGGGAGCACGGCACGGAAGTACCAGCCTTGACGCAAGATGACGCGGGACCGGGTGATCCAATGCTGCGTTAGCAGCGGGGAGAGCGTGAACAGGACGAGGTATGCCGCTAGGAGGGCCGCCAGGCCGAGGACGGCCGAGATTGGACTCGATGTGAGGGTGATCAAGATGGCGGCCAGGACCGCGAGGCTCGCGAGGACGAAGATGCGGCTCGTGACGAGCGTTCGCCCGTACGCGAACGTGAGTCGTTTCTCCACGGTCCCCGGACTCGGTTGACCTCGGATAAGGGTAATGCTCATCCGCAGCGTTGCATTGCACGTTGAAGTTCCGTTGACTCGACTCACAAATCATGTGTTGCTCGGAGCGTGAAGTTTCAACCCGGTCTCGAAGGGTCCTATCATAAACGGATGAGAATAAAAATCAGGCCATCGGCATGCATCGATTGTCGCAGGGAAAACTCGCAAACCTTTTTGTGGGGTCCCCCTGATACCGGCCCTCTCGCGCGCGATTTTCTCTGGAAAAGAGACACGCGAGGCGAACCTTCTCGCTTTCAGGGGGAGCGTGGGGATCATGGAAGAAAGCATCTTCCAACCGTACCTTGGCACTCGGACGATCTTCAAGATGGACCGGGAAATCCTGCGTCCGTCGTACCTGCCGGACCGACTTCCGCACCGGGAGAACCACATCGGACAGCTCGCGCAGATCCTGGTGACGGCGCTGAAGGGCGAACGTCCGAGCAACGTCCTCATCTTCGGGAAGACGGGGACCGGGAAGACGGCCGTTGTCAAGTACATCGAGAACGAGTTCCGCAAGGCCGACGGCGCGCGGATGGTCCAGTACCTCTATCTGAATTGCGAGATCGTCGACACCCCGTACGGCGTGCTCCAGTCGATCGGGAACAAGTTCATCGAGAACTTCCATCAGCGTATCCCGTTCACGGGCCTGTCGACGGATCGCGTGTACAGCCTGCTCTTGGAGAAGCTCGACGAGGAGAAGCGTGTCGTGATCGTGGCCCTGGACGAGATCGACAAGCTCGTGCAGAAGAACGGCGACGACATCCTGTACCAGCTCCTGAAGATCAACGACGACCTGTCGAAGGCGCGCGTCTCGTTGATCGGCATCTCGAACGAGCTGACCTTCACGGAATACCTCGATCCGCGTGTGCGCTCGAGGCTGGCCGACGAGAAGATGGTCTTCCCGCCATACAACGCGGACGAGCTCTACGACATCCTCGCCGAGCGCTCGCGGCTCGCCTTCGAGAACGGCACCGCGGCGGATGGCGTGCTCCAGCTCATCGCGGCCCTCGCGGCGCAGGAGCACGGCGACGCGCGGCGTGCCCTCGACCTCCTGCGGGTGAGTGCGGAGCTCGCCGAACGCCAAGGGGAGGAGCACATCACCGAGGAGCATGTGCAGCGGGCGAAGAACAAGATCGAGCTCGACACGGTCATCGAGGCCGTGAAGAGCCTCCCGACGCAGTCGAAGCTCATCCTCCTGGGCATCCTCCTCAATGAGGAGATCGGGAACACGAAGCTCACGACGGGCGAGGTCTACACGACATACCGAGACCTGTCGCGGAAGACCGGCGTGACCCCTCTGACGCAACGCCGGGTCACGGACCTCATCTCGGAGCTGGACATGCTCGGCCTCGTCCACGCCCGGGTCCGATCGTTCGGCCGCGGCGGGCGGACGAAAGAGATCCAGGCTTCCGTGCCGGCCCTCGACGTGAAAAAAGTCTTGGAGAAAGACGAGATCCTCGCGGAGGCCCGGGGCTACCGCCTCAAGGTTCAAACCACGCTTCTCTAGCTCGCAGTTAGGTTATTCCTCGGGCTCTTCGTCCGATGGGTCCGCTTCGCCGTTCGGGGGGTCTCCTTCCGTCGCCGCGGGCTTCGTCCGCCGTTTCCATGGCCAGCGAATCTCCGGGAGCCGAGGGGAGACGTACTTCGTCCATCCGCGCATGGCGAATTCGAGGATGAACGGCAGCGCGAGAAGGAAGAGCAGGCTCACGAGCAGGCTGTCCCAGCTGTTCTTCGGCGCTCGCGTGTCGCCCCAGCCGTCCGAACAGCACCCAGTCGCGGGCTGCAGGGTGAGCTTGAGCAGGCCGAACCAGGGGAGTTCGCCGCGTGCCCGACCAATGATGTGCGATTGAAGCGCGAACCAGGTGGTGTCGTAGCCACCCGAACAAGGCACGCCCGGCCGGCAGATGTAGGCGTTGTTGTCCCCCATTGTGATGTACCCCGGCCCGCGCGTGAAGCCGTTGACTGAGCCGAATGTGAATGTGATGTTGAGGTCGTGGTTGAATCCCATGCTCCGGATCCAAGCGGTTTGAATGTGGTATGGAGAGTGCGTCGCTAGCCCGCTCCCGTTGTTGGCCGCCCAGTCCGACTGCGGGAGAAGAAGGAGGTCTACGACATCCGCATAGCCCGTTCCGTTGGGGCGGGCCCAGAGGATGGCGCGATGGATCACCGGGATCGCGCCGAGGTTCCCGTTCGGATGGAAGATGATCACGTCGCCGTAATCCCCGTACGTCGCGTAGCCGGTCGCCCGGCCCTCGAGGTACGTGACGACGTCCGCACGGGTCGGCGCGGCTTGTTGGAACACCATGTCCCCCGTGTCGATGACGCCGAGGAACGACTCCCGGTCCGAGTGCTGCATCGACGAGCTCTCGACGACCACGAGGGGCGGCCACACGCCGGTGTAGAGGTAGACCGCCGCGAGGAACACGACCACGATGATTCCGGCGACCAGGAGGTCCCGCGCAAGACCCTTCCAGAAATGCTCGTCCTCTTCCTCGTCATCCTCGTCTCGCGGACGGTCGCGGGGCATGGGCCCTTTGGCCAAGGATGGGAATCCGTATAAACCCCACGCGGGCGGCCCGTCACACGTCGATCGTGGAGACGGCGTGGCGCACCGGATAGGCGACGTTGTGCACCGGGATCGGCGCGAGGTCCCCTTCGAAATCGTCCAGCCGATCGAACCTCGGACGGAGCTCGCCCGCGGGGATGCCTTTGTGGATGTGCCCGTGGATCACGAGGCTCGGTCGCCGCCGCAGGAGGACCGACTCGAGGGCCTTCGAGCCGAGCTCGGGTCGCCACTCTTCCTTCTCGCCGCCCATCGTCACGTAGGTGGGCGGATAGTGAGTCAGGAGGATCCGCGTGCCGTCCCCCGCGAGGAGCCCGTCGAGGACCTTCACCCGCCGCTCGTACTCTTCGGCGACCCGGGGCAGGTTCCTCCGCTGCCACCATGTCGGCCGGTCCAGGCTGCCGACGCTGCCGATGATGCGGACGCTTCCGGCCGGCGACTCAAAGACCGCCGCCTCGTCCTGGAGGAACCGCACGCCGAAGGCGTCGGCGAATCGGGCGACGTAGGCGGGATGGTCGCTCGCGTATTCGTTGTTCCCGAACACGGCCCACACCGGAGCGGTCACGCGCGCCCGGATCGTCCGCACGACGGCGCCAAACGCATCGAGGTCGTTCCGATCCGTCGTGTCGCCTGCGAGCAGGAACAGATCGACCGGTCCGAGCCGACTGAGATCCGCCGTGACCGCGGGCAGGTTCTCGTATCCGTGGACGTCCCCGACTGCCGCGATGCGCACGGCCGCGCCGAACGTCGGCCCCGTCGATGAACCTTTCCCGCCCTCAGAATTCGCGGACGATCGCGACGCCGGAGGCGAGGTCGACGATCGGGAGACGCGCGGGCATCGGCTCGATGTTCCGCATCTTCTGGTACGGTGTCTGGGCCTGCCACGTCGACGAATTCACGAGGACGACCCCGCGATACTGGTCCACGCCCGCCGCGTGCACGTGGCCCGTCGCGAAGATGTCCGGGACCTCCTCGATGATTAGGTGGTCTTCCGCCTCCGGCGCGATCGGCGTCTTGCCGCCGTAGATCGGCGCGAGGTGGCGCATCCGGAGCATGGCCTTCATCGCGTCGATCGGACGCGCGTAGCTCATGCCGGGAATCGCGGAGACCAGGTCGTCCATGCTCCGGCCGTGGTAGGCGAGCACGCGGACGCCTTCGAGGCTCAGGAGCGACGGGTTCCCCGCGAAGATCACGTTCGAGTCGAAGAGGTGTTGGATGGACGTCGGGAAGGCGGGTTGCGGTTCCGCCGGACGAACCGCGTCATGGTTCCCGGGGAGCATGACGACCGTGATGCGGTCCGGGAGGTCCGCAATCATCCGAGCGAGCGCTTCGTATTGACCGTAGATATCGTCGATCGCGAGCTCCTCGTCCTGCCGAGGGTAGACGCCGATCCCGTCGACGACGTCCCCGCTCACGACGAGGTAGCGGATCGACGCGGCGACCTCGTCCGCCCCGCCGAGCCAGGACGACACCTTCGACCACTTGTCCTCAAGGAAAGTCCGGCTCCCGACGTGGATGTCGGACATGAACGCGGCGCGGACATGGTGGCGCGTGCCCCGGAACGCCTTGACCGTCGGCAGATCCGGTCGGACGATCGAGTGGGCGATCACGAGCCCTCGGTCGTTGACGGTCCCCACGACGCCGATGACCTCGTCCAGGACCGCGACCTCGGAGGCGACGGCCGAATCCGATGGCAGCAGGACCGCGATCCGGTCCGCCTCGTCCTCGATCTCCAGGATCCGATGGCCGTTCTTCGTCGTGCGGACGTCGGCGACGATGCCGATGATCTGCACCTCGCGCGTCGATCGTCGGGCCTTCGCGATCTCCTGGGCCCCCGCCAGCTCGTGTCGGGATCGGAGCATCTTCCGTAGGACCTGGAACCGATGCCGGAAGTACCGCGTGAAGTCCGCGAGGGTCCCCTCGCACGTCGAATGGCCCGTGATGTCCCTGAGGATTCGTACGTCCGGGTCGTGGTCGACGGCCCTCTCGCCGAGGCGCCGGAACGACGCGGGGATGAACGCCGCCGCCAGGTTCGTCTCGGTCGGCGTGCGGGTGGACACTTGGGCGGCGGCCTTGCGGGCGACGTCCCCGGCGCTCATGACGTCGTCGAGGGTGACGACGAACGGCGTCTCGGGGCACGATTCGAGGAACGCCTCGAGGCGCTTGACCGCGTCGTCCTGGGCCAGGAGGAAGTCGACGGCGTCCGGCTCGAGCAAGGTTCCGCGATTGCTCACGAACGCCAGAAGGTCCTCGCGCATTCGGGGGCCATTGCGGTGAACCCGTCAAAATACCTTCGTCGCGATGCCGAGACATCCCGAGAAAATTAAAGGCGGCGCGACGAATCGGGTGAGGTGCACCGCGTCCGAGTCGAGACGCCGATCCATCCGACGGAAAACCCGGAGAAGGTGATGCGCGCGCTCCGGAATCTGTTTCCTGACCTTCGGATCGAGCCGATGGAGCACCGGATCGGCGGGACGACGGAGAACCTGGACCGGCTCCGAGAGCTGATCCGCAATCAACGCATCCGGGATACCGCGAGGCGCCAGCTGGTCGCCGGCCGTCGGGAGAATCGCACCACGGTGAGCTTGAGCAAGCAGGCCGCGTTCGTCGGGGTCGTGAACTTCGCGGCCTCCTCGCCCCTCGGGGACATCGCCGTCGAGATCGAATCCGATGACCTCGAGGCGGCCATCGATTACATCGCGGAGAGCACCGTCGCGCCGAAGACCTAAGCCGTACGGCCGCAACGCGTGCAGGTGAAACGGCCCGCATCGTACTTGGCTTCGACCCACGCGCAGTACGGGCATTGGAATCGAACCGGCGGATAGCCGTATGGGGGCGGGACGTAGGACGGCGTGTATTCCCTCGGAATTCGGCTGGCATTGCGGACCGCGACGGCTGGACCCACGGTGGATGGCGGGGCGGACCACATTTGCCCGGGAGGCGGCGGTTGTCCCGGATCTGGCGGGGCCGCGACGGGCTGCGGGATCGCCGCCAGGTACGGCGCCGACGCCCCCGGCATCGCGACGGCTCTCATGGGCGGCCGGAATCGCTCGATCAGCGCGCGGAAGTGTCTCCAAGCGACGATCGCGTACCAGGCGAAGAAGCCCGCCCCCGCGATGGCGAGGCCGAGGACGAGCAGGTTCAGTAAGAGGATGAACGCCTCGCCGCCGAAGCCTTCGTAGCTCAGGGCGGCCGCGTAGTCATTCACGAAGTGCGCCAAGATCGCGGCGCCGATCCCGTGACGGAGGAACAAGTATCCGAACCCGAGGCCCGCGACCATCGCCGGGAGGACCTTCCACCAACCCCAGCCCGGCGCATGCGCGAGTCCGAAGATCGCCGAGCTCGCGATGAGGAACGCCCACGACGCCACGAGCGTCTCCTTCGACGAGTCCCGCCGGACGGCCCCCCCGACCAGGTATCGCCACGCTCCGGCGATGTACCGCCCCGCGGCGCCCGGGCCGCCCGCGACTCCGTGGCGGTTCACCTCGAGGACTCGCAAGGCCACGGATCCGATCGCCATCGGGAGGCCGATCAAGAGGAGGCGGAACGCGAACTCTTCGTACACCCCTGCGTTCGCGAGAGCGTAGAGCCAGTACCATCCGGTCTGGAGTGTGGGTTGCACCGGGGACGACGGACTGATGCCCGCCGCGAGCACGAGGTAGAAGAACACGACTTGGAAGAACGTGGCCGCCATCCACACCTGGCCCAGCGCGATCCACGCGCTCCGGCTCTTGAGACGGGTCCCGATCGCCTCGAGCGGCGCGCGGAAGGCGGTCCAGACCTCCCGCCGCTCCCGGACGAGGTGGTAGCCCGCGACGAGCAAGATCACCGCAGCGATGAACGCGAAGTACGCGATGAAGAGCGTCTGGTCCTGGGTGAATAGGATGACGATCGGAGCGGGGGCGGGGACGTACACGACGACGGCCGCGTCGGTCGTCCAGGCGAGCCGCACATTGTCGAGGCCGACGCTGACCGGGCCTGTCGCCGAGTCGGCAAAAAACGCGATCTTGAGATAGTAGAGGCCCGGGTCCGCAAGGCGGCCGTCAGCGAGGAACCGTGGCATCGCCGTCCATGAGGTCGGTCCAGTGAATCGGACGAACCCAATCGCGACATTCGGATCCGGCGGGGAGTTCGCGCTGTCCACCGCAACGATGAGTCGGCCGGAGTTTAGGCCCCCGGCGATTTCGAGGTCGAGGTGGACGGCCCCCGTGAAGGGAACCGAGCCGTCGACGCGAAACGCCTGCCACCAGTACCCGTGGGCGCCCGCGCTGGGCAAGGTCATCTCCAGGAAACCGCCGAGATTGCCGCCGGCGCTGCGGTACGCGCCGCTGGCTCCCGTCCCCGATGGGTCGAAGGTCCAATTACCCGCATCGAAGTCGAAACCGCTGTTCACCGTCTGTCCGGACCGGATGGACTGGATCCCCGGGACGACGACTGTCGGGGCGACCACGAGCGCCGCGAAATCCGTAATCACGAAGATGAGGAAGCCGACCATCGCGAGGGTCCACAAGACGGAGAGCACGGACCGTCCGCCGGCCGGAGGCGGAAGGGGCCGGTATCCCCACGCGGCCGTCGGAAGGCCGCAGCGGGGACAGAAATTACCACGGAAGAGGGTGCCGCAGCGGGGGCAGGGCAAACCCATCGGAGCCACGGGCGCAGCGATCGCGGGCGCGCCGCAACGAGGACAGAAACGGCCCTCGAAAATGGCGCCGCAGCGAGCGCACTGCATCCGAGCGCACACGAGCACCCGCGCTATTTAATGGTGCGGTGCTCGAGCGGAGCTGACTCGTTTCGCATCTCGGACGGCCGAGAAGATTTATATCGACTAGGTGGGTTGCGCGGCCCTCCGTCCCTCGAGGCGGAGGCGTCCACCGAAATCAGATGAGTGATCGAATGGAATACGAGGAGAAAGGCCGGAAGAACGGCGACGTGCAATTCGAAACGATTCGCGCGGAGAAGGTCAATTTCGGACGGAACAATTTCCTCGAGGTCGCGCGGAAGCGGGCGACGACCTCCGAAGGCACGAGCGAATTCATCTCCGTGTCGCGAGGCTACTATCTTCCGGACAAATCGGAGCGCTTCAAGCGTTCCCTCACGATCCCCGACGATCCGGAAGTCCGCGCCTTCATCGCGGACAAGATCCGATCGATGTAGTCCAAACCGTGCGGGGCGACGGTTCCGCGAAATCAGACCGCGGCCTTTAAGACAAATCGGGCCCATCCGAGTCAGCCCTTCTGCACGCGCATTAGGGGGGAGTGTCATCGGCTTGTCGCTGAAGCGCGGCCTTGGCTATCTCGCCACGGACCCAGAGGATACTGCGGTCTCGTTCGTGCGGGTCCTCGCAGAGGCCCATACCCCGTTCCTCTGGATCACCGCGCGGTCGCTGTCGGCCCCTCCGGACGGCGGCGACCTGATCCGCGTCACGACGCTCGCGGGCGCCATGGGCACCGCGGACCCGCGGCGGCTCCAGGACCTGCGGACCGCGGCGACCACGTTCTTCGACGAGCGCGGGCCCGGGGCCCTCGTGGTCGATTGCCTCGATCCCCTCGTCGTCCACTCGGGCGTCGAGCGCGTCCTCCGGTTCGTCGACGACCTCCACGAGGAGACGGCGACGCGGAACGCGATCCTCGTCGTCTTCGCGGACCCCCGCAGCACGAACCCGCGGATGATTGCCTGGCTCGAACGGGAGCTCGACCCGTTCCCTCGGACGGCGAGCCCTCCCCCCGTGGAGCAGCGCCTGGTCGCCTAGGCCCTCACGGTCCGAAGATCAAGCCCATCCCGGATGCGGCCTCTTCGTCTTGCGCCCGAAATCGACGGTAGACGGTCTCCGCCTCCGCTCCCGCAAGGGCTTTTGCGATGTCCTTGAGCAACTCGGTCGCGCGGGCGATCCCCGCCTCACTTCCTTCGATGAGGACGTACCGGTCGTCCCCCGTCATCCCGAGGCTCTTCCCCTCCCGTGCCGTAATGCCCTGTCGGCTCACGATGTCGTCCTTCCACACGACGTCCGCCTGGGACGCTTTGGCCGGCGGCACGCGGAAGACACGGTACACACCGGCCGCACCGCGACGTCGCTATTAAAAGTTCATTCGTCTCCGGAGGACCGCATGAACGGCAGGAACAGGACGAACGCGCCGATCACCAGGACCGCGAGTCCGGCGAACTTGTCGACGGTCCAGGCGACCACGACACCCGCGATGGCAAGGGCAAGACCGAGGACCGCGAGCGCCACCCGGGCACGTTCCACGGACGGCGGAACCAGTGCGTGCGTTAAAGCGGTTCTGTGGCCGAGGCCGCCCTGATAACAAGCGGCAAAGTTTCTTATCGCGTCCTCTCGAATGGGCGGGCGTTGCCGAATCGAGACGAGGTCAGCGAAGAACAGATTCTCGCCGCGCTCCTGGGCGTCGCGGAGATGGCCGGCGACCTGACGGACCCCGACGAGCTCCTGGCCGCCATCGTGCGCATCACGCCCGGCCTGGTCGGCGTCGACCGATGCGCGGTGCTCGGGTACGACAAGCAGGCCCGCGAGTTCCGGACGCTCGCCGCGTTCGGGCCCGCGGGGGTGCCGACGCCGTTCGAAGGCCTCCGGATCCAGGTGGCCGAGATCCCCCGCCTCGCCCACCGGATCGTGTCGTTGCGGCTTCCCGCCCTCCTGAAGGAGCCGTCGCCCGAGGCGATGCTGCCGCCGTTCGTCCAGAAACGGCTCGGGGTCACGACCGCACTCGTCGTGCCGCTCGCCTGCCGCGGCCGCTTCCTCGGCGGCCTGTGGCTCGACGACACCCGGTCGCCCCACCTGTTCACCTCCACGGAGATCAATGTCGTCCAGGGGATCGCGACGGAACTCGCGATCGCCTTGAACACCTCGGAACTCGTCGGGAAGCTCGACCTGGAACGCCGTAGGTTTGACGCGCTCGTCGGTGCGCTGATGGACGGCCTCCTCATCGTCGACCGGGACCGTCGGATGATCCACCTCGACCCCGGAGCGGAGGCACTCCTCGGTTGGCAGAATTCCGAGATCCGCGGCCGGCGGATGTACGAGGTCTTCGAGATCACGGAAGCGGAAGCGGACGTCGCGTGGACGAAAGAGCGCGGCGGAGCCGTGCCGGCGGCGAAGGTGCTCAGCCTTCGGGCCCGCGACGGGGTGCGCGTGTCCTGTTCCGTCCTGCCGATCCTCGTCCGCGACCCGGAGCGGGACGTCCTGCAGGTCCTCTACGCGATCCGCAAAGCGGCGGGCACGAAGAGCTACGCCGAGCGACTGATGGAATCCCTTTCCGAAGTGCCGCGGATTCAGCGCGCCAAGCCGCCCGAGTAGATCAACAGGCGAATCTCCGCTTTCGTGAAACGGCTATGGGCCCGTAGCGCCTCTTCATCCCCTTCTCGGATCGCCCGAAGGTAGAGCGGGCATCCTTTCGTGAGGAGGTACACGCGTCGCAACCCGTCCGGGTCGATCGTCGGGCGGCCGAGCATCGCCCGGCAGCCTTCCAGGTCGAGTCCTCGGAGGTGCCGTTCCGCCACCCGCCCCGCGTCGATGTCCGCTTTCGAGTAGAACCGGCAATAGACCGGGGTCGACTCTTGCGCGAGGACGAGGAGCTTGCCACGGCCCCGGGCACCGCGAAGGAACCCGGCGAGCGCGTCCACCACGGCGTCGTCGACATCCGCGTATCCGTCCAGCACGAGGAGCTTGCGTTCGCCGGCGAAGACATGGGCCAGCGCCGCCGCGACGGACTCGGACTGGTCCGGGTCTGTCGCCCGCTCTCCGGTCGACCGTGCGAGGGAGTCGGCGAACGCCTCGAGATCCGCGCCGGGCCCGATCTCCATCCAGAGTGCGCGGGGGATGCGCTCCGCGAACGCCCAGCCGAGGGCGGTCTTCCCCATGCCCCGGGATCCGTACACGACCGCGATGGAGGCGGCCCCCGCGAGCCACCGCCGCAGGAACGCGAGATCCGCCTCGCGCTGCAGGAGGGTGGGCCGCTCGAGGTCGGTCACGCGCGGTTCCATCCGGCCGTGCGCGTCGACGGCGGCCAGCGCGGGCAACGGGGAGAGGCCGAGGTCCCGCCGCGCGTCTCCCAGGGTCGTCGCCCGTCCCTCGACTTCGACCCGCGTCGCGTCGACCTGGCTGAGGATTTGACGGGCGCGCCGCACCCCCGACTCGGTCAGCGCGTAGACGCGGACCTTCCGCGTGCGACCGAGGAGCCGCGCGTCTTTCGAGTCGATGAACCCTTCGCGTTCGAGGGCCTTCAACGTCCGCGGGACGTGACTGCGGAGGAGCCGCGCGCCTTCCGCGATGCCCGCCTGCGTTCCTTCGCGGCCCGGTTCGCGGACGTTCCAGAACGCGTGGAGATGCAGGAGGACCCGTTCCGCCGCGGTGAGCTCCACATCGTTCCGATGCGGTCGCGTTTACTTAAGAGTGCAGCCTGTGATTCTCAGGCTTTCACTCCGTGGTAACGACCGCGAACACTTTAAATATCGTCGGCCCGGCTGCAAACATAATTCTCTCCCGCCCACCGGGAGGCCCCTCGATGAAAGTCGTCTTGCGCGAAGATGAATCGGGAATCTCCGAAGTCGTCGGCACGATCCTGATCCTCGCCATGACGGTCGTGTTGTTCTCGACGATCATCATATGGGTCTCCAGCATTCCCACGCCGGTCGCGCAGGGCCGGCTCGACGTCGCGTCCGAAATGGACCCGATGTACAACGGCGCCGGTTCCGAGATCGGCGTGAACGTGACGCTCACGCACCAGGGCGGCGAGGCGCTCCAACCCACGCCCACGATCATCTACGTCACGTCGCAGCGGGGCTCGAACCCGGCCACGACGGACGTCCAGCGATTGCATCTCTACAACAAGCTCCTCGCGACCCCTAGCGGAATCATCGACGGCACGGACATCGTGTGGAACGTCGGCGAGCGATGGGAATACAAGAATTTCACCCTGCGATCCACGGACCAGGTCACGGTTACCATCGTCGATACGCTGAAGAGCGTCGTCCTCTGGACGGCCCTGCTGACGCCTCCCGCTGGATCCCGTCCACCGGTGTTCGTGGACAAGTGGGCGGATGGCCTGTACTCGACGACGGCGATCGATCCGGTCCAATCGGGCATCGGGTTCTTCGTCTTCGCCCAAGTCGCCGACCCGGACGGAGACCTGAACGTGAACTCCGTGTACGCCACGATCACGGCGTGGTACGGCACCGGAGATCCGTGCGCCCAACCCCAGAGGATGACGGACAACGGCCTGTACCCGGATCGTGCGGCCGGGGACGGGGTCTTCTCGCCAACGATGAGGTCGTGGTCGTTGTCGGGAGCCTGGCTCTGGAGAACACGTTCGACACGGACCGGTTCACGTTGTACGACCCATTCAGCGGGTACCCATCCCTGCCCGTCGTTTATGGGACGAGCAAATCGGTTTCCGCGACAACCACCCCGTCCACCTCCCAGGCCTTCACGTTCCTGGAGTTCGTCAACGGGTACTACATCTACGCGTTCCGGTTCAAACTCAACGCGCCGACCGATCCGCAGGTGGGAACGAACTACTACAAGGTGCCGTTGCATCCGCCGCAATATTACTTCGCCAAGTATTCGCTGGACATCCTCCTGTTCTCCTCGAGCTCGGTTCGCTTCAACACGACCGACTCGATCACGATCACCGACACGGACGGCTACTTCCGGGACTTCCCGCAGGTTCAGACCTTCAAGGATTCCGGCTTCACCCAGGCGGCGACGACGTTCAGGTCCACGGATGTCGCGTACGTTCAGGTGAAGATGTTCACGACCGACGCGACGCTCACCAACGTCGTCTTTGGGAACATCATCATCAAAGACTACGCGGGCGGCTCCCAATTGATGCGGGCCCCAGTGAACGGTCACGACGTGAACGTCCCGATCTGCCCGGTGACGGCGGCGTGCACGGCGGGGACCGCCGCCGTCTCGGTAAATTCCTTGCTGCACGTCTACCGGTTCTCGATTAACTTCACGAGGGCGAACCAGGACCCTTGGGTCGAGGGGACTCAGAACTACGCCTTGACGGTCACCAGCGTCCGCGACTCGGATGAATCGTACGCGAACATCGCGACCCAGCTCGTCATCGTCGCGCCGCTCTACAAGCTCGACGTAGTCGCCGGGACGGATGCCGCGACGAACAATGCTTGGGGGACGAAAGACTACTCGTACTATTACGAGAACCTGAACGGCCTCGACCGATGGCGCACGAGCCGGATCGAGTTCTGCGGCCTTTCCGGGAGCTGCAAATCATCGTACCACACGATCTCCATCGTCTACATCGACTTCGATCGAGACGGCGATCTGGACACCGTGAGCAGCATCTTCGTCGACAACAACAACGGCCAGATCGTGCTCCACCGGAGGGACCTCGACTCCCAGGGGAACGTCGTCTTCACCCGGTTCGTGCTCGACAACCTGGTCGGGGGAATCTACTGCAACGCGCTCGCTGTCGGCGACGTGACCGGGGACGGAGCACCCGAGGTCGTCTGCGGCGCGTCGAACGGGAACGTCTGGTACTACAAGAACGATGGAAGCTGGCAGGCCGGCTCCGCGACGAAAGTCATCGTCGACCAGTCGCGTTCCCAGTCGATCGTGGCCGTCGCCGTGGGCGACTTCAACGGGGACGGCGCGAACGATATCGCCGTGGCCGGCGCGTCCGGACGGCTCACGTGGTACCCGAACCTCGACAAGCTCGGCAAGTTCCAGAATAGCGGGATCAACGACAACTGGTTCGCCGAGGGCGAGCAGACGGTGAAGGGGAACGTGACCTCCGGGAGCTATCTGAACACATTCGTGACCGACGGCAGCTACGAACAGGTCCGCGAATACCCGTACACAGAACCCGTCCAATCGGGTGGCACGGCCAACGGCGCGTTCAACTCCGACGTGGGCAGCTGGACCTATGCGGACTGGGTGGACCCGGCGACGTATGCGAGCGGAACCTGGGCGAGCTCCGGTGGCAACCCCGGCGGGTACGCCTCGATCTCGACGAATTTCCTGGCGAACAACGTGATCTCGGGCTACTTCTACCAGCCTTTCACGGTCAGCGGCTCGCCTCCCTTCACCGCGCAACTCAACCTGTCCTGGAAGGTCGTGACCTACGGAGCGACGGGCGGTGGGAATGTCGTACTGTACGCGTTCGTCGATCCGACCACCGCCACGCCGGTCCTCAGCACCCAGGTCTGGTCCTCCACGGCGCAGATGGGGACGAGGCACACCGCCAACACAGAGGGCGACAACTTCGTGTTCGCGTACTCGACGAACGTCGTGAGCAACGATCCGACGACCGGAACGTACACGACGATGTTCTGGGTGAACGCGACCTCGGACCAGTCCTACTCGTTCATCTTGCCCTCCTCCGTCGCGGGAAAGCACGTATGGATTCGCGCGGTAGACGTCGATCACACGGTCGGCAACACGATCCTTGATACGCTCTACGTGGACCAGATGAACATCCTCGCGGCCACGCCCTCCGGGTCGACCGGCGTGAGCCTGACGAATCCAGGGGATTCGAGCCAGGTGAATGCGATCGACGCCGACGATCGAAACGGCGACGGATTCTCCGACATCTTCGTCGGGACGGCGAATGGCAACGTGTTCAAGTACCTCGGAAGCGCGGGAGGCCTGACGACTCCTTCGGGCGCATTCTACACTGCGACCTCCTCGATCGTCGCACTCAAGATGGGGAACTTCTCGAGCACCCAGTCGGGCCTGGAACTCGCCATCGCATTCGGCACGACCGTTCGCATCCTGACGGGATTCGGGACGACCGGGACCATCATTTGCAATACGTTGCCCGGAGCCGGCTCGACCCAGGGATGCAGCTCCGCGAGTTCCACGGCGAACCCGATCAATGCCCTTGGCGCCGGGGATGTGAACGGGGACGGCCCGGACGACATCGTCGTCGGGACGACGGTCAACGTGTGGTACTGGTCCAACCAGCAAGACGCGACATCGTGGACGAGCGCCATCAACATCGACTCGCCGGGCGCCACCATCTACTCGATTGACTTGGGCGACGCGAGCAAGTCGCAATACGTCGGGCGCTAGTTACGCAGCGCGGCGAGGACGCCCCGCGTCCGCTCCACTTCGATCACCGCGAGCACGGACGATCCCTCGGCAGCGATTTGCCGGAGACGCGCGGCCATGAACGCCTCCCGCCTCGCCTGAAGACGCGCGAATCCGGGCGGGCCGTTCACCTCGGCGTCCCACGCGAGGACGAACTCTTGCGGTGTCCGCGCGTCGAACCGCTTCTTCGCGAGCCTTCGCTCCAGGCGCCCTTGGAAGACGACCTCGAGGCCCGAGACGGAGTCCACATAGTTCTCCGTGTACGTGACCTCGTCCATGTCGAGCGCCTCGAGGCGGGTCCCTCGTTTGTCGGCGATTCGCACGGCCTCGGTGAAGCACGGCGGCGGTTTCACCGGCGGCTCCCAGGCCGAGAGCCCGGCGACGTAGATCTCCTCCTCGAAGTTCTCCGGCTCCAACGGGCCGCCATGGTAGACGCGCAACGTCTCGAGTTCCTCCGGGCCGATGCTCAACGCGACGACCTTCGGGTCCGTGGTCCGGATCGCCTGCGCGACGGTCGCGGTCTCCGAAGGCAGACCACGGACGACCGGGAGGATCGTGACGGACGCGAGGCCGAGGCGGACCTCGTCCATCAACCCTTCCTCTCGGAGATCATCTCCTCGACATCGTCGCGGTCTTTCGCGCGGCGCAGCTCCTCGCGCGCGATGACGGGGACGCCGCGGATGCTCATGCGAACTCGGGCGCGCTCGACGAACATGACCGAGTCTTTCTCGACCACGCGGCTTAGGTTCGAGACGACCTCCGCCTTCCGTTCAAGCGCTCGGTCCGCCTCTCCGACGCCGGTGAGGAACGTCGTGTCCTCGTGTTTCGACAGCGCGTCGAAGGGGCTCCGCACGGTCCGGAGGACCTGATAGCCCAGCCGTTCGAGGCGCTCGAACATCTCCCGCTCGAAACCCTCCAGATGCGGGAGTCGCTCTTCCGGAGGCGCTGGGTCCGCCAGGAGGGCGAACGGATCGACCGGTACGACGAGCGACTCGTTCAGGAATTCCTCAAGGCGCATCGCGACCTCCATCGTCGCGGACATTCCCTCGAGGTACATCTGGATCGTGCGACGCGTGACGCCGGCGATATCGGCGAGGGTGCCGAGCGACACCTGTCGCTCTTCGCGCAGCCGGCGAAGGGCGTCCGCGTCGAGCCGCACGTACAGCCCTCCGGGCGCGGAATAGAGGAAGGGAGGGATGCCCTCCTCCAGGAATTCGCCGAGCGTCCGCCGGGAGAGGATCGAGACGCCGAACCGGGTGTAGATCACGCCGTCCTCCAGGGATCCGGTCCCGCTCCGTTCGCCGACGACGAGCGGAGATCCCTCGAGGATTCGCGCGACCTCGAGCAGTTCGTGTGCGGTGTCCTTGCTCAACGCATCGACGTTCTGGAGGACCTTGACGATCAAGAGCGTGTCGTCTCGACGTGCGACGAAGTCGAAGCACAGTCCGCGCTCCCCGTGCGGGCGCGAAAGGAAGAATCCCGTCTTCGCGAGGCCCCGTCGCGTCTCCTCGAGGACCCGGTCCCGTTTCATCACGCATTCATCGTGTGGACTTCTATATAAATTCCACGGAGACGGTTTCCCCCCGGCCGTGTTCGCTGGCATCGCGGCGAACCCTTTATCGCGGTCCCGGCCTTCGCCGTGCTCCATGGCCGGGGAACTCGTCGACGACCGGGTGATCGTCGACGACCCGGCCGAAGCGAGTGGCGTCTACAACCGAGGTTTTTTCGGCTCACCACGGCCGGGAGGCGGCCTCGAGCTGAATCTCCTGGAGGCCGTGTATCTCGTCGAGGGGGGCCGCCTCGACATCCGCCGACGCGGACGGACGGTCTCTGCCCGAGAACTGTTCCGAGCCGCGAGCGCATCGATTGACGCATTCGAGATTCGATATCTCGTGTACCGGGATCTGCGGTCGCGAGGTTACGTCGTCGAAGCCCGAGGAGGCCCCGTCGATTTCCAAGTGTATCCCCGCGGCGGCGCGCCGAAGAAGACGCCGAGCAAGTACTGGGTGCGCGCCTTGAGCGAGCGCGCCGTGTTCGACCTGGCGGAACTCCTCGGGCGGGCGGAGGAGGCGGCCGCGGTCCGGAAGACGCTCCTGCTCGGCCTCGTGGACGAGGAGAGCGACCTGACGTACTACAGCGTCCGCGAGGCGCATCCGCGCGGCCACCCGCCGGCGACCCTCCGGAAGACCAACGTCGTCGTGCATTTCCTCGGGGACCGGGCGGTCGTGATCGACGAGGTCCAGGCGAAGACGCTCCACGAAGCCGGCTTCTTCGGGAAGATCGTCGGCCGGCGGTTGCAGCTCAGCCTCCTCGAGACCGCGTACCTGTTGAAAGCCGGTCTCGTCGAAGTGCGAAACGCGGACACGGACCGCCCGATCCGACTGGCCCGGCTCATCAAGGAGGCGAAGGCGGTCCAGCCGGACTTCGAGCTGCGCCTCCATGCGTACGAGGACCTGACGGGCCGCGGGGTCATTTCGAAGACCGGTTTCAAGTATGGCTCCCACTTCCGGGCGTACGAGGGCGACCCGGAGACCCATCACGCGAAGTACCTCGTCCATGTGGTGCCGAAGGGCCACCGCGGGGCGTGGCCGGAAATCAGCCGGGCCGTCCGACTCGCGCACGGCGTGAAGAAGCAAATCCTCTTCGGCGAAGTCGGACACGGTGTGCGATACGTGAAGCTCGAACGCGTGAGGCCTTGACGTCCAGATCGCGACGGGACGAAACGTACCTCTAAGTAGAGGTACACTTGCCTGTCTAGGCATTTCCCTCCAAGCGGCCGTCCCGACTCAACGAAGGTTTGGGGCAGCCCGAAGTTCGACCCAGCGCGGGAGTCCCGCGAGGTTCCGGAGCG
>VBLZ01000050.1 GCA_005878515.1 Methanobacteriota archaeon | reverse complement strand
ATCGTGCGGTACACGGTCACGAATGCGCTCCTCCAGCCCGCGAGCGCTCTGAACCGACTCGACTGGCAGGCGGTCGGCACCGGATGGAGCGTGTTCACGGACAACCTCACGGTGGACGTCGTCCTGCCGGCCGGCATCGACACGGCGCAGCTCGCGTACTCCCCGAACCCCGTCCGAATCTCGCAATCCGGGGGCCGGACGGACCTCACGTTCGGCGACACGAACCTGGCTCCCTTCACCTCGTATCGGGTCATCGTCGACTTCCCGAAGGTCCTCGATGTCCGCTTTGGGATCGCGAGGATCTCGCGGGAATCCCCGGTGGCGACCGCGACCTTCACGTTCCTCGGCGTTGTGGCCGCCATGATCGGCCTCTGGGCCCTCCGGGGTCGCGAGCCCAAGAGCCGCCACCCACCCGGGGACGCACCAATCCTGACGCCGCCCTCCGGACTCGAGCCCGAGGAGGTCGGATTCCTCCTGCGGCAGCAGGTCGATGCCCCGGTCCTGCTCGCGACGCTGCTGAATCTCGCGAAGAAAGGGTATGTCGTCCTCCAGGGACCCGCCGACGCGGGCGGTTACGTGCTGGAAGAAAAACAGATCGAACTCACCGACAAAGCACGCTCGGTGGTCGCCGAGCCGGAAGGATGGAGCACGGAGCCACCTGCGTACCAGCGGATGCTCCTCCAGGCCATGGTCTCGCACCGAAATCGGATCGAGGCGATTCGATCGTCCGCAAAGATGCTCACTCGATCGATCGGGGACCGCCTCGCCGCAAGCGGCCTCCTGGCGGGGAGCCCCGCCCGGGTCCGACGCCGCTACGGCATCGCAACAATCGTGATCGGCATCGTCGCGCCGGTGCTCGTGGTCCTCGGGTATGTCGTGGCGGCGTTGTACAGCTACGTCGCGGTGAACGTGGGCCTGTTCATCGGGTCGTTCGCCATCGTGGGAATCGGCTACTACATGCCTCGCGCGACAGAAAAGGGAGCGGAGGAGAAAGCCCGCTGGGAAGGGTTCCTCGGTCAGCTGCGCGATCGAATCGAGTCCCTCGCGGGATCGAGCCCGGAGGAGAGCGTCCGGCTCCTCGACGAAAACATGGCCCTGGTCCCCCTCATCTCGAATCTCGAGATGTCCAGCTGGCTGAAGTCTCTCGCGAACCGAATTCCCGCGGTGCCGTACCGGCCGAACTGGTACCATCCGATTGGCGGCATTTGGTATGTTCCTTCTCAAAGCCCAGGTGAGACGTTCCCGGATGTTGGTGGGGAGCTCGCACGCGACTTCGGGACGTTCGCGAACTCGTTCGCGACGACCCTCGGCCACTTCCAAACGTACATGGCGCCGTCGGGCGGCGGGGCGGGTGGCGGAGGCGGTGGGGGAGGAGGTGGGGGCGGTGGCGGAGGAGGGGGCGGTGGCGGCGGGGCCGGCTGAGCGTGTCGCCCTCCTGCCGTTGAGCCTTTAACCTGACGCATCCCTCCAGGGATTCGATGGTCCGCGCCGTGAAGCCCACCCGCAAGCGAGACGGCCGGCTCGGCCCGCCGCAAGGCTATCCGAAGGACCCGGAGAAGTACGGCGATCCGGCGAATTGGAAATATCCTGTGCACACCCCGTTCCATGCGCGCGCCGCGCGACGGTACTTCAACGAGCCTCGGAATCGCGCGAAGTACACGCCCGAGGAGCAGGCGTACATCGACAAGAAAATCAACGAGGCGCTCGAACGGTTCGGGGTCGCGGTCAAGATCAAGGGCGGCGAGATCGAGGACGAGGCGGGCACGATCCAGGCGGACGTCCCGATGAACAAGGACATCGACAAGCTGTCCTTCGATGAACTCCTGCTCGTGTTCCTCGGGAGGAATCGCCTCGCATCGGCCAAGGCCATCGATCCGTCGGTCGTCTCCGTGGACAAGGATACGGAGACGCTCCTGGCAGGTCGGGTGAAGGAATACTCCGTGCGAATCGACCGGCAGGAGAAACGGGTCGAACACGATTGTGTCGACTTCAAGACGAACCGTGCGACCGGGCGGCTCATGTGCAAGCACCTGGGGGCGTTCCTCATGCAAGTCGACCGCGGGAAGGCGACCCACCTGTTGCGCGATCTGCTGCGGGAACGCGACCATTGGACGTTCGAGTGACGTCGAATCAGGTGTGCCTCCCGCCGCCAACGTTTATGGCGGTTCCCGACCATCCGCTCCGGGGGTTCGGTCGTGGTGCGACTCATGGGTCGCGGTGTGCTCGTTGGCGTGTTTGCGGTGATCGGCCTGATGGTGTTGGGCTCTCCCGCATCCGCGATCACCTGGGGCGCGATCGACACGACCCACCCGAACGTCGGTGCGATCCTCATCGTGCGCGCCGACGGAAGCGTCGGGGAGTTCTGTTCCGGGACGCTCGTGTCCGCACGGGTCTTCCTGACCGCGGGCCATTGCACCGATGCGCTCACGGCCTTCGCGATTCCGGCCACCCGGCTGCGGATCGGATTCGGGCCAAACCTGTTTGCGGAAGGCGCGGTGCGCCTCGCCGTGAGCGGATATCAGAGCCACCCAGATTACAACTGGGGACCCACATCGAATCCGCACGACCTCGGTGTGATCATCCTTCAGGATGCAGTCGAGGGCGTCACACTTGGCACGCCGGCCCCGACGGGCTACTTGGACGACCTTGCCGCGTCGGGAGAACTCAAGTCGGCGACGTTCATCAACGTCGGGTATGGCGACAACCAAGACTTCGTCGTGACCGGAGACCGCCAGATCTCGACTTCGAGCTTCCGGAACCTGCACGACGCCTGGCTCTACATGTCGCAGAACATCCAACATGGAGATGGCGGCACGTGCTTCGGCGACTCCGGCGGGCCCACGTTCTTCGTCGATCCTTCGTCTCACGCCGAGTACATCGTCGCGGTGACGAGCTGGGGAGACAGCGTCTGCAAGTCGACGAACAACAACTACCGCGTGGACCTGGCGAGTTCCCGGTCCTTTATCGACGACATGATCGCGTCGAACCCGTAGTCCATCGGGCGGCCTTTCTAGAGGCGGCTGAAGTCCGCCTCGCGGTCTTTCTTCCGAGCTTCGCGCTCCTCGGCCTTCGGGAGTGGCGCGTCGCAACCGGGGCAGTTGCCTCCGGCATCGACGCAACCCTTGCACAGCCAGGCTCCGCACGCGTGACGCTCGACGCCGGGCGCGTGGTGCGGTGCGCACTTCGCTGGCGGTGCGTCTTCGGCAACTTTTCCGACCGCCTTCGGTGTCGGCGACTTCTTCGCCGCGGGTGCTGGCTCGTCGTCCTCTTCGACCGCGGTCTCTGGCACGGCCTCCGGCTTCGCCTTCTTTCGCTTGATCTCCGGCGCGGCGCGCGTCGAGATCTTGTAGGCGCCGCCCTCGAAGATCTTGAGGGAGACCTCGAGCTTCTTCGCTTCGAACGGCCCGAGGTGGAGCTCTTTCGCGAGGTCCACGAGGTTCCATTCCTCCTTGGGCAGATCCATCGCCTGCCGGATCAGCTCGTCATTGTGCCATTCCGGCGTCGGCTCCAGCGGCGCGTCACGGACCCAGTCGATGTAGCCCCAGATCGTCCGGGCCTCTTCCAGGTCGACGTGGGGCAAGACCGCGCTGACGTCGGTGAGGCGCAACGTGTTGAGGTTCTTCGCATTCTCCACGGTCCGGAGGACCGCGGCCCCGACCGCTTCGTACTTGCGCAGGTCGTCCGCCTCGATCCGATCCGGCGCCAAGGGAGCCGGCTCGTTGACGTACGCGATGACCTCGTCGAGGTCCTCGAGGGGGACGGAGCAGTACCGGAAGACCTCGTCGCGGGTTGCCGGACGTGCGAGGTGTTTCTCGAACCGCACGACGGCTTCCGCGAAACCTTCGATCTTCGCAATGTGGATCCGCTCTTCCGCCGCCTTCTTGCCGGATTGCGCGGGCTCGTACGAGGGATCGAGGGCGAGCGCCGCGTCGAACGCGCGGAGCGCTTCGTCGAAGCGTTTCAGGTGGACGAGGGCCAGGCCTTTGCTGTTCCACGTGACCTTGTCGCGGGCGTCGAGGCGGAGCGCCTCATCGTACGACCCAACCGCGGCATCGAACTCGCCGGCCCGTTCTTCTGCGAATCCTCGCATGTACCACAGGGCCTTGTCGGCCGGGCGCGCGACCGTCGCGTGGGCGAGGGCATCCGCGGCCGCCGGGAAATCTTCGCTCTTCACATGGAGCAGACCCTTGCTCCGCCACGCGTCGCCCAGTTCCGGGTTCGATTCGATGGCCGAATCGAACGCCGCGAACGCCTGCGGATTCTGGCCGAGCGCTTCGTACGCCTCGCCTTTCCACGTGAGTACGCGCGCGTCCTTCGGCGTCGCCTTCAGCACGTGGTCGAAGCACGGGAGGGCATCCGCGGGGTGCCCGGTCCGGAGAAGGCACAACCCCTTCGTCCGGTAGGCCTCGTAATGGTTCGGATCTTTCGCGAACACGACGGCGAGGAGGGACAGCGCATCGTCGAAGTGGGATTCGTGCGCGAGGCACATCGCCTTGCCGCTGAGGAAGTCGAGGTGGTTGGGTTCCAGGATCAAACCGTCCTCGAACGCCTTGAGGGCTTCCGGGACCCTTCCGAGGTCGAACAGGATGCGCCCTTTCGCCGCGAGGGCCACCCGGTCCCCCGGATTCAGGTTCAGCGATTGATCGTACGCCGCGAGGGCCTCGTCCCGCCGTCCGAGCCGCCCGAGGATTGCGCCTTTCGCATTCCATGTCCGACGGTCCATCGGGTCGACGCGGCCTGCCCGATCCAGCGCCTCGGTTGCCGCGTCAGGTTTCCCGAGGCCCTCGAGGGCGACCGCCATCTCCCGCAGCGCGTCCGTGTCCCGCGCATCGATTTCGATGAGTCGCTCGCCGACCTCCGCCGCCGCCCTGAATGAATTCTGGGTGTGCAGCAGGTCGCGTTTGATTCGGAGGAGATCCACGTGGTCCGGTGCGATCGAACACGCTTTCGTGATCGCGGCTAAGGCGTCCTTCGCGTCGCCGGCGGCTTTCGCAAGTCGGGCGCGCCGCGCCCATGCGTTCGCGTCCTTCGGCTCGGCGAGGCTCAGTCGGACGGATACGGCGAACGCGTCCTTGGTGCGTCCCAGGGCTTCCAGGGCGGTGCTCAACCCCGCGAGCGCGGTCGTCTCCTTCGCGTTCTTGGCGAGGACCGTCTCGTACACCGGGATCGCCTCCTCGTATCGATGGAGCTCGGTGAGGCACGCGCCTTGTTTCAAAAGGGCCGGGACCATCGTCGGGTCGAGAGAGGCGGCCTTGCCGTATGCCGCTGCGGCCTCCTCGTATCGCTTGAGCCAGTGCAGCGCCGTCCCTTTCCCGAGCCACGCCTTCGCGTGATTCGCGTCGAGCGCCAGCGTGCGGTCGAACGCCGCCACGGCGCCTTCGTAGCGCTTCTCGCCCTCGAGGGCGAGGCCGAACAGGTACCATCCCTTCACGTCGCCCGGCGCGTACCGCGTCGACCGATCGAGGCAGTCGATCGCTTCCGCGAACGCGTTGAGCCGATAGTGCGCACGCCCTTTCTCGTACCAGAGGTCGGGGGACGCGGGGGTCGCCTCGATCGCGACGTCATAGGCCTTCACCGAATCGGCATATCGGCCGAGGGAGAACAGGAGGGCCGCTTTGTGAGAGGCCGCATCCGCGTTTCGCGGATCGAGCCGGAGGACTGTGTCATAGGCGGTGAGCGCCTCTTCCGGTTGGCCCAGGGTCTGGTGGGCCTCGCCCCGCGCGGTCCAGGTGCCCGCATCGGCCGGGTCTTTCTGGAGAATCACCTCGCAAGTCCGGAGGAGGACCTTCGCGTTCTTCGAACCCCGCAAGGCGTCCCGCTGGCCGCGCAGCGCGTCGAGGTCGTCCGGCGCGACGACCCGGAGGCGCTCGAACGTCGCGTACGCGTCCTCGGACTTGCCGAGCGCGAGAAAGGCACGGCCTTTGTCTTTCAAGGCCCGCGGATGGTGCGGCTGGATCGCGAGAATCGCGTCGCACGCGACGACGAGATCGGCCCACCGCTCGGACCGCAAGAGGAGATCCCGCTTCGCCTCGAGTCCGTCGTACGATCGTGGCTCCACGGCCAGGAAACCGTCCAGGGAGGCGAGCGCTTCCTCGCGGCGATTCAACTGGACGCACGCGTGAG
>VBLZ01000049.1 GCA_005878515.1 Methanobacteriota archaeon | reverse complement strand
AACGAGCTCGTGTACGACACCAAGCCGATCGCGGTGGACGTCGACCGGTCGGGACAGCACCGGTTGGTCGTGTACGCCGTGCCTCGCGATTCACGGCTCCTCGGATCCGACGACTTTCGCGCGCAGCTCCGCCGTGAATTTCAACGAGCCATCAAGGAGAACCTCAATCCCCTCCTCGCCCACGTGGAGGACGTGGTCCTCGTGCCTGAGCTCCCGCAAGCCGGACCGGGAAAGACGCGGACGATGAAGGAGCTCCGAAGCGACTACGCGGCCCGGACCGCGCGCGCCTGAACTTCGATTGGACTCACGGGCGGTCCGTTGGCTCCCCCGTCGAAGGGGGCTCAACTCCCGGCGTCCGTGGGCGCACCGGACGTTCGAGTGCCCGATTGATCGTAATCTGCGCGATGCTGCCGTAGTACTTCGCAACGTGCTCGAGCGGTCGAAGGACGATCTGGAACAACCCGTTCGATCGCGATGAACCGCCCGTCTGCCCATGGCGCGGCCTCGAACCGGGGCCGGCGGCGGCCCGAATGTCCCGGGTCAACGCAGCTTGGCGGTCGAGTGCCTCATTGGCCTTCGCCAAGTCGTTCGCGAAGAACGCGGTCATCGTGAGCTCGATCACCTCCTCAATTTTCCCCTTCAGGTTGGCGATCGTCTTCGCGAATTCCCTCGGGATCCGTCGGTTCGGCTTCAGGAATGGAGCGACCCCCGCGGCCAATTCTTCCCACAGGTCGCCCACGTTCTCCAGGCCGACCGTGACGACGCGATCCCCGAGGAGGTGCCGCGGCTCCGTGACCCCAATCCGTCCCGAGATCGTTCGGTTCTGGGCCGCGAGGAGCAGCTGCCGCACGACGAGCCAGTACAGGCGGTCGACCTCGAGCTCCATCCGCGCGACCTCCTCGATGTTTCCCTTTGCGTCGCCAGCGATCACACCGAGCGCGAGCTTCTCCATGCGCGACGTCAAATAGTGCAGCCGTCGGAGCAGACCATCGATGGGGAAGCGCGTCGGCTCGACGAAGTTCTCGATCGTGACGAACTTGGGGCCCTGATTGACGATCGTGAGCCCCGTGAGGCCTCGGACGGCCTCGTGGATTTCTTGTAACTGGCTCGGGGAGAGTTCTTCCCGGCTCCGGAGGCGAATCGTGTTGCAACCGACGATGTAGTTGCCGGTGATCATCCGCGTCAGCGCCTCGGGCCCGCTCCATTCGTCCGCATCGATCGTGGCCTCGGCCGCCACGGGGTACTCCTCGAGGGGGCCGACCCGCACGCGAAGGCTCCCGTCGTCCTCGATCGCCAGGCTCACGAGGGCACCCGGCCGAATGCCGTTGGACGCCGCCCAGTCTTTTGGGAGGGAGACCCCGAGACTCGAGTACCCGAGTTTCTGGACCTTCCGGGTTTCCAGCTCCATGGGCCGTGTAAGTACTGACGCAAACAAATACGTACGCAGTTCGACTCGGAGCAAGCATCACGGCGGATCGTCGAAGTCCCGAGCTAAGCGGCCCTTGCGGGCCTCCACATCGGGCGTTCGAAAAGAGTGACTCCCAAATCCTCATGAAGTCCGACGGAATCGGACCTACGCGAATGGACCACCAGATCGATGTGCTTGTGGTCGGCGCGGGTCCGACCGGGAGCACCGCCGCGAAGTATGCGGCCCTCGGCGGGGCCGACGTCCTCTTGATTGAGAAGCGATCCGAGATCGGTACGCCGGTCCGATGCGGGGAAGGCGTCGCGAAACGGTGGCTCGCGGAGATCGGGCTGACGCCGAACCAGGAGTTCATCTGTCACGAGGTTGACGGGGCGCGCATCATCGCGCCCGACGGGACGACGCTGGTCCTCGATGAGACTCGTGCCGGCAACGAATGCGGATACATCTTGGAGCGGGATCTGTTCGACCGGTTCCTCGCACGCGAGGCCGCAAAGGCCGGCTCCGAGATCATGATCAAGACCAGCGCGGTCGCGCTCCTCCAGGAGGACGGGCGCGTCGTCGGTGCGCGGTGCGAGCACATGGGCGAGACGTTCGACGTTCACGCGAAGGTGGTCATCGGTGCCGACGGCTTCGAGAGCCAAGTCGGACGCTGGGCGGGCCTCGAGACCCCTCTGCGAACGAGGGACATCGACGCCTGCCTGCAATACACTCTGGTGGGTGTCAATGGCGATGCGCGGCTGAACGACTTCTACCTCGGCAGCTGCGCCCCCGGCGGCTACGCGTGGGTGTTCTGGAAGGACACGGATGTGGCCAACGTCGGGATCGGCGTGAACCTCTCGAAGATCCGGGAGCGCGCAGATGCCAAGAAGTATCTGGACCGGCTCATCGCGCGAACCCCGGGACTCGCCCGAGGCGAGATCGTCGAGGAGGTGGCAGGAGCGGTCAGTGTCTCTCTGCCGCTGGAGCGGACTGTCGCTCCGGGGGTCTTGTTGGCGGGCGATGCGGCCCGATTGATTGACCCCCTCACGGGAGGCGGAATCCTCAACGGCTGTTTGTCCGGGCGGTACGCGGGGGAAGTCGCCGCGGACGCAATCGAGGGAGAGGCGGCGGAGGAGGCGCTTCGAGCCTACGATGCGAAGTGGCGCGCGCGAATGGAGGAGGAGCTCGCGCGGCATTACCTGATCAAGGAGCGTCTCATCCGCGTCGACGACGAGACGATCAACAAGGTCCTACGGGCCGTCTCTGAAATCGGCGTCGATCGGCTCTCCATCTCCGCCGTCCTGGAAGCAATTCGCGCGAAGTATCCCGAGGTCCTCAAGGCGTTCGACGGCCTTTTGTGATTCGGCACCGCTCGGGATCGGACGATCCGCGCTCAGTCCTTCGACAGGTCCTCGCCGCCCTCGAAGGTCTGCTGGACCTGACTGTAGATCTCCTCGAAGCCGAACGTCAGTTCCGAGGACACCGGGTGGACGCGGCGGTAGACGCCGATCGTCTCCATGCTCTTTAGGAATTCGACATCGAGGAGGGTCTTCGGTGTCGCGGTGTCTTCGAAGAGGGCCTCATACAGGGCGAACGGATCCAACGACCATTTCACGATCTTCTCGAGCTCGGGTTCCGGGAGGAGATCCGCCTTGCTCAGGACGTTGATAAAGGGCAACCCGTGGCGGAACTGGACCGTCGCGTTCAGGAGCACGGACGAGATGAAGCCGCTGGCGGTCCGCACGAGGGCCGGATCGTTGAGATAGACGAGCGCGGAATCCGCGCGTCCGAACGCATCGATCAGGACCGGACCGGAGGCCCGGAAAGTGAAGAGTTCGATCTGGCCCGGCGTATCGATCAGGACGTAGTTCGTTTCAAACGTCTCGAGGACGTCCGCGAGTTCCTTCGCGTTCATCGCGGCCATGTCCGCGGCGGCGACCTGGGCCCCGTTCGGACCGAGACCCTGTTCGGCCATGACTTCCTCCAGATTGACGTAGTCGCGGACGTCGAGGTCGGGCGAGTATTGAAGGGCCTCCGCGCCCGGATCGAGGTTCACGGTCACGCAGTCAAGGCCTTGGGAGTTCATCCAGAGCTGGAACGCGTAGACCATCGTGGACTTCCCGGACCCCGCGGTGCCGAGGAAGTACAGATTGCGGGCCATCGACGCGCCGCGTACGGACTCGAGTGAGATGAAGGTTCGCGACCGGGGACGTTTCGGCCCGGAGACCGAAGTCTGTCGATTCTCCGGGCCGTGAGTCCTCTCATCCCGTGCCTGCCGCCCTGGTCTCGGGGTGGGGGCCAAGCGGCCGGAGGAGGTACCACCGTCCACCGACCGGCCTGACCCGATCACGAGGTCGTCGGGCATCGCTGAGCGTCCCCATTTGTAGCTACACTCAGCCGGGTGTCGCCGGTATGCCCGCTGGGCTCGATCCGTTATTGTCACGGCCGATTTCTTGGCCCAATCGTTTATAACTGAATGAGGAGACCCGATTCCGTCACGTTCAGTCGAAGGGGATAGCTATGTCAACCGAACAAGCGCCACCGTTCTTGGTCGACGCCGTCCGGGCGTCCGCCTCGAAGATGCAAGGGATGAAAGCGGCTCTCGACGCCCGCGCCAAGGAACTCAATGCCCTCAGGGCGCAGCTCGACTCGGAGCGGCAAGATCTGGAGCAGCGAGCGGCGCGGCTGGAGGCCGAACGTCAAGCCATCGACGGGGAGAGAAACGAGGTCCGGGCCGCTCGCGCGTCCGTGGACCAAGACCTCGCGACGATCCGAGCCGACCGGGAGAATCTCTCGGCCGAACAGACACGATTCCAGGATGCGGCGAATGACTTGGCGGCACGCGAGAAGGCTCTGACGCAGGCCGAACGCAACGTGGAACGCCTCGATCGGGAAATGATCGGAAGGATGCGAGAGGCCGAGGCGAAGTTTCTGGCGATCGTGAATCGCGAGGAAGAGCTGGTCAAGCTCCAACAGGACTGGCTAGTTGCGTTCGAGACGCGCGAGCAGGAACTTCGAACGATCACCGAGCAGATGCACGCCCGGCAGGAAGCGTCCGCGGAGCTGCACGGGTCCCTCGCCCAGCTCGAGTCGGTCTTCAGAGACGAGACAGACCGGCTCGCGGCACAGCGTCAGGAACTCGCGGCCAAGGAGGAAAGCCTCCTCGAGGCGCAGCGGTACCTCGCCACGGTCATCGAGGCGGCGGACGTCGGGCCGCGGGAGGCCGAACGGCCGAGCCCGCCTCCGGCGGACGAACCTCCCGCACCGACGGAGTCTCCCCCGCCTCCTATGCCGATCGTGACCCCGACGGTTCCTGAGCCGGTCGAGGCCGAAAATACACCGGAACCCGAAGAGAGACCCGCGGTTACGAGAGCCGAGGCGATGGACCGATTGACCCGGGCCATCGAGGCGTGGAAGCGCGCCCGAGATAGTGGCCGGAACGTCGGCGAGATGCGCAACACGCTGAAGCTTGCGAAGGATGCAGTTCAAGCCGGCAAGTACGAAACCGCGATCCGCCTCGCCACGGAGGTCCTCGATGACCTCCGGCCCGCGGTGATTGCGAGGTAGCCCGGACCGGATCCGAAGGGCAGACCTGGACTGTCGAAAATCGCTTTCTTGACAGTCGCATACAAAACGACGTTTCTCGGGGTGGTTATCACGGGCTCCCTTCGGCGGTCAAGTGCGTGACGGCCAGCCGAATGTAGCATCATGCTGACGGGCCTGAACAGGGATTCGTTTGGTCCAACAGGGGGCCGGCGCGGGAGGGACGACCAACTCAACCGGTACATGCGCCCACCGCCGCAATTGCGCCCTCCTGCGAGGCACTCATGGTTGAAATAGCTCCGAAACCTGTGCGCGGCGAGGTATCGCGCAACGTGCAGGGGGCCATTCAAATCGTTGACAGCCAGGATGTTCAAGTCACAAACTGGCTGCTCGAAGAAGCCCAGCCGTCTGTCCGATACCACGCGTTGGTGGATCTGCTAGACCGCAAGGCTGACGACCCGGATGTGAAGGCGGCGCTCTCGACGATCCGTCGCGTGGGTTGGGCTCGGGACCTCCTGAGGACCCAGAAGCCCACGGGTTACTGGGAGGCCCATGAGCCGAGGACCGTCCGGGAGTGGGTCAGCTTCCTCCGCTTCCCCCGCTTCGGCTCGTCGATCTGGAAGGGGATCATCCTCTCCGACCTCGGCCTCACGGCGGCCGATCGGCGGATCCGAAGGCTGGCCGATCTCATTTTCGAGTACAAGCTGCACCTCAGCTCCGAGGTGAACTTCTTCACGGAGGAGGTCTGCATCGTCGGGAACACCGCGCGAATGCTGACGCGGTTCGGATATGGCGAGGATCGCCGGGTCCGGAAGCTTTACGACTGGATGATCGAGGACCAG
>VBLZ01000069.1 GCA_005878515.1 Methanobacteriota archaeon | reverse complement strand
TTGTCGGATGAAGTGGAAGTCTGCGCTGGAAGCGAGCTCCTCCAGTTGGCGGAGGGCATTGCCGTGATTCGCCTTGAGGTAATGATCCCAGCGAATGGAGCCGTCGAAATAGTCCTCGACCGCGCGTTTCTCGCGACCCGTGATGATGAGGAGATCCGTCGCCCCGGAGGCAATGGCTTCTTCCACGACCCAATGGATTGCGGGCTTGTCCACGACTGGCAGCATCTCTTTCGGCTGCTCCTTCGTGAGAGGGAGGAAACGGCTGCCCAGGCCTGCCGCGGGGATGACCGCTTTCATGGGCTTGCTTCCTCCTTGACATCCTCGAAAACCCACCGAGGATCGTTCCGGTCGGGCCGCGGTGGAACTATCGCAAACGAGGAACGGGATGGTCCGAAGGCTTCCGCCGTGGTCTCATGCTCGCACACTCCCCCACGCACCCGAACGGTATGTCGCGCCCGCCCAATTATATTGTAGCCGATTGGATGAAAAATACTTAAGTCTTCCGACAGGAGGCCATGGATTTGTTTGACCCGGAACGCTGATACCGGTCCAGCCGGTTAACAATCGAGCGAAATGGATGCGGCAGCCGAAAGCTCCGGGAAGCGGCGGCTGCCGGATTTCAGCGATTTCGAATCTATCGCGGAAAATCCGTTTAGACGGGCCCAGCTGTCGCACATCCAAGCTTGGATTCGCGGAGCGACGCTGGATGTCGGGTCCAACTTCGGGCGCCTTTCCGCTCTGAGCGCCTCGACAGTTAGCTTGGACGTAGGAAGGAGATGGCTCCTCCGGGGTATTGAGCTCGGCAATATCACGCGCGGTGTCGTCGGATCTGCACTGGCGCTGCCCTTCAATGACGGATGTTTCGACACGGTGCTCGCAATTGGAATCACGGAACACATCCCGCTCCCCTCCATGTCGCGCTTGCTCGATGAGCTGAGCAGAGTTACGAAGCGAGGCGGTCGACTCGTCATCAACACCTCCTCGCCGTATGCTCTCTTTGCTCTTCTGCGTATCAAGCTCTGGAGCGATTACCTTCATCCCTACTCGCCGTTTCGGCTCCGGAGGGCGTTGCTTCGGAGAGGATGGTATCCTCTCGCCTGGATGTCATCGGGGCTTCTCGGCATTACCTCCGTCTTGTCCGGCACGGCTCGTGGACCCGTCCCTTGGGCTAGAAGCGTTGGGCAGGTTTTCATCCGCGGTGGACCCGAGCGAGGCGATTCCGGCCGGACAACATGACGACGATGTGGGAAAGGTCCTATTAATCCCGGTTGGAAATCCATGGAGGAGAGGCGCCATGAGTTGGGACGCATACTACGCTGAAATTCAATCCGCGTACGATCGAATCGCATCGACCTACGACGAAACGATTGGGCGTGCCCTCGTGAGCAGGCGCGCGAAAGATTTGGCGGTCAGCGTCATTTCTCGTATCAGCCCGCCGGGTTCGTTGCTCCTCGATGTCGGCTGCTATACGGGAACTGAGGGGCTATTGCTGGCGCGGCGTGGGTACCGGGTTGTGGGTGTGGATTTGTCGCCCAAAATGATCGAGCTCTCCCGCAGTAAGGCGAGGAAGCTACGCTTAGCAGATCGAATCCAGTTCGAGGTGGCCAGGGCAAGCGACCTATCCTCTCTGCGGGTTGCAGGGCTCGGTCCGTTCGACACCGCCTACTCGGTTTACGGCACGCTCAATCTCGAGCCGCGCCTTGACCTCTTCAAGCACTCGCTTAGCTCGATCCTTAGGCCGGGTGGTGCGCTCGTCGTTGGGATGCTGAATCCAACGGTGCTCTACGAGCTCTTGTTCGGGCCCTTTTTCCTACGTTTCGCCGGATACCGGAAACTCGCTAAGCACGGGGTCCGGATTCGGGTTGGGTCGGGAGATGAGAGTGTGCAAAGTTTCCTTTATTCGATGCGTGAATTCGGCCGTCTCCTGGAGCCGGAGTTTTCGCAGGAGCGAGTTTGGGGCGTCCACATTTTGTACCCTCCCCCTCGCCCCCGAAAGGGAGGAGGCCCGGGTCTCTGGTGGATCGCGCGCGCTATGGACCGCCTCGAGGAATACATCGAAAGCCGATTCCCGTTCTCCGGGTTAGGCTTTTTCTCGCTCGCTGTTTTCCGAAAATTAGAGGACTTGACGGAGGAATAGAGAAACTCTCTTCACGCTGTTGGCTTGGGCGTGTCCCCTTCATATTTCGCTGCGCCAAACGTGCATCGCACCGATCACTCGCCTACTCGCCAAGATGTCCAGGACAGGTCGAAGCGCGTCCGCGTGCCAGAGGTTGGCGAGGAGCGGTATCTTTCTGGGGGCACGGCCGAAACTCCAAGACGTTAGCGGCAGGAATCCTGCAGCGGCCGCCAATTGCTCCAAAGCCTTGCGGCTGAACACGTTCAAGTGAACGGGCGGCTGAAGATAGGTCCAGGTACGCAAGTTCAGACGGGCTCGCAAGGAGTCCGCGTCGCCCGTCTGGAACAAGAGAATGCCTCGCGATTTCAGCACGCGGTGGATTTCACGGATCGTCCGTCGCGGGTCGAACATGTGTTCGAATACTTCGACTGCGGTGACCACGTCGAAGTACGCGTTCGGGTAGCCTGCGTCTTCCAACCGGCCTCTGAACACATGATGGGTTCGCGCCTCGGGCCGGAGCCGAGGCACCAGGTCCACCCCTTGGACTTCGAAATGGCGTTGAGCCACCGTCAGGAAATCGCCCCGTCCACAACCCACGTCGAGGAGGCGCCCTGCCTTCACGAATTCCAGCAAACGCCGGAGCCGGTACTCGGCTTCCCAACGCCCGTCCTGTGGATCGTCGTTCGCCTGCCCCTCCCGACCGTTACTAAGCTGAGGAAAGCGCTCGTAGAGGCTCGCGAGTTGCTCCTCTAAGGGCCGCGGACGCGCATAGAGCGACCCGCAGCTGTCGCAACGGACGATCGGAAAATCGTTCCGGACGACCAACGGATGGAACGACCCGCTGCCGCAGGCAGGGCACGGCAAGTCTCGGAGCTGCATCGCGGCCCCGACGACCGCCAGCCTCTCGCCAGTGGCCCTATTGATCCTGGCCAGCCCGGACCCCCACGGTTCCAGAATGCCATCGTCGGCCATGGTCTCTCCGGTGACAGACATTTCGCGGCACACCGTGACGTTGCTCGACCGGACATGCGCAGATAGCCCCGCGCCCCGCATACGTAGCGCTTAGTCCTGGAAAGCCTCGTATGGGAATTTTGCTCTTCGGAGGAACTCCATCCGTGCGATGGCCCCAGGACTACCGCGACGGGACCGCTGGACGTATTGATACAAGATCCAGGCAATTCTGCGGCTCGCCGTCTCGAGCCATCGGAGCATCATAGGATTCCGGTCGACTCCCGCGAGGAGACGGCCCAACAGGTTCGGCCTCGGATTCGGTTCCGTGTGCCATTCGCGATCGTAGGCCTGCGGGAAGTAATCTCGGACCCAGGGGTTGTTCTCCAGTGCGGAGCGGAACGCTTGAGCGCCGTACAGTGGTTCGCATCGCAAGAGCTCAAACGCCATATCCTCATCACGTCTCGCAAAGGGTTTGGCCTGGTCCTCTGGCCACACGACGTTCACGCACGTGATCTTCGGGAGCAACGGAGTGCGGTGGAACTCGTCGAGACGGAGATGCCGGTACCTCCAACTGAACCTGAGGCCGACGAGATGGGCCAGCAGGTAGCAGATATATTTCGTCCCGGGCCGGACGATAAGGTCAAAATCGATGTCGTCTTGCGGACCGTAGCCTCCCGAAGCGAGGGAGCCCGCGAGTGCGATGCAGTCGACCATCGGACATGAATTTACCAAGTCTCTCGCGAAGCCGCGTGCAATCTCAAGCGCCGCGGCCCGAAAACTCTGGTGTGAATCGACGCGTCTCTGGGATTTCCGTATGAGGTGGGCATACCCTTGCAGACTAACAAATCCGTCCTGGACGATGAGGTCCGGGCGGGCCTCAAGTTCGTGATGCAGGTGCTCGACGCTCGCGGGCCCGCCTAGAAGCTGCTCAGACAGGACTTCGATTCGAGGAGCGTACCCCCACCGGTGCATGATTTTCAGCGTCTCTCCAACCCGTGCCGCGAGACCTCCATCCGATATCTGGGTTCCAGTGGGCTGGGACAACATCGGGCCTTCCTTCCCCACGTCAAGTTACTATTTGAATAGTATAAATGGTTTTTCCCACCTTGGATCGCCGGCCAACTCGGTTCTCTTGCGTCATCATCGAGCGAATCGGAGACCGGTTCTGAGAGCACCATTAGCCACAGTCAAAGCTTGTGAACCAGGTCGACTCGGCGGCATCGCCGACCAGAGTGAGGAAGACCAGATTGTGGCGAAGTGTAATTCGGAAGGAGTACTCTGCCTGCTGCGCTGCCCCAAGGAGCTGACCCACGGGATGGGAAATCTCATCCAGAGCAAGCTTATGGCGAATAGATCGGTCGCCGTGCAACTCCAAGGAGGTCGGAGCCACCCGCGGAGATCCTGGATTCAGTTCCTGACATTGGCTGTAGTTGTCTCTCTCCCTGTCGCCGCCATCTACTATGGATTCTTCTTTCGGTCGCCGTCGCAGCCTTCGCCGGTCCCATTCCTCGTGCCGGGCGCGACGCCCGTCCAGCGGGTGATCGTCATAATGAAAGAAAATCATGCCTTCGACAATTACTTCGGGACCTACCCCGGCGCGGATGGCATTCCGGAGAATGCATCCCTCCCTAATGGCGCTGGGGGCACAGTGTACCCGCACTGGCTGAACATGTCTTGGACCCCCGACCTCCCTCACGGTCGAGGTGATATGCTCGACGCCTTCGACGGGGGAAAGAACGACCTCTTCGCAGAAGTCGCCGAGCGCGCCTTCCCCGGGTTGGGGAACATCTCTGTCGGATACTATGATGGCCGCCAAGTCCCCTACTATTGGTCTCTCGCTCACAATTTCACCCTGGCGGACCACTACTTCTCATCGATGGTGGTCCAGTTGGACACCGTCGGATCCGATATCACCTCAGCCCGGTTTCCCTCGGTAACGTATATTGATCCCAACGGATTCCTGCCCGCCTCCATCAAGCTGAGCGAACACCCTCCCGGGGACGTTACCGTTGGCGAGGCTTGGACGGCGAGTATCATCACATCCATTATGGCGAGCCCGATGTGGCCCGGTTGTGCCATTTTCCTGACGTGGGACGAGTCTGGGGGGTTCTACGATCATGTGCCTCCGCCGCAAGTCGATGAATGGGGCTACGGCTTTCGAGTCCCGATGATTATCGTCTCGCCCTTTTCGAAGCCGGGCTTTGTTGACCACGAAGTGATGGACCACACTTCGATTCTGAAGTTCATCGCGAGGAATTGGGACCTGCCAACCTTGACGCCGAGGGAAGCGAATGCGAGTGACATGATGTCCGCGTTGACCTTCCCCGGAGCAGGAGTGAATCAGATGGATCGCTACCCGCTTGCGACGTTCTCGCGGACTTCAATCTATTTGTTTTCACTCGGAGTGCTCGCTCAAGACGTAACCCGGATCAAGGATGCCGCGCGAGTTCGGTTTGGCCGCGTGCATCAGTCGGCTTGAACTGACGTATCAGCGCGTCGCGAGCAGGTCGGACAGCAACAGGAGTCGGTGGACTCGCTCGTCAATCGGTGGGTATCGACTGAAAAGGCCACGGCCCGGAGCGTAGATGCTCAAGCCCCACGTCGCTTTGGTCGGCACCCCTCGGTCTACGATCTTCAGAAGAGCGGAGGCCAACGCCGCGGGTTTCCCTGTCGATCGCGCGCTCGTCTCATCCGCGAGATATTCACGCTCCCGGTGCACCGCGGGATCGAAAAACTTGCTGAACGGGTCGAAGAAAAGTATCCGGGACAGGACCTTGGAGAAGACTTTGAATTCGGCGTCGTGGTGTTTGAGGTGCATCAACTCGTGTGCAACGACCGTTTCGAGCTCATCACGATCGAGGAAGGTGGTCAAGCCTTGCGAAACCAAGATGTGCGGCTCTCTCCCGCCGATGGCCATGGCCAAGGCTTCGTCGGACTCAACAATTCTTAGGCGGACCCCCCGTAATCCTTCGAACCGAGCAAGGAGACTCACATATTCTCCGATCCAGCCCTCCTCCGGGCGCAACCCTCGGAGGGGGAACTTGCGAAGCACGGCTTTGTTCCCGTATCGCCATACCAGGAATGAGATCAGTGTCGACGCGCTCAGTCCCCCCGCGACCGCGCCAAAAACCGCGACGGGGACTCCGAAACGGGCGTACGCGATCATTCGGGCCTGAGAGACGCAAAGCACCAAGCTCGCCGCGATGAAAGCCCAGAAGAAGATGGAAAGAGCGTAGAGACCCGTCAGCAAGCTCACGCGAAGCTTCGCGTTTCGGGCATTCGTGACGAACACATAGAGGAGGGTGCCGATCGAAGCGCCGCAGACCGCCAAAACGCTCAAGGATAGCGGCGAAGACCAGTACGCTTGGAGCGCTTCGCCGATCACCTCGAATAGACTAGGCATCCCGCTTCTCCTTGGTCCGGCGTTTGTCGACTTGCGCTTTCAGGTCCGCAATCTGGTCCTCCGATGCGGATCCGGGGTTGTCAAGGAGATACGACACGGCCGCGCCGCCGAACGTGTCGACCACCCGGTCGATCATCGATGCCAGCGCTTTGCGATACGCGCGGCCCTCCTTGAGGCGATAGTAGACCTTTTTTTCGCTCGCCTTTCGCATCGCGATGAGGTCCTTGTCGACGAGGCGGTAGAGCGTCGTCGTAACGCTGGTGTAGGCGACGTCTCGCGTCTTTCGGACCTCTGCGTAGATCGCTCCCGACGTCGCCGGCCCGAGGTTGCGGACCGCCCGCAAGACCGCCAGCTCAAGCTCGCCAAGCTCCATACAAATACTATAAGGATAGTAATCTAGTTAAAACTTGTCCAACGGAGGGAACGACCCGAGGCCGAGGCATCAAGCGAGGGCGGTCGCCTGTGTCGCGAGTTCGGAGAATCGCTTGGCCAGAATGTCGAGGGATGCCAGAAGAACCGCCTTCGCGCTCAGCGACCCGTCCGTTTCGAACTCCAGGACGATCCGCGTGGGATCGTTCCCCGCCTTCACGGACTCGACCTTGTAAAGATCCATGAACTTCTTGCAGGTCGCGCAGTCCGACGAGAGCTCGAGCGTCTCCTCTTCCTCGGTCAACGTGGACTGCATGTGGCTCTCGCAGAACGGGACGTTCGGATCGAGCGCGTCCAATGTCTTGCTCCCTGCCTTCAGGATCGGGTAGTACCGGTACCCGACGCCGTGTGTCGACTGCCATTTTGCGTGGTCCTTCCCCGAGCCGAGGACGGCGGTCGCGTAGATCAGCATCGCCTGGCCATCCCCGAGCTTGACAATCGGGATCTTCGAGTCCTTCGGCCGAAGCTTCGCGTCCCCGATGGGCTCCAGGTCCGCAGACGTCACCACGCCGGGGCCGCGCTTGTTCACGGAGTAGATGATCGTGCAGTTCGGGCAGCCCTCGCCGTGGCACGTCGGGCAGTCCTCCCGGCGGTTGTACAGCGCGAGGTCGGTGGGGATCGGGACGAGACCGAGGCGGTGCGCGATCATCTCATCAAACAACGGGCCGACGCTCTCGTACTCCTTCCCGTCGTCCGCCCGGATCGGCCCGAGGTGGAACTCGACGTCCTCGATCGCCATCTTAGGCACGTCGGAGACGAGCACCCGCCGCAGTGCATTCGCGTACGCGGGCTCCACTTCCTCGAGGAGCAGGCGCATGGAGTCCTCGGCCTTCGCAAGGACCTTGGCCTTCACCTAGACCCGCCTCCCCCGTCGACCGCCCTTCGCCTTCGTGCCGTCGTGCGGGACCGGCGTGACCTCTTCGATCCGACCGATCCGCAGGCCTGCCCGCGACAACGCGCGGATCGCGGCCTGGGCCCCCGGCCCGGGGGACTTCGACTTGTTCCCGCCCGGCGCGCGCACCCGCACATGGATCGAGTCGATGCCCTTCTCCTTCGCGGCATCGGCCACGCGCTCGGCCGCCTTCATCGCGGCGTACGGCGAGGCTTCGTCTTTCGCTGCCTTCACGACCATGCCGCCCGTCGCCTTCGTGATCGTCTCCGATCCGGTGACGTCCGTGAGCGTGATGATGATGTTGTTGTACGACGCGTAGATGTGGGCGATGCCCCAGCGCGGCATGATCAGGCCTCCTTCGCCCCGGAATCGGGCCCGGGCGCCGCCGGCTCGTCGCCGGAGAGATCGGGTCCTTCATCCTCGCCGCCTTCCGCGGGCGGCGGCGTCGGGATCTGGCCCGTCTGCCGGACCGGGTGGAGGTCGCTGGAGATCGCCGAGCGCTCGTCGTACGAAATGCCGTTCTCCTCCGTGCGGCTCACGAGGATCCCGGGGATCGTCACCCGCCGTCCCGCAATGGAGACATGGCCATGAACGATGAATTGCCGCGCTTGACGCGGCGTGAATGCGAGTCCCTTCAGGAACGTCAGGGTCTGCAGTCGCCGCGACAGGATCGCCTCCACGTCGAGGGCGAGGACGTCGTCGAGCGTCGTGCCTTCGAGAGGCAGCAATCCGAGCCGGCCGAGACGACGCAGCAACTGTTCGCGTTCCTTCTCCGCCTGCTTGTCCCCCGTCCGCACGCGCGCCTGCAGTTCCCGCGCCCGCTGCCGGAACCGCCGCAAGACGTACTGCGACCGCCAGAGTTCCTTCTTGTTCTTCAACCCGTATTTCTTCAGGAGCTCGTTCTCCGCCTTGATGCGCTCCGCTTCCCACGGATGCGACGGCCGCTCGAACTTCGCACGGGAGAACTTCGGATCGCCCAACGACTCACTCCTTCTTCTCCGCCGGCTTCTTCTCTTCCTTCTTCTCTTCTTTCTTGGGGGCGGCTTCCTCCGCCTTCTTCGCCTTCGCGGCCTCGAGGGCGGCCTTCTTCGTCACCCCGACCGTCAGACCCGTGCGGCCGTTCGACCGCGTGCGCTGCCCGCGGACCTTCTGGCCCGTCTCATGGCGCACGCCCTTGTACGACCGGATCATCTTCATCAGGTTGATATCGTCCCGCAGGCGGACTTCGACCTCCGATCCGACCAGGTGCAGGTCGAGCCCCGACTCCCAATCCTTCGGGCGGTTCACCATCCACGGCGGGAACAGCTCGCCGAGGTTGCCAAGGGTCGCCTCGATCTTGTCCGTCTGCTCCTCCGACAGGTTGCCGAGCCGCTCGGACCGGGGGACGCCCGCGAGGTCGGCGACCGCCTCAGACACCCGGATCCCCACGCCGGCGATCGCGGTGAGGGCGTACCCGACGGATCGCGTGCCGTCCAGGTCCGTGTTCGCCATGCGGACGATGTAGCGGAAGTCCTCCTTCACGCCTTCGAGCTTCTTCGGCGCCCGCGGCGCCTTAGGCTCCTCTTTCTCCTCGTCCTTCTTCTTCGACGGCCGGGCCGCCTTCTCCGGCGGCACCGGGGCGGGCGGGCCTTCTTTTTCGGGTGTGGGTTTCTCGTCCGGCATTCGGTTCCCTGAGAGAGGGGTGCTCCAAACTCTGAGCGCTATTTAAGAGTTGAGGAGCCGGGGTCGGCAACGGCCTCCCGAGACCACCCGCCCTCGTACCGCGTGACGAGGCCCAGGTCGTCGACTTCGAGATTGGTCACAAAGTCGCGGCTGGCGTATCGATATTGGTTCGCGCCGGTCCGGGTGTACCGTTGAGGCAACGGCTCGACCGTCAACGCGGGGAACCGGACCCAGGCCGCGATGACCTCCGAGTCCTGGCCGAGGGCCAGGTTGAGACGGCGGATCGGGATCGTATTCGTGGACGGAGAGATTTCCAGATCGACGTCCGTGCATGGGCGGAGGCGGGCATCCTCCTCGCCCTCGACCCACCAACGCCCGTCCTCCCGAACCGTGATGTGCACTTCCCGCTGCACTCCCGCGCGGTCTTGAGAGATCTGTGCGGAACGCGCACGCCAACTCGGATCGCACGCGACCCGATATCGAATGTGGGCCGGCTCGCGGTCTAACAGGGCCACCACGTTTCCTTCGAGGTGCCAGCCCGTGTCGTCGCGCGAGAGCAGGAAGCTCTCGGTCCCGGTGGCGTCGACGCGCCGCCAGAGGACCGATCGCTGGGGAGCGCGGATCTCCCGCGGATTACCGGCCTTGCTGACTCCGATGGACTTCTTCATCGCGAGGGCGTGGTCCTCGAATCCGACCGCGCGGTAGAACCATTGCGCCTCCACGTTCTTCAGACCCGTCGTCAGGATGAGGCGGTCCGCGCCTCGCTCGCGGGCGCGCTGCTCGATGAACCCTAACAGCCCACGTCCCACGCCTTGACGGCGATACAGTCCCGCGACGAACAGGTCCGAAAGCTCGGCGTACGGGGTCAGATCGAGCGACGGCACCAGGCGCAGGCTCGCGAAACCCAGGAGCTTCCCCTCGCGCTCCGCGACCACGAAGGTCTCGATGCCGCGGGCCTGGTCGATACGTCGCTGGACGGAGTTCGAAGTAACCGGTTCACCGAACCATTGCCCGTAGAACGCCTCGAAGAACGGTACCAGTTTCGGCGCGTCGGCCTTCGCGACTTCGCGGTATTCGACGGCGTGGGACATCACGCGGCCTCTTTTGTGGCCCGGAGGACTTTGAATCCGCTGCCGCGTTTCACGATCTTGGCCGTTCCGAACGCGTGGGCCATCCGCTGCCGCAAGGAATCGGCTCCCTGCCGCGTGCGAGCGACAAGCCACAACTTCCCTCCCTCCAGCAAGTGGCTAGGCGCTTCCGCGACAATCCGGTCCACGACCCCGCGGCCGGCGCGAATCGGTGGGTTGCAGAGGATGTGATCGAAGGCCAACCCGGTCACGGGCTCGTACAGACTGCCGCGCCGGACCTCGGCGTTCGCGACTCCGTTCGCGCCGAGGTTCTTCCGCGCGAGCGCGACGGCCCGTTCGTTCACGTCCGTCAGGACGACGTGACCGCCTTCCGACAATCTCGCGGCGACGATTCCGAGGGCGCCGTAGCCGCATCCGAGATCGAGGATGAGTTCGCACGGTCCGATCTCGAGCGCATCCAGAAGGAGTTCCGTCCCGCGATCGATCTTCCCGCCGGAGAAGACGCCCGCATCCGTGCGGAACGTGAAAGCGTGGCCCCGAACCGCGACCTGAAACTCGGCCGGACGACGCCTCGATTTCGGTCGTGCCGCGAAGTACTGCTCACCCATTCGGACGAAGAGAACCGCGGACTCGGCTTAAGCGCGCCGCTCACTTCTTCCCGGTCGGCGCGCGGAAGACCTGGTCCAGGAGGACCGTCGCGATGCGTAGGTCCTCGCTCGATCCGACGAAGTTCCCGTTCTGGAATTCGCGCTCGGCGCGCGTCAGGACCTCGTGGATGTCCGGGAGGAAGGAGAGTCCGCTCCCGCGGAGGAACTGCGCGCGTTTCCGCGTCTCCTCGATCGCCCGCCCGAGCGCCTCCCGCGCATTCGTCCGGCGCGCGAACGCATGCAATGCCCGCTCGAGGAACTCGACGGCCCGCGCGTAGTTCCCCTCCCGGACCGACCGCTTCGCGTCACGCAGGGCGACCTCGGCCTCGTACGAATGGAATCCCTCGCGCTGCAGACGACCATAGAGAATCTCCGCGTCCGCGATGCCGGTCGTCGCCTTGCGGTAGCTGTTCCCGATGACCTCGAGCTCGCCTTGGATTCGGATGGCGACCGCGATCGATGCCTCGATTGATCCTTTGTCGAGCATCTCCCTCGCGCTCTTGAGGTCGGCCTCCACGCCGTTCGTCAGGACGCCCTCGCCTCGCAGGTACGTGATTTGGGCCTCCGTCGCGTCGAGGGATTTCGTCGAATCCAGGTAGAGCTCCTTGAGGCGCGTGGCGTTCGCTTCGATGTCCTTCGCGACCTTCGTGGCCCCTTCCGGGTCGCCGAGGGCGAGCTGTCGTGTCGCCTCGTGGAGCGATTCTCCGAGTTCAGAGGCCGCGCCGTCCGCGAACATTTCCGGATCCGCCGGTCCCCTCATTTCTCCGAGCGACTCGATTGCGAGTTCCGCCAGGAAGATGGCGTTCGATGCCTGCTCGGCCCGTTCCTGGAATGCGCGGCCCTCTTGCTCCGCGCGTTCGACGAGGACCCGCGCCTCGAGGTAATTCGGGACGAATGCTCCGCTGTCCCAGATCCCGGAGAGGACTTTCTTCTCCGCGCGCGCGAGGAGCGTCTCGAGCTCTTCGGTCCGCAGACCGAGTCGACGCATCGAATCGATTCGGGACTGCAACGCCTTCGCGGCCTTCTGATATCCGCCGAAGCGTTCGTCGAGGGTGATCGCGAGCGACTCCGCTTTCTTCGCGGCGTGAAACGCCTTCGCGAACTGGTTCGAATCGAAGAATCGTTTCGCGATTTGCAGCGCGTCTTCGGCCGGCTTAATGTCGGCCTGCGTGAGGCGGAGGACCGTCAGGAGACCTTCCGATTGACCGATCGCTTCCTCGGCATTCCGCACCTTCGACGATTTGAGGAAGCCGACGCCCGTGCCCCGCCCGTTGTCCATGGTAAACGCCCCCGCGCTGCGACCCGCTCGGGCAAGGCGTCGGAAGAAATTCCGCGCCAGACCGGTGGGTTGTGGAATAGATGGAAAGGACGTGGGATAATGGTTCCGATGACTGCCCCGACGGTCCCGTTCTCGATAGCGCGAATGGACAGGATTATTACAAGACGAACGGTACGCCGCGGTCGTGGCCGGAATCCTGCGTCTCGCGCGGCCCCTCAACTGCCTCATGTCTGCCGTCGGCGTGGGGATTGGCGGGATCGTGGGGGTCGGATCGGCCGCGTGGGCCGCGCTGGCGGCCCCGCTGGTCTTGGCCGCGGCCGCTACGGCGGCCTTCACGGCGGGCGGGAACGCCCTGAACGACATTTTCGACCGCGAGACGGACCACATCAACCATCCGGACCGGCCGCTGGCCTCCGGTCGACTCACGCTCGGTGCGGCACGGATCTTCGCGGTGTCCGCGTTCGCGCTCGCCGCCCTCTTGGCGCTGTTCATCAACCGTCCCGCCCTCGCGATTGTCGCGGTGAATGTGATGCTCATGGTCTCGTACGAGGCCTGGCTGAAAGCCCGCGGGGCCGTCGGGAACCTCGTCATCGCGTACCTCGTCGGCTCGTTGTTCCTCTTCGCGGGCGTCTCGGTGTTCGGATCCGCGTTCGATCCGCTGATTCGGACGGGGATTCTCGCGGCCCTGGCGTTCCTCGCCACGTTGGGTCGCGAGATCACGAAGGACATCGAGGACATGCACGGCGATGTCGATCGGCACACGCTGCCGCAGGAGATCGGGGCGCAGCGCGCGGGAACGGTCGCGCGATTCGTCCTCGTCCTCTGCGTGGCGCTGAGTGTGCTTCCGCTCTACCTCCGAGTCCTCGGGATTGGCTACGCGATTCTGGTCGTCCCCGCGGACGGAATGTTTATCTACGCCGCCCTCCACTCGGCCGCAAATCCGGCGCGCTCCCAGCGCGTCACGAAGTATGCGATGATCGTGGCCCTCGCGGCGTTCCTCGCCGGTGCGTTCCTGTGAACGTGTACGAGTCGATCTTGGAGCGTCGCCGCAGGGGCCGGCTCCACATGACGCTCCTGGACCCGGACAAACAGACCGCGAAGGAAGCGGCGGGCCTGGCCGCGGACGCGGGCCGGGCCGGCACCGATGCGATCATGGTGGGCGGCTCGACCGGGGTGACGCAGGACAAGGTCGACGGCACCGTGCTGGCGATCAAAGAGGCGATCCGGGTCCCGGTCATCCTGTTCCCCGCGAGCGCCGCGAACCTCTCGCCCCACGCGGATGCGTTGTACTTCATGAGCCTCCTGAACAGCCGGGACCCGCGCCTGATTGTCGGGGAGCAGCGCCTCGCCGCGCCGATCGTCAAGGCGTGGGGCCTCGAGACGATCCCGATGGCGTACCTCGTCGTCGAGCCGGGGATGCGCGCGGGGGAGATCGGGGATGCGGAGCTCATCAGCCGCAAGACTCCGACGGTCGCCGTGCAGTACGCGCTCGCCGCGCAGATGCTCGGGATGAAGCTCGTCTACCTGGAAGCTGGGAGCGGCGCCCCCGAGCCCGTGCCCGCGAAGGTGATCCGCGCCGTGCGCGAAGCGATCGACATCCCGGTCGTCGTGGGCGGCGGCATCCGCACCCCGGAAGATGCGAAGGCGGTCGCGGCGGCCGGGGCCGACGTCGTCGTCACGGGGACGATCGTCGAGGTGGCCCGCGAGGGCGACGCCTTGCGCCGGATCATCGAAGCGGTGAAGGCGGCCTGATGCACGTCCTCCGTCCCAAGACGGTCGCGGAAAGCCATGCCGAGACGACGCGCATGGCCCGCCGGCTCTTCGTCTCGCCGCCGGCGCAACGCATGGTGCTGCCGATCCTCGCGTTCTCCCTCATGGAATCGTTCCTGCTCGTGTATCCGGCGCTCGACGGATTTCGGGTCGTGTGGGGAGCCGTCTCGATCGTCGTCCCGGCATACATCGCGGCCTACGCGACGGTCCCGCTCGCGGAACGCCTGGGCGGTCGGATGAATTTCCGGCGGTCGTTCCTCCTTGTCTTCGTAAGCCTGATCATGGTCGGTGCGATCGAACTGGCCGTCGTCGCGGCCCTCACCTTGTACTCGGTCCTCGGCACGACGACGTACGCGTTTCGAATCGATCGCGCCGTCGTCCTCGGGTACGGGGCGGTCCTCTGGATCCGCGCGGTCATCTTGACCGCCACCTCGAACTCGAGGTACGTTCGGACCCTCCCCGCCGCGTCCCTCCACCCGGTCCTCGGCCTGGTCGGGCTCGCGGTCTTCGCCCGTCTGGGCGTCTGGGACATCGTGATGGCGTTCGCCGTGTACTCCCTGTTCTTCCTGAGCGCGGTCGCGTATACGGAGATCGCGAAGCGCCCGCTCCTCCGGTCCTTCGGCGCGGACGGCCTGAAGCTCCTGCGCTCGACGCTCGACCAGTACGGCGAGCAGGAGGAAGCCGGCATCGCGGAGCTCGAGACGTTCTTCGACTCCATCAGCGTCCGGGCTCGGGTCCGCGTGGCCGGTCTCGCCTTCCGGAGGGCGAAGGGACTCAAGGCGATCCTCATCGCACCGGCCGTGCATCCGGGCCCGATGGGATTCGTCAGCGGGAGCGATCTTCCTTCGAAAATTGCGCGGGGCCTCACGGATTTGACGCCGAACGTGCTGGTGGCCCACGGCCCCACGACCCACGACGAGAACCCCGCGACCACGGCGGAGGTGAAGAAAGTCTCCGAGGCGGTCCGCGAGATGGTCGGCGCCGCCGCTTTCGGCCCAAAGGTCGGGAGCGCGTGCCGGGTCACGTACGCCCGGGCGAGCGCGCTCGCGCAGGCTTTCGGCGATGTCGTCCTGATCGTCGCCTCGTTCGCGCCGAACCCGACGGACGACATCGACAGCGCGACAGGGCATGCCGCCGTCCAGGAGGCCCGACTCGCGGGAGCCCGGGACGCGATCTTCGTCGACGCGCACAACTGCCACGAGCCGGGCGTGGGCCTCACGCTGTTTGGAAGCGAGAGGAGTCACGAGATCATCCAGGCCGCGAAGGCCGCCACGCAAGCGGCCCTGAAGGCGCCCAAGGCCGGAGCCCGGGTGGGCTACGCCGCCCGACGCGGCTTTGCGACGCCGGATCAGGGCATCGGCGCGCGCGGCATCGAGGCCCTCGTGATCGAGACGGGAGGCGTGCGGACCGCCTACGTCCTGTTCGATGGGAACAACATGGTCCCCGGGATTCGAGACGAGATCCGATTACGCCTCGCCGGACTCGTCCAGGAGTCCGAGGCGATGACGAGTGACAATCACTCCGTGAACCTGTCGATGGACGGATTCAACGCGGTCGGCGCGGCCCTGGATCAACAAACGATTCTCGCGCAAGCGGAGAGGGCGGTCCGAGAAGCGATCGCGAACCTAGAGGAAACGGAGGTCGCCGCGTTCGCGACGGAGATCGCCAACTTCCGGATCTTCGGACCGCAGTCCGCGTCCCGCTTGACGACCTCGATCAATTCGACGATGGCCGTCCTGCGTCCCGCGCTGTACGTCACCCTCAGTGGCGCGATCGCCCTCGGTGCGCTCGTCATCGTGCTGTTCTAGACGAGATCCAGGAACCACCGATGGATCCGCAGGTCTCCGCTCAACTCCGGGTGGAATGCGGACGCGATGAGATGTCCTTGCCGTGCCAAGACGATTCGATCCTTGTAGCGCGAGATCGGACTACATTCGCCCCACGTGCGGAGGATCGCCGGGGCGCGAATGAAAACGCAGTGGAACGGGGTGTCGAGTCCCGCGACTTCGAGGTCGGCCTCGAACGACTCGCGCTGGCGGCCGAAGGCGTTGCGGTCCACGGCCATGTCCATGAGCCCAAGGAGCCGCGTTTTCGTCTTCTCCGCCTGTGTGCCGGCGTCTTTCGAAAGGAGGATGCACCCGGCGCACGTGCCCATGATTGGCATTCCCTCTTCACCCGCGCGACGAACGATCTCATCGAAGAGACCGAGCTTCACGAGCAACTTCGAAATGGTCGTGCTCTCCCCGCCCGGAATCGTGAGGCCGTCGACTCGCGCAAGGTCCGTCGGTCGGCGAACGGCGATCGCTTCGCCTTCCTTGCCGTAGTCCTTCATCGCCCGGGCGACCGCGTCGACATGTTCGCTCACGTCGCCTTGGACGCCGATGACTCCGATCCGCATCCGTGGACCTACGGCGGCGTCCAATAAAAACCATTTCGACTCGAACTCTAGATTGACGCCGCGAGGACCGGTTCAGCTGTTCTCTTGTTCCGGATCCCGATTGGAACGGAACAGCTCCTGCAGGACCGCTGCGAACGCATTAGAATCGAGGAGCCCGAGGCGCTGGCTTGCGACGCTGCTGATGACGACGTCATCGCCAGCGTGGGGCGACTCCCTCGGGCGGAATACGTCGTCGCCCTCGGGGAAGACGGCCTCGCCCATCGGGGACCGCCGGAGCGCTTCGGGATGCTGTTCGTCCAGGGGGACGACCTCGAAGAATCGATCGAGGAGGAGGGGCCGCCGCACGCGCCCGAGGACCGTGACCCGGACGCGGTCCGTCGACGGATCGAGCGACGTGTTCGTCTCGAGCGCCTCCCGATTAATGCCGACCTGGAACGGCTCGAGCTCGACCGACATGCCGCCGAACGGCGTCACGTACCAATGCCGCAACGTCTCGACCGGGAAGGTGGGTGCGATGTTGCCCGGCCCACCGCGCTTGCGTTGCACCGATGAAAAATTCCCTCCGCGGTATTTGTAAGCTCAGTCTCGAAAATCCGACCTGAGAGTACGTTGTGCCGGGATTATTCCACCTGGATAATTTCGAGTTTTGTCGGCTTGCTCGATACCCTTATCTACGACACGGATGTACGCAGAAATCCAGAGGGACCTTCACGGCCATCGGATTCGTCTTGATCGACATCGAACCGACGCGCGAGAAGGAGGTCTACCAGAAGCTCCTGAAGATCAAAGACATCGTCGAGCTGTATCCGCTCTTCGGGGAATATGACTTGATCGCGAAGGTCGAAGCCGATTCGTACGACGCGATCGGGAAGCTGGTCGTCTCGAAGATCCGGTCGATCGAAGGCGTGAAGGCGACGAAGACCCTTGCGCGTGTAGCCTTTTGAAGCGACTTTTCGAGCGGTGGCGCATCGTGGTTCACGCCTCGTTGGGCGGCGAACGTATCGTCGTCGCCGCGGCTCTGTTATCATCGATGACGCTGCAGGTCTCTCATATCGATGACCCCGGGCCGTCTTGGCCGAGGCCAAAGTCGCCGGTAAAGTCGCCACTCTCCGTACGCCAGCGCGACGATCGCTGCGACGACGGGCGGCAGGACCAGGATGTCCTGTCCGGGGAACCACAAACGGACTTGGACGGGCGCAAACAGATCCAAGCCCAGGCATCCGACGACGTAAAAACCCCGGATCATGTCTCCGAACAGGTAGGATACGATCGGGTGATGCCGGACGAACTCACTGCCGGCGGGCGGATCGCCCGGCGTCGGCTCTTCCTCTGAGATCTTGACATCGTGGTGCGACTTCCGGTCTTCGATGTGCGGACGCTCCCGAAGAGGTCGCCTCGTGACGCTATTCTACTCGCGGGCATAAAGCCGCTCTCGATTCCCCACCGTTGTGGCTTGGGCATGCCGTCCGCGGCGCGCGTTCGTGAGGCCAATTATGCCTCGCGGCCGGGCAATGTGCCAAAATCATCGTATACAGGGACCGTCTTGACGAGTCCTCAACGGAGGAGGATTCGAGTGGATTCCTCTCAACCTCAGGTCCAACCTGTGCCTTCTGAACCATCGACACCGGAGATCACGTCTGCAGCCCCGAAACGCCGGGGTCGGAGAATGCTCGTCGTGCTCATCGTCGTAGCGATCATCATCATCGCCGGGCTCGCGACGTTCTTTGTCCTCTATCTCGGTTCGGGCTCGATTTTCGTGACGAGCAACAGCCAATTCATCCCTGCCGGCGGTTCGACGACCTTCACGGCCACGGTCACGCCACCCCCGTTTGTGAGCAGCACGAGCATGCAATGGGATTTTGGGGACGGCAATAAGCAGAGTTCGACGGGCGATACGATTGCCCACACGTATGCGAATCCCGGAAATTACTTCGTCCTGTCGACGGCGTCGTTGAGCAACGGAAAGACCGTCGACAACGCGCAAGGCCTCTTCCCGATCCAGGTCGGCGCGGCTCCCGTGACGAACCCGAGTCCACTCGGGACGACGAGTGCCCTGGGGGCCCTTGCGTTCAACAAGACGCTCTCTTCCTCCGGCGCGCCGTTCATCGCGGTCGGCGGCCACATTGCGTTTGTCGGCGCGGTCGCCCAGCCGCCGACGTTCGAGTGGGATAATCTCGTCAATGCCGTCGCGAACAGCTGGGTCAACTACACCTGGACTGTGACGCAATTGCGGGTCGACGGCGGCGACGGCACCGCCCCGGTCACGAACGCCTCAGCGGATCCGCTCCCCGTCACCCACACGTATGCGACCGGCGGGATCTTCGCCGCGACGCTTCAGGTGACGACTGGGAACTTCTCGGCGGCCCAGACGAACGGCACGCCGGCGAATCCCACGCCTACGCCGACCGGCGCGACGCTGACTACGACCGTGGGACTCACGGTCGCCGTTGGCTCATACAAGGAGATCACGTACTCGGGCAACGTCATCAAGCCCGGGATCATCACGAACATGGAGGCCGTGACCGGCGGATACACCACCCTCGACCCCGCCCTCGATTACGAGTCCACCGGTTTCGAGGTAATCTCGAACGTCTACGAGACCCTGCTCGGCTACAATGGAACATCTACCGAGAATTTCGTCCCGATCGTGGCCGATCAGATTCCGACCGTGGCGAACGGAAAGGTCTCCTCCGACTTCATGAACTACACGTTCCACATCCGATCAGGGCTCAAGTTCTCGAACGGGGACGCGATCACCGCGTGGGACGTCAAATACTCGATCACGCGCACGATGCTGTTCAACTCCGGATCGCCGTTCCCGCCGGGCTGGATCATCTCCCAGTTCCTCGTCCCGACCACGTTTATTTCGGGCTTAACCACGCCGGCCGGCTGCAGTTTCGGGGATCCCGGTTGCTCGCTCGACCCGGCTTTGACCTTCAGCGTGGCGGACGGGGCGATTGAGGTGAACAATGCCTCTCAGGAAGTGACCTTCCACCTCACCAGTCCGGCGCCGCCGCTTCTGTTCTACCAAGTTGTCGCGGATCCCTTGGGCGCGGCCGTCATGGACCACCTCTGGCTCGAATCGAACGGGCCGAGGCTCGTGTGGAACCCCGCCGGATTCATCGACTACGAGAAGTACAGCGCCCTCGCCAACTACGTGCCGGCATGGCGAAACGGTGCGGTCGGATCGGGACCGTACATGATTGACTACGTCGCGAATCCCGACTCCGTTGTGCTCAAGCCAAACCCTGGCTTCCAAGTGCTACCCGGCCTACCGGCGGCGACGGTGAGCAAGGTCGTCCTCCAATATGTGGCGGACGCCTCCACGCGTGAGTTGTCGCTAGAGTCCGGACAGGCGGACATCGCGGGCATCCCGAGTGCTCACTTCGATGTCGCCAAGCGGCTCCAAGGACTCGGGCTGATCAAGATCCAGTTCAACCCGACGCTCAACCTGTTCTGGTGGAACTTCAATCTAGAGATCTATCAGTCCGCAGTGGGCTCGTCCGCGAATCCGTACGGCAACCAGGTCCCATCGGACTTCTTCGTCGACCTGAACATGCGGAAAGCGTTCGCGTACGCGTACAACTACGGCCAATACTTCGACCAGATCCTTGGCAACAAGAAGTTCAACGCGACGTTCGGCTCCCCGTTCAACGGCATTATTCCTAGCGGCATGATCGGATACCAGGACCTGTCGTCCCTCAATGTTTTCGACCTGGTCCAGGCCAAAAACTACTACAACCAGACGGCATGGGTCCGAGACCACGGTTGGGCCACGTCCGGCTTTACGATCGCGATTAATGTCGAGACGGCGGACATCGTCGATCGGGCCGAGGCGGCCGCGTGGGCGCAGAACATCGAGCAATTGGCGCCCGGCATCACGGTCCTCATCAAGCCGATCTCCTTCGAAGAGATGATCACCGATTCGGTGCCGCACCTGAACCCGATGGGAATCTACTTCCTCGGATGGCTCGCCGACTATCCGTTCCCGACGGACTACACCTTGCCGATGCTGCTGCCGGCGGACAGTCCCGTGAGTTCGACGACGCCGGATGGTGGGACGTACCCGAACGCAAACGGCTACAACCTCCAGTACCTGGCCGCGGACGCGAACGGGACCAGAGGATCGATAGACCAGGTAGCATCCTCGACGAACATCCGGAACTGGATCTTGGACAGCATTAGCGCCCCGAACGCGACGAACGTGCCCCAGGTTGTGATCGACTCCCAGCAGGCCCAGCAGGCCTTTGCGAACCTCTGGTACTACGTGCCAGCCTTCCAGCAGTACACGTTCTTCACATTCCGAACGTGGATTACCGGAATGCAGAACGAGCTCAACCCGACGCTGGGCGGCACCGATCTGCTGTACAACCTGATCACGAAGCCGAGTACGACCACGACGACGTCATCGGCCAACGCGATGCTCGTCGCGACCGGTGGACCGTTCTCTGTCCTAGCCTCCGCGGCGCCGCCCGAACGAATGGCCCTGGTCCAGTTCGGCGGCCGATTGTTCGAGCGCGGATGGCAGCTATAGCCTCGCTCGAGCGTCCCGTGGCAAAGACCGTCCAGCTTCGTGCCGAAGCGCTGGATTGGGAGTCAAGACGCGACCAAGGACGCCTGACGTGGAGACTGGACCCCTTCCAAGAGCTTGCGTCTTCCTCCCAATCGCCCGGGAATCGGGAAAAATCCTTTAGGACAGGCTCCCTAACAAGGTGGGACTGGAAATGCGCCTGATCCTGTACATCGTGCGCAGGCTGCTCATCCTCATCCCGACGCTGCTCGGCGTGACCATCATCACGTTCACCTTGAGCCACGCGTTCGGGCCGAACCTCGCGATTGCGGTCTATTGCACGCCAAAGCTTGGGGCGTGCGACATCAACAACCCGTTCCTGCAGCCGATCGTGCAGCAGTTCCATCTGCGAGACCCGATTCCGGTTCAATACGTCTTCTACATGCAAGGACTCCTGACGGGAGACTGGGGATTCACAACCTCGGCGATCAAGGGCGGAATGCCCGTCACCCAAGCCATTTCCATCTTCTTCCCGCAGACCGTGGAACTCGCGATTACGGCCACAGTATTCGCCACGCTCGTGGGCATTCCGACTGGGACGGTCTCCGCGTTGCGGAAGGACAAATTGCCCGATCACGCCACTCGGATTTTTGCCTTGATTGGGTATTCGATCCCCTTCTTCTGGCTCGCCCTCCTCCTCCAGATCCTGGCGATCTCGCTGGTCCCGGGATGGGAGATCACGGGCGGATACAGCCCGAGTTCGATTAGTCCATCGACCGAGCCCTGGGCCTTCGTCAACCTCGGCGGGACCTACCAGCTGTTCTCCCAGCCAACGCATTTTCTGGTGCTGGACGCGGCACTCCACGGATCGTGGGCGGTGTTCCTGGATGCCTTGAAGCATCTCGTCCTTCCGACCGCCACACTCACGATTGGGATTCTGGGCGTCGTCTTGCGCATGGTGCGTTCTGGCATGGTTGATTCGATGAACCAGGACTACGTTCGGACCGCGTGGGCGAAAGGCCTGCCTGACTGGGTGGTCACCCGGACGCACATTCGGAGAAACGCGCTCCTCCCCGCCGCGACCGTCATTGGATTGCTCTTTGCCGGACTCCTTGGAGGAGTGGTGCTCGTCGAGGATGTTTTTGCTTGGCCGGGCATCGGATACTGGGCCACCCAAGCAGTCCTCCAATTTGACGCGGGGGGCGTCATGGGGACAACGCTCATCTTTGCTATCTTTCTCGTCTTGATCAACTTGGCAGCGGATGTGATCTACGCGTACTTGGATCCTCGAATCAGCCTGTGAGGGACAATCTTGGGCACAGTGACGGTGCACCGAGGGGCGAAGGCATGGCTCGACACCTCGGGCTGGCGTCGCAGGCTAAAGGAGTACGCCCTCATTCTCCGGCTGCTGATGAAAAGCCCGCCAGCTGCTGTGGGCCTGATCATCGTCCTCATTTACCTCGGAATCGTGATCTACGATCAGTTCTGGGTACCGAACAATGACGTAATGATCGCTAACTTTTCCGCGACCGGGCCCGATCCGCCATTTTGGTGGCCGGGAGGCAAGGCAGCCGGTGGGTGGATGGGGACAACCTTTCCCGGAATCGATTTGGCCGATGCGGTCCTGAAGGCTGTCCGAATCGACCTAATCTACTCTACTTTTGTTGTTCTCACCGGTGCCCTGGTCGGAAGTCTGATTGGGGTCGTTGCCGGCTTCCGTGGTGGCCTCTTCGACGAAGCTCTAATGCGGGGGACCGATGTCACCTATTCAATCCCGTTTCTCGTCTTCGCCATCGCCGTCGCATTCGCCCTGCAGAAGCGGGACTTCCTGACGATAAATATGATTCTTCTCATCTTGTGGTGGCCTCCATACGCTCGACTTGTTCGTGCGCAGTCGCTTTCCGTGAAGGAGCTGAAGTTCGTCGAGGCCGCACGGGCCGCGGGTGCGTCGGACGCTCGGATCATGCTCCGGCATGTCTTGCCGAACACGCTCGCGCCAGTGTTCGTTCAGATTTCTTTGGACCTTGGTGTGGTAACTCAGATTTTCGCGGCCCTCGAGTTCATCGGATTCAACGCAGGCAACCTCTTTCTGCCTGAATTGGGCAACCTCATCAACATCGGATGGACCTGGGGATTTGAGAGCCATCCTTGGACGATCTTGATGCCTGGGATTGCGCTGCTCATCTTCACCGTCTCGGTCAACCTCCTCGGGGACGGCCTTCGCGACGTCCTCGATCCCCGCGCCAGGAGGTAGCGCGTGGAGCCGATCCTGGTCGTCCGAGGCCTGAAGACGGAGTTCTTGACCAGTCGCGGGCTTCTACGAGCGGTGGACGATGTCGATCTGCAGATTCGGAAGGGCGAAGTGCTCGGCCTCGTCGGAGAATCGGGCTCCGGGAAGACCGTCACGGCCCTTTCGATCATGTACCTGTTGCAGCAACCGCCGGGGCGAATCGCTGGCGGTGAGATTTGGTTCCGGGGTCTCAACCTCCTCGCCGGGAGTGACGAAGACATCCGCGTCGTGCCGCGGACGGTGGGTCCGCCCAAGTTCCTCCCGGCCGACGATCTCCTGAAGCAGCACCGGGCCCGGATGAACCGAGTCCGCGGCCACGGGATGTCGATGATCTTCCAGGAGCCGATGTCTTCGCTGAACCCCGTCCTCCGGGTCGGGTACCAGGTCGCCGAGGTGCTGATGTTCCAGCGCCGACAGGAGATTTGCGACCGATTGCTCTCGCGCCGCGACCTGACCGACGCGGATCTCGGCCTCTTCCGACAGGCGGTAGCCTCCGGAGAAGCCTCGGAGCGGGAGCGCCTCGTCGCCGAGTTCTGCGTGCGCTCCGGGCTGCGACCGGAAAAGATCCATGCCCTGATCGACGCGTCGGGGTTACCGATCGACGAGCGGATCGCGCGAGTCCGGCGCCTTGCGGTCCGCCGCCGTCGCGGGGGCGGCTGGTGGCTACGGTTCCTGAAACGCCTCGATGCGATGGAAGAGATCCACTTCACCCGGGAGTGGGAGCGACTCTCGAGGCTCTCCTTGGGCCAACCGGCCGTCGACTTGTTCGACCCCAAGAAGAATCCGCGAGCAAAAGGCCTGCCTCCGCTTGCGACCGTCTCGCCGCAGCCGGACGCCCTCCGCCTCTACTTCCATGCCGCGGTCGGTTCTGGGGGCGATCGGAGGAAGGGGGATCTCCTCGTTCCATCCGAGGATCTTCGCGCTCGCGTGGAGGCGCACCTTCGGGATTCGGCCTCCGGCGTGTTTGGCGCGATTTTCGGAATCGTGAAATCCGTGGGCATCACCGAGGATGCGATCGAACTGCGGTATCGGGAACCCGCGACGGACCTGTTCCGGACCGAGACCGAGCTTTGGTCCCGACGGTTGCTCTATCGGATCGCCACCTCGATTCCTGTCCTTCGTTCGGTCCTTGCTCGGCCGATTGAAGAGGAAGCGCGCAGGCACGTCGTCGAGCTCTTTCGACTCGTCCGGATTCCGGAGCCGACGAAAATCTATGATGAGTACCCCCACGAGCTCAGCGGAGGAATGCAACAGCGCGTGATGATCGCGATGGCGCTCGCGGGTGAACCGGCGCTCATGATTGCAGACGAGCCGACGACCGCCCTCGATGTGACCACGCAAGCGCAGATCCTATGGCTCCTGAAAGATCTGCGGACTCGGATCGACTCCGCGATCCTCTACATCACCCATGACCTCGCGGTGATTGCGGAGCTCAGCGATCGGGTCGCCGTGATGTACGCCGGAAAGATCGTCGAGGCCGCGCCCGTGGCCGATCTGTTCGCGAATCCTTTGCACCCGTACACGCAGGGCCTCTTGCAATCGATCGTTTCGACGGAGAGCCAAGGCCTCGAGCCTGGAGCGCCGCTCCCGACGATACCCGGGGTCGTTCCGGATCTGCTGGCGCCGCCGTCCGGATGCCGCTTCCACCCTCGTTGCAAATTCGCTTTCGATCGATGTCGTGTGGAGGAACCGAAGCTCCTCGCCCACGGTCCGAATCGGAGAGTCGCCTGCCATCTGTACCCGGAGGAGGGCGCGAGTGCCGCCGCCTAGTAAGGACCGCAACGAGATCCTCCTGGCGGCCCGAGGCCTCAAGAAGCATTTCGCGGTCAAAGGCGGACTCCTCCAGCGGGCCATCGCGACGGTCCACGCGGTCGACGGCGTGGATCTCGTGATTCGCCGCGGAGAAACGGTCGCGCTTGTCGGCGAGAGTGGGTGCGGCAAGACGACGTTGGGCCGGCTCCTCTTGCGGCTGATCGAACCCACGGAGGGCGATGTCCTCTTCAACGTCCCGGAAGACGTCTTCGAACGCATGCGCGCGAACGGCCCGGCCGCCACCCAGGACGACGGGCAGACGAAAGAGCTGATTCGCCAGTACTCGATCACCCGACGGCGCCGCCGATCGATGAAGGCGCTCCGACGCTTCATGCAGCCCGTCTTCCAGGACCCCTTCACCTCATTGGATCCCCGCATGCTCGTGAAGGACATCGTCGCCGAGCCGCTCTTGGTCAGCGGCCTCGCGACGCGGCCCGAGGCGTACGAACAGGGCGCACGTCTCCTCGAGGAGGTCGGCCTTCGGCCGGAGCATCTGTACCGGTTCCCCCACGAGTTCTCGGGGGGTCAGCGTCAGCGGATCGCGATCGCCCGCGCGCTCGCGCCGGAGCCGGAGTTCCTGCTCCTCGACGAGCCGACGAGCGCCCTCGACGTGTCGGTCCAGGCGCAAATCCTGAACCTGCTCAAGGACATTCAGCGGAAACAGAACCTCACGTACCTCCTGATTACGCACAACCTCAGCGTGGTTCGACATATGGCGGACCGGGTCGCGGTCATGTACCTCGGCCGGATCTTGGAGCGAAAGCGGACGGCCGAGCTGTTCTCGAACCCGCTCCACCCGTACACGAAGGCACTCCTGTCCGCCGTCCCGGTGCCCGATCCGAAGAGGCGTCGGGAGCGAATCATCCTTCCCGGAGACGTCCCGAGCCCGATCGCGCCGCCGGCGGGCTGCCGATTCCACACGCGTTGTAACGCCGTTCTCCCGCACTGTGGCTGGAGTCCGAGGGACATTGCGGCGACCGCAGCCCACATGTTCGATCCGTCTCGGAATCCCGACGCCTCGGAGCTTCCTCCCCTGGAAGAAGTGACGATCCGGGGGGATGAGGTCCTCCTTCTCCGGTACCGCGAACCGGCGACAGAGTCGAACCGCCTCGGCGTCGAGGCGCTCGTCAAGGCGCGTGCGGAACGGCCGGAAGGAATCGCGTTCCGTGCGATCCAATACGTGCGATTGGACGGCGGTCGCATCTTGCTCGAGTTCCTCCCGGCAAAAGAGCCCGAACTCCTCGAAATTGTCCCGCACCATTTCGTCGCGTGCTATCTCTACCCGGGAGTGACGTCGGCAACGAACTAAGGACGCACTACTCCCAATCCAGAGGAGCTCGGTTCGCGGGTGCCTCAATCTTCTTGCTTTGGCTCGTACACCGCGACGGCCTCGATGGCGACCTTCAGACCCGGACTCGCGATCCCGAGTTTTGCGGTCGACCGGGCCGGCGGCTCCACCGGGAAGAATTCCTTGTAGGCGTCGTTCATGGCTTGGAAGTCCGCAGGGTCCACAAGGAAGACCGTCGTCTTGACGATTGAACTCATTGCGAGTCCGAGTTCTTCGAGGATTGCGGCGATGTTCGTCAGCGACTGTCGTGTCTGGCCTGCGATCTCCGCGGCTGCCCATTCGCCGGACTTTGCCCCAGGGACGATCGGCGCCTGCGCGGAAATGAAGACGAACCCGTTCGCGACGACGACATGAGAGTACGGCCCGAGGGGCTTCGGGTGGTTCGGGAGATCGGGGACGGCTCTCACGTCGTTCCGGGTCGGGAATGGTCCGATGACCAAAAGGATTGTGCCGAGGCGCTCGCCCTCATTCGGATTCCATCCTGCAAGGACATGATCGGCTTGGCGAAGACCTCGAATGTCGGGCCTTTTCTTCGTTCGCTATCAACGGCGTTTTGGAGACCTCGCTCGGCGCGAAACGGGCCGAAAATTCTTTGCTGCGCGAGTCCCATTTCCTTGAGCATCATGGTCGGTAGCCCGGCAGTGCCCAGGGAAGGCGTTGCGGCATACGTTGGCACGATGGTGGACCTGCATGCAGGAGAGCGACCCCGCAACCCCCTGAACTCCGCTCATGAACGAGTGATTCATGTAGCGAGGGACACCCGCCGGCGGACTGGCTTGGTCGTCGGCGCAATCGTCATCGCCGCAGTCCTCGCCGCCCTGTTCCTCGTTGGCATGTTCCCGGTGTAGACGGCTGCATCGAGTTCGGAAGTTAGATCCCGGGCTCCATTAGATGCAAGAGTATATTAAATTCGGACGGCGTTGATGGCGGGAACCCGAGAACCGACTGAGCCCACGCGGTGGGATTCCGGATGGCCAAGAGAGACCTTGTCTTTCGCATTGGCGGCGCCGCTGGAGACGGCGTCTCGTCGACCGCGGAGAGCTTCGCGAAGATTAGCGCGCGGAGCGGGCTGCACACCTGGACCTATTCGTCGTATCAGAGCGTGATCCGCGGTGGCCATGTCTGGACCCAGATCCGCGGAGGCCTCGATCCGGTCCTTTCTCACGGCGTCGACCCGGACGTCGTCGTGTGCCTGAACCAGCAGACGATGGACGTTCACCAGGGCCAAGTCAGCGAAGGCGGCGCGATCGTCTACGACACCGACGGGACGAAGCCGGATCCGACCAAACTTCGGGAGAAGGTCCGCCTCCTGGGCATCCCTCTTCGGAAGAAGGCGCAGAGCCTCTCCCCGAACGCGCTGATGCGGAACACAGTTGCCCTCGGCGCGGCCGTCCGGCTGTTCGACCTGGACTTCCGACACGTCGAGAGCGCCTTCAAGGATATCTGGGGAGACAAGAAGCCGGAGATCGTACAGCAGAACATCCAAGCCGCGAAACTCGGGGGAGACGCGGTCGGCGAGATGGGCGGTTCCCTGAACTTCGGACTGGCGTATCCGAACGAGCCCAAGTATCTGATGACCGGGAACGAAGCGATTTGTCTTGGTGCGCTCGCCGCAGGCGTGAAGTTCCTCGCGCAGTATCCGATGACGCCGGCATCGTCGATCCTCCATTGGATGGCCTCCCATGGCCCTCCGCATGGTGTCGTCGTCAAGCAGGTCGAGGACGAGCTCGCCGCGATGAACATGGCGGTCGGCGCGGGCTTCGCGGGGGTGCGCTCGATGACCGCCACGTCGGGCGGCGGATTCTCCCTGATGGTCGAGGCGATCGGGCAGGCCGGGATGACGGAGACCCCGTTGGTCGCGATCCTCGTGCAGCGCAGCGGTCCGTCGACCGGATTGCCAACGAAGACGGAGCAAGGGGACCTGAACCTCGCCCTTGGTGCGGGCCAGGGAGATTGGCCGCGCGCGATCCTGGCGCCCCGCAACCCGGAAGAATGCTTCCGCCTCACCGCGCAGGCCTTCAACCTCGCGGAAATCTATCAGACGCCGATCATCGTGATCTCGGATCTCTACCTGGGCGAAGGCTACCGCACGGTCGAGAAGCCGGACTTCAACGTCCCGATCGTCCGCGGCATGTCCGCGGCGAACGGCGCGGAGGTGAAGGACTTCAAGCGATACCGCCTCACGGAGAGCGGCGTGAGTCCTCGGGCGATTCCGGGCATGAAAGGATATCAGTTCGTCGCCGCGACGGACGAGCACATGGAGAACAGCGAGCTCATCTCCGACGTCCTCGCCGGGATCCCGGAATACGTCACCGAGCGCAATCGGATGCACGAGAAGCGGATGCGGAAGCTCGACGGTCTGCGGAAGGACACGCCGCCCCCGGAGCTCTGGGGACCCGAGGACGCGGACCTTACGTTGATCCACTGGGGGTCCACCTGGGGCGCCGCCCACGAGGCGATCCAGAACGTCGAGGGACGCGGAATCCGGGTGAACAGCCTAGAGTTCCCGACCCTGTTCCCGTTCCATACGGACGCGACGCTCGCCCTCCTC
>VBLZ01000048.1 GCA_005878515.1 Methanobacteriota archaeon | reverse complement strand
CGGGTGCAACTCCCCGTCCGCGTACGACTTCGCGACTTCGCTGAAGGAGGCATATGTGACGTCGCCTCCGAACTTCGGATCCCGGGGGATCATGAGCTTCCCCCGACTCGGGAACAGGATGAGTCGCGCGATCTCGAGGACCGGATTGCCGACCGGCTCCTTCGCCGGACAGAACGCCTTCGCAATCTTCCGCTCGACATCTCGCGGGCCGTCGTTCAGCAGGATGCTCGCATCCGGTCGGGACTTCGACATCTTCCCCGCGACAAGATCCATCCGGCCGCCGCCATCGAGCGCCGGCAACAATGGGGTGTGCAACGCGACGACCTGCTTCCACCCGAGTTTCGGCGCCACGTCGCGGTAGAGCATGTGCGCGTGTCGTTGATCCATGCCGCCCAGGGCCAGGTCCAGGTTCATCCAATGGATGTCCGCGACCTGCATCGCCGGGTAGATGAGCTTCGACGCGTCGAGGTCCGCCTCCTCCTCTTTGCGTCCCATGATCGTGAGCGCGCGCCGGATCCGCGCGACCGTCGAGGCTTTCGAGGCTTGGATCACGGTCTGCCAGTATTCCGGGTGGCGCACGAACTCGTTCGCGTACAGGTATTCGACGGAGTCCGGGACGCCGACCGCCCGGAATCCGTCCTTGAAGTAGTCCGCACAGATCCGAAGATTCTCCAGATCCCGTCCGAGCTTGTCGTTGATGTACGCATGCCAGTCCGCGAGGAAGATGATCGCATGAAATCCCGCCCGGATCAGATCCTCGACTTTCGAACCGATGACGAAGGCCGTGCCGATGTGCATCAGCCCGGACGGCTCGAGTCCGACGTAGGCGCGCGGGGTCCCAGGCCGATCGAGGAGCGTCCGCAGCTCGTCGCGGGTGACGACTTCCTCGGAGCCGTGCAGTACGGTCTGGAGCCGTTCCTCCGGGGACATCGACCACCGAACCGGACGAAACAGGATAAAGGTTTCAATCCCCGCGCACGCCGGCTTGCGGAAATCCGACCATGGCCTTAAGTCGGGGAGCGGGCATCCTGCCCCGGGGGAACAGGCATGTGGGGACTTCTCGGGCTACTCGACCTCGGTTCGGTGACCGCGCTCCAAGGGACCGATCTGGTTGGCGCAGCGGTTGGCGCGTTCGTTTTCGTGATCATCGTCCTGATCTTGCTCTTCGCGAGCCTCAAGGTCGTCAAGGAGTACGAACGGATCGTGAACTTCCGCTTGGGGAAGGCCCAGGCCGAGAAGGGCCCCGGGATCGTCGTCGTCATCCCCGGGATTGACAAGCCGGTCCGCGTCGACCTGCGGGAGCGATACCTGACGATCCCGCACCAGACGTGCATCACGAAGGACAACGCCCCGGTGGACGTCGACTTCATCGTGTACTTCAAGGTCGCAAGCGCCGCCGACTCCGTGATCCGGGTGAACAACTTCGAGGGAGCGGCGATGGGGATCGCCACCACGACCCTGCGAGCCGTCATCGGCGACATCATCCTCGACGAGGTGCTGTCGAAGCGCGAGGAGATCAACGCGATCCTGCGGACGAAGCTCGACGAGGTCACGACCCGCTGGGGCGTCAAGGTCACGAACGTCGAGATCCGAGAGATTCTTCCTCCCAAGAACGTCACGGACGCAATGATCCTCCAGATGTCGGCCGAACGGAGCCGGCGGGCCGTCGTCATCGAAGCCGACGGGAGGAAGACCGCCACGGTCACCATCGCGGAAGGCGACAAGCAGTCCGCGGTCCTCCGCGCGGAAGGCGCACGACAGGCAGCGATCTTGAACGCGGAAGGCTACGCGCAGGCCCTCTCGACGATCTTCGGGGCCGCGAAGGGGGTCGACGAGAAGACTTTGATGCTCCAGTACCTCGATGCCCTCCGGGCGCTCGGCGCAAGCCCGGCCACGAAGTTCATCTTGCCCCTCGAGTTCACGGAGCTCATCCGGCCGTTCCGAGGTGTGCTCGCGTCGGCGGAGGGAGCCGCGAAAGGGGATGACCGCTAAGAGTCCGGACCCGCCCGTCTCGAACCTGATCGACCGGCTCTTCCTCTACGGCATCCGCTCGGTCCTGGTCGTGCTGGCGGTCGTCGCGTTCGGCATCTTCCTGATCGTCCACGGCTGGATCGTGAGCCGGTTCGACTACCTCGCCTCGGGCGTCCTGATCGTCATGATCGGGGTCGGACTTGCGTTCGCGTTTCAGCAGACGACGACGAAGGTCATCACTCAGCGCTATTTCTCCGGCGACACGCTGGTCGGCAAGACCGGCCGCGCCCTCGTTGCAATGAAATCCACCGGCAAAGGGGTCGTGCACGTCGAGCACGAATCGTGGAGCGCGGTCGCAGAGGAAGACATCGCCCGCGGGGAGCCGATCATCGTGACGGCTGTGGAATCCGACAACGTGACCCTGAAGGTCCGAAAGCACCAGACCTAAGCGGCGGATCGACTACGGCGTGGTCGGCGGTGTCGCGGACGGTTCGCTCGATTTCGAAGGTTCCGGTCCGGGTGCAACGGTCGTGACTTGGATCTTCCCGTCTGTTACGGCCATCACACGGACCACGGATCCCTTTGGGATGAATTCATCCGACACCGCGGTCCAATCCTCGGCCCCGACGTTGGCGACTCCGTCCTTGCCAGGGACGAGGTCCGTCGACGCTCGACCCGTCATGTTGACGATCCGGCCGGGATCGATGAGCTTCGGCTGGGCCATGAGGGCGTGCCGGATCCGCGTGAGATACAGGAACGCCACGACGAGGACGGCACCGGTGGCGCCCAGGATGACGTATTGGACGACGCCGTAGGGAGACGGCGAGTACTGGACGTTGTACGCGAGGAGGTAGGTGCCCGCGACCCCGAGGGCGATGCCGGTGATCGCGAAGAACCCGTGGCCCGCTTTCACTTCCAGGATCACGAGGGCCGCCGCGATGATCAGGATTAAGATGCCGACGACCGACGCGCCGATTATCTGGGCACCGAGGAATCCGAGGGCGATGAAGATGACCGCGACCACGCTCAGGAACAGGGTCCGATGGAAGAGATCGAGGACGAGCGCGATGATTCCGACCAGGATGAAGAGCCCGTCGACGGTCGGATCGCTGAGGAAACTCAGGAATCGGTCGTAGAGCGGCTCGCCGAACGGCGTTACCGGGACGCCGCTCAAACCGACGTCCGCGAGGAAAGCATTGAGGGTCTCGGCCTTGCCGGTGATGAGCCCGACGGAGGCCGCCTCGTCGGCAGTATATGCCGAGTTGTTTGCCGCCATGTCGACCGCCGCAGCAACGTTGTATCCGTTCTTCTCGGCGAGCGAACGCATCAACCCGGTCGCAAAGTTCTGGACATGTTCGACCTGGCTCGGATCGCCGCCGATGATGTACGGCGTCGACGGCCCGATAACCGATCCACTCCCCATGTAGATCGCGTTCGTCGCGAGCGCAATGTAACTCCCGGCGGATGCGGCGAATCCGACCGGGGGCACGTACGTGTACACGGCCAGGCCATGGTTCTGCACCTCTTGCGTCGAGTTGATGATCTGCACCATGTTCGCGAGGAGGCCGCCCGGCGTGTTCATGACAATGACCAGATCCTGATTCGATGCGATCGCCGCTTGCGCGGCACGTTGGACGTAGTCTGCGGCCCCGGCGTCGACCTGGATGTCGAAGGTCACCAGGAGGGCGCCGCTGGCTGGGTTCGCAGGCAGCCTCGGCGGGCTCGTCGAAGCCGTCCCCGCGGAGATGGCCAGGGCCGCGAGCAGGACGGCGACTAGACCCAAGGCGGCGACGCTCGCGGTGCGGCTCACGAATCCACTAGGTCCGCTTGCGTAGAAAACGGTTTGGATGGGACTCCCGGGAGATTCCGGGTTCCTACCGACTTCGGACCCTCTCTCGGATCTTGTGGACGGCCTGGCCGGTCTTCTCGGTCGCCTTCGTGACCGCCGGCCTCACGGCCGCGACGGTCTTGTCCACGACTTCCTTGGCCGTCCGCACGGTGGCTTGGGCCGCGGGGGTGACCGCCACGACCATGTCATTCGTCGCCTTCCCGACCGCCTCGACAGCGGGACGCAGAGTCTGTACCGCCTTGTCGAAGGCCGGCTGGAGTTCTTTCGCCGCGCGGTCGAGCACCGTGGTTCCGACGACGAGCGCCTTGTTCACGGCGCGTTCCGCCTGGCGCAGGAGGTGGTCGATCTCGCTCCGAGGCGTTCCGCACGACGGACAGTACGCCGCTTCCGCGGGCAACACCGCTCCGCATTTCGGACAGTTCATTCCGCTCACCGCCGTTCCCCAGGAACCCATCCCTCATCAGTGTTTCGGTCGCCTAGGGTCGATTCTGGCGCGTGACCTCCACTTCTGCCGCGGAATGCACGATGCCGGGCGCGTACGATTTCACAATTCGAGTGTGGATCGCCTGGACATTCATCCAATGCGCTCGCGCGGCCGCCGCGAGCCTCTGGGTCATCGCATCCGGATATTGCTCCTTCGGGCACAGCTCATGGTAGACAATCGTCCCCTTCCCGCGGAGCGCATCGAACGCCACGTCGAGGTATTCACGCGCGTCGAAGTGGCCCATGATCACCCAATCCGCGATCCCTCGGGGAGCGATTGCCCGGCAGTCGCCGAGGAGCGGCACCAAGTTCGTCGCGCGATTGAGCCGTGTGTTCTCGACCAGGTAGCGAAAACTCACCGGATTGAGTTCGCATCCGTAGACGGTCTCGGCTCGCCCTCGAACCGCGATCGGCAGCGAGAAGTAGCCGATCCCCGCGAAGAGATCCACGACGATGGCACCGGGACGGACTCGGTCTGCGATGCCGACTCGCTCGGCGAGGTTGCCGGAGGAGAACATCACGCGCGCGACGTCCATCGCGTATCGGATGCGGCCCTCGATGTGCACCGTTTCGGTTCCGTTTCCCCAGAGGACTTGAACGTCCGGAACCCGCATCGGCCCGTGGATCCCGGAACGGTCTTGGACTACGGTTCGAGCGCCCAAGACCATACCGAAGATTTTGGCGATCACGCGAGCCTGTGGTTGCCCTTCGGAAGGCAGTCGGAGGACGAGGACGCCACCGATCCGCTCCCATCGTCGGGGCGCATGCGCGACGGGAATGCCCGCGGCCTCGAGTCGTTCGCGGATCTCGTGGCGTGGATCCCGAGGCCGCAGGCGATGGGGAAGATCGACGTGCGGCTCGAGGCGTGCGCGAAGTGGGGCGAGATCGAAACGCGGCTCGCCGGTGACGGGGACGAGAATCGAATTGCCCCGCTTCACGATCTTCATCGTCCGGTCGATGAGGCGCTCCATTTGCAAGTTTCGGAGCAGTGACTCTGCGTTTTCTTTCGGGACGACGATTGCGCGAGTCACTCCAACAGATGGTGGATTCGGATTCACTCTGTTCCGCGATACACTCCGCGATAGCTATATGAAGACCGACCCGCTTCGGCGCGCATCATGCGGGCCCCGGCCTTGGCCCTTGCCTTGCTGGTCCTCGCCGTGGTCTTGTCTCCGCCGGCGACTGCGGAGGATTGGGGCGCGGTCGGCAGGGTGAACAAGCTCATTTCGGTCAAAGCGTCGCCCGAACTCGCTCCGGGCGAGAGCGGACGGTTCGAATTCTACTTCAATTCGACGTATCTCGAGCCGATGAACAACGTCACCTTGAATGCGAGCATCTATCGCTACGCGACGATCGACGAGAGCATCCTCGTCGACTCGTCGTGGCCGTACCCATATCCCAAGATCGCGGAGACGGTGACACGAGCGTGGAGTTGGACCGCCGTCCGGGTGGATCCGGGGACATCCCGACTCCTGAACTTCACGGTGGTCACAGCCGCGGACAGTAGGGACATGGCGCACGGATCGATTTTCTCTCAATCGAGCTACTTCGTCCGGTTCTCGGTCGAGTTCGAGGGCAATGTGAGCGGGACATTGACGGCGTTCCGCTTCGCTTCGCGCGGTTACTTTACGGACGCGCAGTGGAATCTTGCAATCAGTGCGAACGCCACGAACCCCTGCACGCCGCCGTCTTGTCGGGGGGACGTCAATCTGACGGTCCTCGGCGTTGAAGGAATCGTGCCCGACTCTGCATTCGGCGTGAAGGAGCCGATTCCGCGATGGCCTTTCTATTTGCTAATCGGATTCGCGGCATTCTTCCTCGTCCTCGCATTC
>VBLZ01000068.1 GCA_005878515.1 Methanobacteriota archaeon | reverse complement strand
GCGTGCGAACGACGCCCATTCCGGCGGCTTGATCTTGCCTTCCGACTGCAGCTTCTCCTTGAGGCGCTCGATCAACAGCACCGGAGGTACGTCGTATGCGGTCGTCATCAGGAACACGCGTCGGTTCGCGCTTCATAAATCAAAGTCGTATTTGAAGGCTTGCGTGCTCCCCCGGAGGGCGCCATCATCGGGCGCGCCGGGGCGTTTTCCGGGAGGCGGGAGTCCGTCGTCGGCGCTTCCTCCGGTCAAGGAATAATCGCATCTCCTTCGTTCGTTCGAAGCCGAGACGTTGGTAAATCGGCTCGCCGAACGGTGACGCGTGGAGGAGCATCACGTTGATTCCCCGACCCTTCGCATATCGGATCGCCTCGCGAACGATGCGGGCCCCGTGGCCTCGACCTCGATGGGCGGGCTCGGTGTACATCGAGAGAAGGTATGCGGCCTCGGTCCCCTTCCAGTTCGGCCGTGGTTGCACCTGCATGATCCAGACGCAACCGCTCGCCACGGGTTGACCGTCGACGTCGACGATGAAACCGGCAAACCGGTTCGACTTCATCTGCGTCGTCGCCCAGTGGCGGTACGCCCGATCCGCCGCATCGAGGTCAGCTTTCGAGAACTGCGCGATGTCACTCCACATCCCGCGGCGGTGGCGAACGAGCAGACCCAAGTCAAGGAGAGTTGAACGACGGATCGTGCCTCGCTTCACGGTGCGCAGATTCGGGCCAGGGACTTCCCCTTTCCGCATCTGCGGCTGTTAACCTTATTTAAGGTTGAATTCGATGCGCTTTGGGATCGTGACGAACTGGCATTCTCATCCCGCGGAATCTTCATTTGGACTCGGCGCCTCCCACAAGTGTGTCTTCCGAATCCCGGGTCGTGGTCGCCGTCTCTGGCGCCTCCGGCGTGGAATACGCCCGGCGCCTCATCGAAATCCTAGGAGACCGCGCCGACGTCATCACGACGAAAGACGCCGCGACGGTCATCGAAATCGAGACCGGCCTCACCACGGAGGAATTCGCCGCGGGTGCGCGGTCGGCGTACAGCGATGATAACCTTGCGGCGGCGCCCGCGTCGGGCTCGGCCCGCTTCGGCGCCGTCGTCGTGGTCCCGTGCAGCGGCACGACCCTTGCGAAGATCGCGGCCGGCATCGCGGACAACCTCGTCACCCGGGCCGCGGCCGTGGCGATGAAGGAGAACCGGAAACTGATCCTCGTGCCCCGCGAAACGCCGGTCGGCGCGATCGCACTGGAGAACATGCTGAAGCTCGCCCGGCTCGGCGTCATCATCCTACCGGCATCGCCCGGATTCTACGGTCAGCCGAAACGGATCGCCGACCTGGTCGACTTCGTCGTCGCACGGATCTTGGACCACCTCGGCATCGAGCACTCGATCGGGGTGCGCTGGAGCGGCCCGGAGTGAGCACCCTCAGAGTTGGGCCGAAAGATCGAGGTACTCATCAAATTCCGCGTTGAGCCGCGCGACTTCCTGATCGGCGAGCACTCCCGGTGCGATGCGCGCGATCACCGTGACCCCGTTGACGAAGGCCATGTCGTTCGCCTTCCGGAGGAAGCGGATCACATCGGCCAGCGAGGACTCGGCGATAATCTGGTCGAGGCCGTCGTATAGGATCACGCCGCCTTTCCGTTCCCGCGTGATCTGGAGGATCGGCCTCAAACCGATCGGGTCGAGGTCTTTCGGGTCGATCGCGCCCGCCGCGTGGCCTGCGACCTGGACAATCGGAATCTCCTTCACGCCGAACTCGAGTCGCATGCGTTCCACGGCGGCGGAGGTCATGCACAGCGCCGGTCGACCGATCTTCGTGAGATCGCGCAGCCACGCGAACCCGATCGCGGGGTTGCTCGCGACGACGAGGTAGCGCTTGCCTTCGTCCAGATGACGGAGGAACTCGCTGCAGTTCGAGCACGGGGCCACGCGCGGGTCCGTTCCCACCGGGACCGTCTGCAGTTCCCCGCACGACTGGCATCGCATCGAGACCTCGGGGGTCGTGCGGTCGGCCTCCACGGAAATCGGGGTACGGCAGTTCGAGCATTGGGTCAGGCTCGCGGCGCATGAGAGATGATACAGGACGCCGCACGTGCACCGGAACGCCGAGTCGGTGGCGAGGATCTCTCGCTGGCAATGGGGACACGTCCCGAGGAAGCCTCCAGTTTGGACCGGTCCCGTCGGGATCGCGACCTTCTTCACGACCACCCGGGTTTCCTCGTTCGCGGCGGCGGACGCCCGCGCAATCTGACCAGAGTAATACCCCCGCGTGCCGAATCCGAGCAACACGGCGAAGGCGATGGCCAGCACCCAGTAGGCGAACCCGGATACGAACACCCGGATGCCGAGGATCCACGTCGCGGTCGGGACGAAGTAGAAGAGGACCAGCAGCCCGATGGAGATGGCGCCGAGCCGATGGAGCCACTTCGCCCGGTGGACCGCCAGCCGGTAGGTCGCGGGGTACGACTCGCGGTACCGGACGAACGCATCGTGCTGCTGCCGCGAAATCGCGTACGCGCCGACGAGCATGACGGCGAACAGGATCTGCGGGTTTTCGAGGGCGTCAAACGACGCGTAGCGAATCGTCTCGCTGGGGAAGGCCGACGTATTTCGCGAGGAGCCGTACAGGAGAATCTCCCCGCCCGGGGTCCGGATCACCTGGAGCCCACCGGTTCGAACGACCGGAGCGGAGAAGCTGAGCGGGCCGACGAGATAATGGGTGTCGGCCTGGTCGACCTCGCCGTCCGGGAACGAAGGCGCATGGAGCGCGAAGTCGCGGATGAAGAACCCTCGTGCGTTTCCCGCGGCATCCGACGTGAAGTTCAGCCGAAGTCGCACCTCGCCGCCGAGGTAGGTCGCCAGACTCACGTTCGCGGTGGCCCAGACCCCGGGAGCAGTTGTCGGCAGCGTCGTACCGGCACCGAACGAGAGGTTCGTCCAGTCCGTGAACGCGGGCGCGTGAGCGACCTCGAGGCGAAGCCGATCCTGTGGGTCCGCGACCTGGCCCGTGTAGTTGAACGTGGCCCATGCCTGCGTTGCGTAGCGGAGGTCGAACGGGACGTAGATCGCCGAGGTGCCCGCGAGGAGGTTATCGGCCGTGGTCCGTGTTGCGGCGACCGCGTTGTTCGCGTACGTCCCGGTCGCGTTGTTCCCTGCCCAGAGGACCGCGCACGGCGAGGGAACCCCGGACGGACAGCTATTCGTCGTGAAGTTATGCCAGCCGCCTTCCAAGAGGAACGGCCAGGATCCCGGGTATGCACCTGAGGCCGTGAGCGTCGGCGACTGGACCGCCTCGTAGTTGAAAACCCGATACAACGACTCGGCCAACGCGGACGTCGGGAGGGACACCCGCGCGGAGCGGGTCGTCGTGTTCGCCTCGAAGAGGAAGCGGATCTCGACGTCGCCGGGCGAACTCGCGTTCGTGTTCGCGAGGCCCGACGTGCTCCGTTCGAACCCGACGCTGGAATCCGCGGCGTTCTCTCGCAGGTCGAACCGGAGTAGCTGCATGTACTGGACGATCGTGCCGCGGCCCGAGGCTTCGAGGACGTTTTCGAGTTGGTCCGTGTACCGAAGGCCTTCCAGCGGCTGGAGGGTTCCGTCCCCGTTCGCCGCTCCGGCGGTGCCGGCAAACGGGAAGCCCCGAGGAATCTGACCGTACGTGTCGAACATGTCCACGATCTTCGCGCGCAGCTCCGCCGCCTTCGCCCCGGTCAGCGTCCACGTCACATGTCCGCCGCCGTTCAGGTCCGAGGTCCCGAAGAGTTCGTAGTCGGTCGTGACGACCATGTGGCCCGCTGGATTCTGGCCGATCGCGGGAGTGAAAACGCTCCAGAAGATCAACAGGAAGGTTATCACAGCGAGGGCGGCTGGGCGCGCCGAACCCATGACCGCGAAGGAAGGCTCCCGTCGGATAAAGGCTTGCGTCGCGTTTCGATATCCAACACTGAGCCTGCCGATTCGAAAAGATAAAAACCGCCCTCGGGTATCGTGGCCCCGTGGTTCCGCAAGATTTGTCGAAGCTGCTCGCGGGCGGCGTCGACCTCGAGCAGGAATTCGAGCGGGCCACGAAGACGCTCGAGTCAATCGGCCTCTCCGGGTACGAGGCCCGCGGATACATCGCGCTCGTGGCCCACGGATACGGGAGCGCGGAGACGATCGCCGAGACGGCGCGGATCCCCCGGACGTCCGCGTACAAGGTCCTACAGAGCCTGTGCCAGAAAGGATTCGCCATCTCGACCCGCGGCCGGCCGACCATCTTCAAGCCGGAGGCGCCCAGCAAGGTCAAAGGCCGGGTGATCGACCACCTCGAGGACACGTTCGCGAAGCTCGATCTGCTCCACGAGGTCTTGCGTTCGAAAGGGGAGCCGCAGCTCGTCTACACGATCGTCACGAAGACCCGCGTCTTGGAGAAGATCGGCGAGTTGATCGACCAGTCTTCGGAGACGTGCATCATCTCCACACCGACGTTCTCCGAGATCCGCGAGAACGTGGGGAAGAAGATCGAGCAGGCGATCGCCCGCGGCATCCGGTTCACGATCATCACGGAGCCGGGTCAGAAAATCCCGGAAGGGGCGGGCGTCGTGAACCGCAAAGGCCTCATCGCGACCGACGTGATCGTGGACGGTTCCGCTGCCTTGATTGCGGCGCCCGACCTGTCCGCGTGCGGCTACACGGACAACGCGTCGCTGTCGCGGCATCTGGAGAACTTCCTCGAGATCATCATGAATCTAAAGGAGTGATGCCGGAACGTGGTCAGTTCTGCGCGCTCCTTCGACGTCGTTGTGATCGGGGCCGGCCCGGCGGGCGGTTACCTCGCGGGTAAAGTCGCGGCGGCCGGATACGAGGTCGCGCTGGTCGAGGAACATCGTGAGATCGGGGAGCCGATCCAGTGCGGCGGCCTCGTCACCCCGCGGGTCTTCGAGTACGTCGACTGCAAGGAGACGATCATCGGGGCCGTCCACGGGGCCGAGCTGTATTCGCCTTCGGGCCGACGGCTCGTGATCGACGGCCACGACACGCAGGCGGTCGTCGTGCAACGCGCGATGTTCGACCGGGCGATCGCCACGGATGCGGTTCGGAAGGGCGCGCACACGTTCCTCGGTGCCCAGGCTCAAGCCGCACGGTGGGACGACGGCGGCGTCGAAATCTCAATCGACCAGGACGGGGAGCCGCGAAAACTGCACGCGAAGCTGCTGGTCGGCTGCGACGGCGTCCGCTCGAACGTGGCGAAGTGGTTCAACATCCTCCGCCCGAGGAAGATCCTACCTGGGTTCGAGGTAGAGATGACCGGTGTGCGAGGAGATCCGGGATTCGTCACACTGTTCATCGGGAACGAGATCGCTCCCGGCTTCTTCGGCTGGATCATCCCAAGCGGGGACACGGCCCGGGTGGGCTTGTGCGTCGGCGAAGGGAACGCGTACGCCTACCTGGAAAAGATGTTGACTCGACCCGAAGTGAGGCAGTACACGAAAGGCGCCCAGCCGATCCTCTACATCGCGGGAGGCATTCCACTCGGATTCCCCCGTCGAACGTACGCGGACAACGTCCTGGTCGTCGGAGACGCAGCATGCCAGGCCAAGGCCGTATCGGGAGGCGGAATCTTCACCGCGCTCACCTGCTCGAATTTCGCAGCGCAGACAGCCATCGAGGCGCTGGAGACCGGTGACTTGTCCGCGCGGGTGCTCCACCGGTACCACCGTGCGTGGACGAAGTCAATCGGCAAGGAACTGCGGAAGGACCTTGCGATCCATGAGAGCTTCAGCAAGCTGACCGACGACCAGTTCGAGGAACTGTTCGACATCTTCGACAGCCCCGAGATGTTGCGCCTCATCGAGAAGAAAGGGGACATCGACTTCCCCTCCAAGGTCGGTTGGGCACTCATCAAAGAGGATCCGAGACTACTGAAGTACGTCGGGAAGGCGCTCCGGGCGATGATCGCGAAGAACGTGGGAATCTAGCCCTGGGGACAATCGGTCTGCCACTTGTCATCGACCTTGTTTCCATTTCATCGTTGCTCGCCAGGATACCTCGACAACGCGAACCCCGCGCTCCGCGGCTAAACCCAACAACGAGGACTCGAATGCTTCGCCTAGGACAGGCCCGAGTTCTGCAGACGGTCTCACGATTCCGCGGAGGACACCGTCTTTTGTCCGCAACCCATATGCCTTCATTCTCGAGGCGGAGGATCCAAGGAGTGTCGAGGCAAATGCGTGGAGCTGCGGCAATTCCACCTGGCTCATCGCTTCCCACGGAGCATCGAAACTCCGGCTCCGCACCGCACGTCGCACCTGAATCCCCCGGTCGTCGACTTGATACATGACGTCGCGAAGCCCGAGAAATGCAGCGGGCACCGCGAAGGCAGCGAATGCCAACCCGAGCCACCGAACCACCTGAGCGATTGCGTTGGGGATCGCCTGGCTCGGCGCTGGCAAGAACCAGATCGGGACGATGATGATCAGGACAAACAGGAGGATGCCAACGGATGGTTTCCATCGCCTGCCGGCAAAACGGAAAGGGGAAGTAACCCCGGGAGGCGCTCGTTCGGAAGCGAGCCGCGGTTGCCTTCGCTTCTGTCGCCAAACCCGGAGCCGGTATCCGGCGTACGTGAGGGCGAACGCGAGAGGCAGAGCGAGGAGAGCGGCAACAACCTCACCCGCCAACCAAAAGAAAATGGCCGCGGGGGAAGGCGGAGGACCGCTTGGAATCGAGAAGACGATGAATGGACCGAGGACCACCGCCCATAGCAGGAGGGCTCGGTTTCGAATCTTCCGCCGTACCGCCGGATCCATTCCCACAGATAGAGCAAAGCGCGAGGGGAGTCAAGATGGCTCGCCTCGCTTGAGCCGTCCGGCTCAAGCCGAGCGCCGATGACTCCCGGTTCGCCGATTGTCCTCGCCGCGAGGTCAGCGGGCCAAAACCTGGAATGACCCGCACACCACTTCGCACCATGAGAGGATGCCTGGTGGGATGCATGTCGCGGAGCATCCCTTGAGTTGAACATGACCTGCATTGAGGATTAGGATTGCGCTGTAGTTTGTCGTTTCTCTGACCATAGAGCGTAACCCCATCCAACAAAGCTCAGACTCAACACGATGCCGACGATATTGAAAATGAGAATCGTCGGCGACCCGGAACCTGAAAGGCCAGACGCAGTCGCGACGCCCGAGAGAACGAGGACCGCGAGACCCAGGATAAAAATTGCGGGGATTACTGCCATGACAACAAGCCAGACTGTCCAGCGTGGAAGAACCGCGGCACGGACCATCGCGGCTCCAAATGTGATCCAACCGCCGAAGAAAAGGAGGAAGCTCAGCGCAAGTGCGACCAAATAGGCGGATGACGATCTCAGGGAGTCGTACAATGCGGGATCATTCGCGACGAGAAAAGGAAAGATGATGACCTCAATCCACAGTAGCTCCATGCCATCTGAAATCGCACCGATGAGAGTCAGGGCAAATCCAAGCAGTCCTAAGCGGCCTGTTTCCTCGGCTTGGCGGGCGTACAACCCAATCAAGCCAAAGATGAGCGGTATCGCTGACACGAATGCAAGAAGATGTGCTGGCACCCAGCGGCTGCTGGCGACGTCCGAGGCCGTCTCACTTAAAGGATGAATGACGAGGCCGACGACTCCAAGGATGCCGCCAATCATCAGGGCCACTCCGCTCGCGCGGATCAGGTGTGAGGTCTTCATGACATGTCAAGGCTCCCCGCTTCTGTGGAATGCCGGAGACGCATTAGAAGCTTGCCCGAGGGATGATGCCGAAGATCAGGTCGGCAATCGATTGCGGCCACCTCCTCTTTCGCCACGGCTAGTCCACCCTACAGGCGGTTCGAATCCGGTCGACCGCGGACCAGCCGAATCTTAGCCACTGAAAGTACGACTCTCGTGAGACCCGAAACTAGTACAATGACCGACGGTACTCCTAGTGTCACCCGTACGGTAGCAAGATCAGAACGAATGCCACTGCCCTTCCTGGGGCAGCAGCACCTCGCGGCCCTCGAGGGCATCGGCGAGGATTTGTCGATTTTCTCCATGCATCAGGACTACCCGTTGCGGATCGCATCCTTCGATGAAACGAATCAGGTCATCGTGGCCGGCGTGCGCGCTGAAGTCGAACTTCTGCCACTCGCACTTGATGTCGACCGTGACGCCGTACAGGTCGATCACACCTTCCTCGACAAGCCGCCGACCGTTCGTCCCTTCGACTTGGTAGCCTGTCAGGAGGACCGCGCTCCGCGGATCCTCCCGGATCACCTCGAGGTACCGCAGCACAGGTCCACCATCGAGCATCCCGCTCGTCGTCACGATCACCTCGCCGCGCAAGGCCAGTTCGCCCTCCCGATGGTTTCGCACGACATGGGTCCGGTTCATCGCTTTTCGCAGCGCCTTCACGGAGCGGACATACTCCGGGTTCTCGACGTAGATCGAGTTCACTTTCTTCCCCATGCCGTCCAGCCACACCTCGTGCCGGGCTTTCGCGAGCGTCAGGAGGACGTCCTGCGTCCGGCCGACCGCGAACGAGGGGACGAGGGCGAGGCCGCCGCGGTTGACGACCTGCTCGATCTTCCGCAGGAACGCGTGCTCCGACTTGAGCCGCTCCGGATGCTGCCGCCCCGCGTACGTCGATTCGATGAACAGCGTGTCGCAATGGACGGGACGGGCGCCCAATACGAGGTCCGTGGTGAGCGTGTGCAGGTCCCCGGTGAACAAGGTCGTCTCGGTCCCGTTCACCTCGTACATCGTCGCGCCGGGGATGTGGCCCGCGGGATGGGCGGTAATCTCGAGGTCGCCGATGTCCACGTTGTCCCCGAAATCGATCGTCCGGTATCGGCGCCGCGCGGTCCGGAGGTCGCTGTCATCGAACGGCGCGTCGAAGCCCTCGGCGTCCGCGATCTTCAGGGAATCCGCCAAGAGAAGATCCGCGACATCCGCGGTCGGAGGCGTCAGGACGACGTCCACATCCTGGCGTCGGGTGACCCACGGGATCATCCCCGTGTGGTCGAGATGGGCATGGCTGATGAACATCCCGTCCACGGGAGGCGCGGGCATCGGGTACTGCGGCGGGTCGCGAGGCAGCAGTCCGTAATCGAACAGGAGGGAAGTCGGTCCCTTCTTCAGGATCATACCGAGGCGGCCGACCTCCGAGGCGCCGCCGAGAAACTGGAAGTCCATCGCTTCCGCCGTCGATGGACCGGGGCGCTATAAGACCTTCGCGCTGCCTGGAAGGAAGAGTCGTTGGCATCGGATCGCGCGCGCCATCCGATGTCGGCCCAGGAGGACCATCGCGGCATCCAGCAACCGGTCGGACCCGAAGAATCGGTCCGCGAAGCGCTTGATGCGCACGCCTTCGGCCAAGGGCCCGCCGACGGCCGTCCGCCATCGCGCCTCGTACTCGTCGAGCGGCGTGCCGTCGAGGAGATGATCCGCCGCGGTCAAGCCCGCGTAACGGCCCGCGATCATCGCGACATTGTTCCCCCCGCCATTCGTCGCCATGACCATGCCGGCGGCGTCGCCGACCAGCATGACGTTGTCCTTCACCGTCCTTGGCGGCGGCCCTAGGACCGGGACGAAACCTCCGGTCGCTTTGCCGGGCTCGAGGCGGCGAGCCGCGATGAACTTGTCGAACAGCTCGCGCAGATTCCCGCGGAATCGCTCCCAGGTGCCCAGGCCGACATTCGCGCATCCGGCCTTCGGGATGATCCATGCGTATCCGCCGGGCGCAAGGTTGCCGAAGAACATGTCCGTCGCGTCGCTGAACTCGCCGTCCGCAGTCGCACTCATGGCAGGTGCCGACACGGGCCACTCCAGGCCGACCGACTTCGCGACGGTCGATCGCGGGCCATCGGATCCGATGATCACCTTGCCGTGGAACGTTCCGTGGTTCGTTTCGACGTCCTCGCCGTGGACGCGGAGGACGGTCGTCTCGGTCATCAGCTCCGCACCTTCGGCCACGGCCTGCGCCGCGATCCCCTGGTCCATCCGGTCGCGTCGGACCGTGAAGCCTTTGAACGGGATGTCGTACCGCCGGCCGTTCGGCGACCAGATCCGGATGACCGGGGTGTCGATCTCGCGCACGCGGTACGGGACCTCCATGAGGTCCTCGAGCTCGGTCACGGTCGGGAAGATCGCGTGGACTTCCTCGTTGTGGGCGACGTATTCGCCGCACTGGACCGGCACGCCGATCTCCTTGCGCTTGTCGACCAGCAGGACCTTCAGGCCCCGTCGGGCCCCGTACCGGGCCGCCGTGGCTCCCGCGGGTCCCGAGCCGACGACGATGACGCCGTAAGGCGAGGGCATCGCGCTGCCCCCTCACCGGTCGCGGGAGAGGACGTAGTCGACCAGTTGGACCATGTTCGCTTTCGCGTCGCTCTCCCGAATCGGGTCCAGCGCCTTCTTCGCGAGCTGTCCGAAGGCGAACGCCTCCGCGCGGGCCTTCTCGATCGCGCCGGAATCCCGCAGGAGTGCGAGGCCGCGTCGGACGTCCTCCTCCCGCTTCCGGCGCTTCGCGATCAGGCGCGCGAGCGAGCCGACGTCGATCGAGCTGCCGTCGTTCAGGGCGTGGATCGCGACGAGGGTTACGTTCCCCTCCCGGAGGTCGGTGCCGGTGCGCTTCCCGAGGCGGGCGCCCTCCCCGACGACGTCGAGGATGTCATCCACGATCTGGAAGGCGATCCCGAGATTCAGGCCGTACTCGCCGACGGCATCGATGTCCTCGAGGCGTGCGCCGGCAATGAGCCCGATGATCTTCGCGCCCGCCATGATCGGCAAGGCCGTCTTCCGCGTGATGATGTCGAGGTACTCTTCGTGCGTCACGGCGGTGTCGAAGGCATGCCGCTTCTGGCGGATCTCGCCTTCCGCGAGGGCGGCGCATGCATCGGCGGTCAGCTCGACGATCTCCGCATCGAACTTGCCGCCAATCCCGAAGGCCTTCACGAATAGGAAGTCGCCCGTGATGAGGGCGTTCTGCAATCCGAACTTCTTGTACGCCGTCAGGCGCCCGCGGCGCATCTCGCCGCCGTCGTTGATGTCGTCGTGGATCAGGGTCGCGGAGTGGATCAGCTCCAGGGCCGCGGCGAGGTCGATCGCCTGCGCGGCGTCCGTGCCGCCGAGGGCCCGGAAGGCGAGGAGGGTGACCATCGGCCGGATGCGCTTGCCGCCCGCCTCGATGACGTATCGGGCGATATCATGGAGGAGGGGTTCTTCGGAAACGATGCTTTGGCGGATCTTCGCCTCGACGAGGGCCATCTCCGGGGCCACGCCAAAATCCAGGGATGGGGTCGTCAAGCTCTCCCAATTCGTGCTATTCCCCCGACTTATATAACCGTTTCCGGGGTGCGATGTGGGTTGGCGGACGGCACTCCAGGCAAATCCGACTGAGCGGGGTTGCAACGATCGACTCGTTCACTGACCGCGGGCCGCTTCGCCGGCGACTTCGATGATCGCGCGCGTGGGCACGGTCCCGTTGCTGGCGACGTGCTTGATCGTCGGTGCGATCGCTTCGAGGAACGTGTGGATCATGTCGTCGCGGTTGCCGATCCAGTCGGCCATCATCACGACGGGCATCATGATCGTCATGAACGGGTAGACGAGCGTCTCATCGTGGACGTCCGTCGTCGCCAGGCGGATCGCTTTCGACGTGAGGTCGGCGATGCGGCGCAGGTGCCCGTCGTAGTCCTCGATCGTGAGGTGCGGGTTGTAGTTCCGCAAGGACGTCAGGTCGCGGAGCTCCTTCTCCCGCATCGCGATCAGGGAGAGGTTCGCGATCCCGTTCCGAAGGTCGTGGTGGATGCTGACGACGTGGTCCATCAGGATGACGGCGGCGTCGTAGTAGAACCAGCCGGCCATGAAGTTCTTCATCCGCCGAATGTCGTACGGTTGGTCCGTGAAGGCCATGTCGATCAGGTTGTGCCGGCTCGCCGCCGAAACGTGACCGCCGAGCTTTTCCCACCAGTGCATCGTCTCGTCCGGCGCGTAGAACGCCTCCGTAATCTTCTCCATCCGGGCGATCGAGAAGTTCGGCTCCTTCTCGAACATCGAGAGGGCCTGGCCGAGGGCCACCCGCTCGTCCATGATCTCCATCTGGTAGAAGTAGTCGTGACCGTGCGGCGAGTTGTTCCACAGGACGTTGAAGCCGCGGACGATGTTGTTGATCAAGTCGAAGAGCGGGATCTGCTCCTGGCGCAGCATCGTCACGAGTCGCTTCGTGAAGCTCGTCGAATCGAAGTCCGGGTCGAGCATCGAGCTGAGGACCATGTGGTGGAGGTCCTTCGCCTCCAGGTACGAGTAGTTGCCCTTGTCGATCAGGTCGTCCAGGATGCCGATGACGCACTCCCGGAAGATCTTCGCCGTCATCGCGCGCTGCAGGTTCTCCGGCGTCATGTGGGGGATGTATTGCTCCGTCATCATCGTCGCGCCGGCGGCGAAGCGCAGCGTCTGGAGGTAGTTCCACACCTCGCCCTGGTCTTCCCAGAACGCGCCGGCCGGGATGTTGGGCGGCCGGAGCGGGATGCCTTCGGGCGGCGCGTTCTCCTTGAGGCGCTTCAGCGTCGCGTGGACGCTCGAGATATGGTCCTTCAGGTAGTTCTTGTCGAATCCGAAGTCGTGGTAGTCGAACAGGCCTTCGGCGTAGCCGCCGAGGCGGAGCACGGTCCGCGAGAGGAGATCCAGGTCCTCGGGGTTGATCCCAAGGGGATTGTAGGCTTGGACTGGCAAGAGACCGGAGGAGATGTCCCCGCCAGCCCATATGAAGGGGCGGCCGTTGATTCTCCGATACGATTATTATTGCTGGGAACACCGCCGAGGCCGGCGCTCCTGGAATCGCGTCAGATAACGGGCGGGGACCGCTTAAATAGCCTCGAGGGAGGCTATTGTTCATTCTCAGTAGGTGAGCGTCCCTGACGGATGGAACGACCATCGTGACCTACCTGAGCGCGGCGAGCGCGCTCTTCCTCTCGGCCCTGATCATCGTCGCGATCGCGCGGCAGAAGACCGGCCGGGTGTTCCAGAAACACGTCCTCCTCTTCGCGATCTCCCTCCTCGTCTGTGCGATCATCTCGAACGTCCTGATCAGCATTTACATCACGGAACCGGGTCTCAGCCAAGAGACGGGAATCGTCCTATCCAAGCGGGTCCAAGCGACGTTCGACTACATGTTCGGCATCACGATCGGCGCGTTCATCGTCGTCGCGACGACGGCCGGGATCACGTCCCGGAAGGACTTCTTCCGCTACATGACGAACGAGTTCCCGAACTCCTACGTGTTCTACGTCTTCATCATGGTCGTGACGATCGTTACGATCCTCGTCTCCCCGGTCCATGTTGCGCAAGTCAACCCGCCCCTCATCTCGTTCGAGCCGTACTTCCTCTTCATCAACGGCCTCGCGGTCGCCACCCTCATCCTGTACGCGCCGTACCGGTTCATCCTCCACATGCGGCGGACGAACCCGGGCGAGGAGGTCCGGCGGGACACGTTCCTCATCATCTTCGGAATCTCCGGCTTCGCCGTCGGGGAGCTCCTCTTCGAAATCCTCCTCCCGAACTTCCAGATCGACCTGCGGGCTCCCGGCTTCATCCTCGAGATGGCCCTCGTGGGCCTGATCGCCTTCGGGGTCCGCGAGAAGTCGTTCCTTCAGACGTTGATCGTGCCGGAGGCCGAGGCCCATCTGCTCACGAAGCCGACCTACGAATTGGATCGGGGCTACACGTACGCGGTCCTGGAACGGGACGCGAGCCAGGCGTTCGAGATCTTCAAGGACTACGTCACCCACGGGACGCAGGGACTCTGCATCACGCGGCGCGCGCCGAAGGCCGTCATGACGGAGTACGGGCTCGAGCGCACGCCGATCCTCTGGCTCAGCCGCGTGGCGACGGAGAAGAACGCGGTCCGGCCGAGTCCCCCGGAGAAGGTCGCGCTCGCCGTGGAACACTTCATCGAGGTCAGCGAGCACTGCGTCGTCCTGCTGGACGGCCTCGAGTACCTCGTCTCCCACAACGATTTCGGATCCGTCCTGGCGCTCCTGCATGACCTGAACGAGTCCGTCGCGATGCGGGAGGCGGTCCTCCTGGTGCCGTTCGACCCGACCGCCTTCAACGAACGGGAGATCGCCCTCGTCCGTCGCGAGCTGCGGCTCCTCGGTCCGCTCGCAGAGGAGTTCGGCCCCGTGGCGAGGGTCTCCCGATAGGCCGCGACAAACCCTTTTATCAGGCTGTCGGTGTGCACGCCTCCGTGGACGACCCGGAGCTCGTCGAGATTCGCGCCCGCAAGCTGCAGGAGCTCATGGCCACGACCGGACCGAAGCCTGCGACTGCGGCTTGGACCGGGCCGATCCGGCTCACTGACGCCACGTTCGATCGAGAGGTCGGCCGCGCGGGTCTCCTCCTGGTCGATTTCTGGGCCGAGTGGTGCGGCCCTTGCCATCGGGTCGCTCCGATCCTCGAGGAGGTCGCAAGGGCCCATGCGACGGCCCTCCGTCTTGGGAAGTTGAACGTCGATGAGAACCCGCGCACCGCGGAGCGGTTCCAAATCGCCTCCATCCCGACGATGCTCCTGTTCAAGGATGGGAAGTTGGTCGATGGCATCATCGGCGCGGTTCCCCGACCTCAGGTCGAGGCATTCGTCGCACGCTGGTCGTGACGTCACTTCGCCAACGGTCCGGTGGGCCGTGGCTTCGATTCCTTCAGGTGCGGCTTCAGATTCTTTACGATGGCACGGAACGCCTTCGCCGCCTCGGAGTCCGGATGTTCGAGGACGAACGGTTTGCCCGCATCGCCTCCGACGACGATCCGCGGGTCCAGGGGAATGCGACCCAAGAACGGAAGCCCGAGCTCTTTCGCGGCCGCTTCGCCCCCGCCGACCTTGAAGATGTCCGTCTCCTTGCCGCAATGAGGGCAGACGAAGCCGCTCATGTTCTCGATGACGCCGAGGATGTCCATCTTCACGGCTTTCGCGAAGGCGATCGACTTGCGGACGTCCAGGAGGGAGACCTGCTGCGGTGTCGTCACGACGACGGCGCCGTCCGCGTCGGGGATCTCCTGCGCCACACTGAGCGGTTCATCGCTTGTGCCGGGTGGAAGATCGATGACCAGGTAGTCGAGGTCCCCCCACTCGACGTCGGACAGCATCTGCTTCAGCGCCTTGATCTTCAGGGGCCCGCGCCACACGACCGCGGTATCACGATCGATGAGCTGTGCCATCGAGATGACCTTAACGCCGGCGGGGCCAACCGTCGGTTCCATCCCGGTGTCGGTCGCCTTCACTTGCGCATCCTGGACGCCCATGAGCATCGGGATGTCGGGTCCCGTGACGTCGGCATCGACGATGCCCGCCGAGCCGTCCTCGGCGAGCACGACGGCAAGATTCGCGGCGACGGAGCTTTTCCCCACGCCACCCTTTCCTGACATCACCACAATCTTGTGTTTGATCCGAGACATGCGCTGCGCCATCTTCATGCGCTCGCGCATCGCCGCCATGATATGCGGGGGTATCTGAGCGGTCTCGAGTTCTTCGGCCACGATGTTACCTCTGAAGATATCGAAGCAGCATTGGGCGAGTATTAAACGTTGCGGGCCCTACGATGACGCGGCCCGTGTCATCACCGTGGCGAGGGTGTTTACCTGGGTCACAAACGCCTCGGGTGAGGGATCCTCCGGAAGCTTCGCGTAGAAGTTCGCGAGCGCCGCGACGGCCTCGAATCCGGCTTCGCGGTCGAACGCATGCGCCCGCTCCCAGAGCGGATCGTCCTTCGACAGCCGACCGTGCCGGAGGAGGTTCCCGAGCGCAAAGCCATTGGTCGCGGCGAGGCTGACGTTCTTCCATCGGTTGCGTCCCCGCATCGACGCGTTGCCCTCGATCCATTGCGAAAAGAACTCGTACGCGCGGTCGTCCCCGTCCGTCGAGAACACGAGGAACGCGTAATCATCGGCGTAGATGTCCTGGATGTGGTTGAACGCCGCCGAGAAGGCGCCTTCGGCCGCCCGCGGGATCCGGACTTCGCGGGACAACGCTCGGAAGACCTCGGCGTTGTGGGACGCGTGCCCCGATTCGGTCCGGAGCATGTGGCCCATCTCGTGTGCGATGAGCCCGTCGAGGAGGCCGGACTCGACGGCGCGGACGGACACGAACAGGGTGTGCGAGGAATCGCTCGACTTCGTGGCTCCCATGATAGCCATCGAGACAATCTCGGCGGACACAGGCCATGAGACGCGGAGGCCGTGCTCCTCATAGCGAGCTGCCACTTCCTCGAAGGCGGCCTTCACCTTGCGAGTTCCGCCACGACCCGAACGATCCACGACCGCAGTGAGCACGGAGCGGGCCACGCGAGGGATCCGGAAAAACCTTTGCGGGTGTTCGGACATGTGCCCGAAATCCTCAGACCGGAGCAGACATGGAAGGGATCGTAGACACCGGACCACCAGGGATTTCGGACAAAAGCCCGAAAACGACCAGGGTGGCGTCCCTCACACTAACCACGCGCTTCGGACAGATACCCGAAATTGTCCAACCGCGGCTCTGTCCGACCGCGGCAGCGGTGACCTCGTGCTCGATCCGAGACTTCGACAAGAAGTCGACGAGTTCGCCCAGCAGATTCGGGCGCACGAAGATGACCGATTGACCGAGATAGCGAACACCCGTCTTCTCGACGAATCCCGGATACCGGTACTCCCTCCCGTTGGAACGAGCCGTGTCGCCATACACGAATCGCTGTAGGCGATGGGCCATAGCCCGATCGCTGCTGTTCACATCCCAGGTCACGATGAACCCGGATTCGCGTCCAATAGCCTTGCCTTCGCGCACCCATTTGATTGTGGATCTCCGGACCATGGTCGTCGCCTTTTTCGGACAAATGTCCGAAGGCTCCGAGGTTCATCTTCGTTCGTGCGGGAGAGTTAGCCGAAAGTGAAAATCGGCCTTGGTCCGGGAGAATCCGGTCTCTTCCCGCATTGCGTGATGACTTGGTCCAAAGGTTTAAGCGAGCCCGGAACTCTCTTCGCGTCCTCTCTTGGTGCTTCCATGGTGGCCACGAAAAAGCGCGGGGGCGACAAAGGCGTGAAAGCGCCGACTCCCAAGGAAGTCGAAGAGAACCTGAAGCGCGCGAACCTTCCGAAGGAACAGTCCGCGAAGTACCACCCGTACTACCAAGGCAAGATCGAGATCGTCCCGCGGGTGCCCGTCCGCAGCTTCAACGACTTCGCGATCTGGTACACCCCGGGGGTCGCGCAGCCCTGCCTCGACATCGCCGCGGACCCGAGCAAGGTGTGGACCCTGACGAACAAGTGGAATCAAGTCGCCATCGTAACGGACGGGACGCGCGTCCTGGGCCTCGGCGACATCGGGCCCGAGGCCGGATTGCCCGTCATGGAAGGCAAGTCCCTGTTGTTCAAGTATCTCGGAGGCGTCGACGCGTTCCCGATTCCGCTCGCGACGAAGGACCCCGAGAAAATCATCGAGACGGTCAAGCTCATCACGCCCTCGTTCGGCGGTGTCAACCTCGAGGACATCGCGCAGCCGAAGTGTTTCTCGATTCTGCAACGGCTCCGGAAGGAGTGTGAGATCGCGGTGTGGCACGACGACCAACAAGGCACCGCGACGATCAACGTCGCCGGTCTGATCAACGCGCTCAAGGTCGTGGGGAAGAAGATGGCCGACGTCACGATCACGCTCGTCGGCGCAGGGGCCTCCAACATCCGGACCGCGAAGCTCCTGATCGAGGCCGGTGCAAAACCGGAACACCTGATCCTCGTCGACTCGAAGGGGATCGTCTGCCGTCACCGGGAAGATGTCGAAGTGGCGGCGAACGAGTACGCGGAGAAATGGGAACTCGCCCTCATCACAAACGGCGGCGATCGAGAAGGAGGGATCGCCGATGCGATGCGGGACGCGGACGTCACGATCGCGGCCTCGAGACCCGGCCCCGGGGTCATCCAGAAGGACTGGGTCGCGTCGATGGCCGACGATTCCATCCTGTTCGTCATCGCGAACCCGGTGCCGGAGATTTGGCCATGGGAAGCCGCGGAGGCCGGGGCCCGTGTGATCGCGACCGGACGGTCCGACTTCCCGAACCAGGTCAACAACAGCCTTGGTTTCCCCGGGATCTTCCGCGGCACACTGGACGTCCGCGCGCGCACGATCACGGACGAGATGTGCATCGCGGCCGCGGAGGAACTCGCGAAGGTCGCGGAGGAGAAAGGCCTCGACGAAACGCACATCGTGCCGACGATGGATGAGATCGACGTCTTCGCCCGGGAGGCGACCGCAGTGGCCCTCAAGGCGATGCAACAGGGGATCGCTCGGGAGACGAAGACTCGCGACACACTGTACCAGGGAGCCCTCGAGATGATCCGCAGGGCCCGCGAAGAGACAAAGTCCCTCATGCAGGAAGGGTTCATCCGGCCGCCTCCGCCTTGATATCGTGGCGTCTAGACGCAGTGAGCTCAATTCGACGACTCGGGATTCTCGGTTCGCGACGGCTATATGCCGCGGACGCATTGAAGGAACAGACGATGGCCACGGTCAAGGCGGTCAAACGGAAGCACGAGGAGCGTCTGATGAGCCTTCCCGGCGTCGTCGGTGTGGGGATCGGCCGAAAGGAGGGCCGGGACTGCATTTGCGTCTATGTGACGGACGACAACCCCAAGATCCTCGCGGCGCTCCCACGGACCCTCGAGGAAATCCCGGTGCAGATCATCGTCTCGGGATCGTTCACGAGTCGGTGACCGGTTCGCGGATCGGCGTCCACTTCGACAGCGTGGTCTGGGGCGCCGCCCGCTCGAGCAGATTGGACAACCGCACGCCCACGAGGCGGATCTTGCGGCCGGAGGCGAGGACCTCTTTGAGCATCGTCTGACTGAGGATCAGGATGGGCTCCAGGTCCGTCGAATGAATCTTCAGGCTCTTCGAGCGTGTGTGAATCTCGAAGTTCGAGTACTTGGCCTTGAGCGTCACCGTGCGGAATGCGTACTTCTCATGGACGAGTTGTTCGTGGAGGGACTTCGCCATCGCCTCCAGTTCCGGCCACACGGCATCGTAGGCGCCGAGGTCCTTCTCGAACGTCATCTCGGTGCTGATCGACTCCGGGGGGCCCGTGGGCTCGATGACCTCTTCGGCGTCGCGGCCCATCGATACGTCATGCAGGTACTCGCCGAAGGCCCCGAGGAGCTCGATGAGATCCTGGCGGTTGTATACCTGGACGTCCGCGATCGACTCGAGACCGATCTCCTTGAGCCGCTCGGCGGTCTTCGGACCCACCCCGAGGATCTTCCGCACGGAGATCGGTGCCAGGAAGACGACGACCTCGTCCGGCGAGACGACCGTGAGCCCGTCCGGCTTCTGAAGGTCCGAGGCGATCTTTGCGATCGCTTTCGTCGGAGCGACCCCGATGGAACAGGTGAGGCGATGCCGGTCGCGGATCGCGCCCTTAATCTCCCGCGCGAGATCCTGTGCGTGCGCGAAGCTGCCGCCGGTACGAATCGTGACATCGAGGAAGCCCTCCTCGATTCCACTCGGCTGCAGCCGGTCCGCGAAGGTCCGGAGGGTGTCCATGATCTCTCCGCTGACCCGACCGTAGAGCTCGAAGTGCGGGGGCACGAACACGGCCTGCGGACAACGCCGCGACGCCTCGATGCACGACATCGCCGATCGCACGCCGTACTGCCGGGCCTCGTAGCTCGCCGTCAACACGACGCCGCGCGGATGCTCCCTCGGGTCCGCTCCCACGACGACCGGTTTCCCCTCGAGGGCGGGACTCTCGCGGACCTCGACGGACGCGTAGAACGCGTCCATGTCGACGTGGAGGATGACCCGCGAACCGGGCGATGGAGAGGCCATGCGCCTCCTCATGGTCGGCGTGGGGGATAAAAGTCTTCGGAGGGGAGTCGGACGCGAATCCGGCGCCGTCGTGCTCAGAATCCGAAGAACGAGCGCGCCGCATCCGTCAGGTAGCCGAAGAAGAACACGGCGATCACGGCCGTCAACATGACGATCGCCAGGGCGACGAACACCGCGGCACTGATCGACCGAGCGACGGGCTCCTTGGCCGTGCCCGCCTCCGGCTCGAGGATGTACATGTACCAGATCACCCGCGCGTAGTAGTAGAGGGACAGGGCGCTGTTCAGGACGCCGGAGACCGCGAGCGCCAGGTACCACGGGTTGAAGGCGGACGCGTTCACCGCGCTCGAGA
>VBLZ01000047.1 GCA_005878515.1 Methanobacteriota archaeon | reverse complement strand
GCCCACGACTAAGGCGCGGATGTCGACTCCGGGATTCGGGATGTACTCCTGCAGGCACACGACCTCGCCGAAGAACTTCAGGGTGTCGACGATCGACGCGGTCTCCTCGAGGCTCTTCACGCGCATCACGCCGATCCCTTGCGTCCCCGAGAGGATTTTCAAGACAGCTGGGTAGCGGACCAAATGCGCGGCCTCCACGAAGTTCGGCCGGGAGGCCAGGAGGATGCTCCGCGGGATCGGGATGCGCGCTTGCCGGAGCGATTGGAGCGCCAGGAACTTGTTGCGCGCGGTGATGAGGCCGTCACTCGTCAGTGTCGTCCGGATGCCCATGAGCTCAAGCTGGCGCAACAGCATCTTGCCGAAGTCCGTCATCGAGCGACCGACCCGCGGAATCAGGATGTCGTAGGACCGCAACGACTTGCCGTTGAACACCGCGTCGTCGGTGCCGGCGACGACGAGTCGTACCTCGTCGGTCTTCACGAATTCGGGCTCGTGGCCGTGTTCGCGGATCGACTTTAAGATGGCCTTTGTGGACCAATAGGTGGGTTTCTTCGAAATTACGCCGATCTTCATCCGAGGCCACACCCGCGGAAGGAAGCGATGCGGTTCGCGGGGGAAAAACGTGTCGAGTCCGCGATTTTCGCGGTTAAGGCTATATCGCGGGACGTATTTCGATAGAGCGAAGGGAGTTGGCGGTGCACCCCGTGGTCTCTGAGCGGCGGCAACGACCGGCACGCACGAGCATTGGCGTCGTCGAGGAGGTCACCCTCCGCGGGAGCAAGGGCGACATCCGGGTTCTGGCGCGGATCGATACCGGCGCGGCACGGACCAGCCTCGACACGGACCTCGCGGCGAGGGCGGGCCTTGGCCCCGTGTTTGATCGAGTCCGCGTTCGGGCGGCCGCAGCCCACGAGCCGGAAGAACGAGACGTCGTGGATGCCCGCGTGGTTATTGCAGGGCGAGAGTTCGATGTCGCCGTTGCAATCGCCGATCGGAAGGACATGCGATATCACATGATCGTGGGCATGGATATCCTGCGGGATTCCGGTTTTCTCGTGGATCCGTCGAAGGGCAACGGACACGAGAGTGAGGGGAAGAGGGCTCACCGAAATCCGTGACGCTCGTTGAGAGTTGCGTCCCCGCGTCACGCCTCCCGTAAACCTTTACAGGCCCGCCCAAGCGCGCCATTAAAGATCGGTGCTGTCAGAAGCGTTCGGTCGCGCCTGTGCCGTCCAGTCCCCATCATGCCCGCCCTCTCCGGCGGGCACCTTTCCCTTTGCATTGGCTTGACCTGCGCCAGACTGCCCGAGGCTCGTCCCGGCACGACGGAAGCGATTCTATGACGGCCGCTCCAATCCGTGTGGGGGCGGGCACCACAGCAAAGCCGGTAAGAACCGCTCCTGCGGCGCCTGCGAGGCCTGATGGAATTCCGAGCAACAAGACAATCAGGACGGCCAGTTCCAACAGGAACTCTCTGGGCTCGCGAGAGGTCAACTCGAAGACGAGCTCAGCGAAGAAAAGAGCGAAGGCGACACCCAGGAAGGCGCTTAGGAAGCCGACGATCACGCGATCCCTCCACCGTGTCAAGAGGATCCCTGTGCCGGCTCCAACGACAGCTCCGATGATCATCAAATCAAGGATAGTCCCGAGCCAAGGCGAGGCAGGGCGCGCTATCAGAAAGAACGCGACCGCGACTACTGTCATCGAGGTAGTGCTGAAGACCATAACCTCCGATGCCGTCCGCTGTCCAATCCGGCTCGGTCGAGAGATCTCCGGTTTGTTTTCCGTCGCTCCCACCTCCAACTCAGAGCCCTTTTTCGAATGCCATCAGATAGCTCCCGATCCCCCACTTTGGTCGTTTCGAGGTGGAGGACGCCCCCTTCTCTTCGGATCATGTCGTTGGAGTTCTCGGCGGGGCGAGCAGAACGACTCCCAAGATCTGCATCGCGAGGCCGGCAATTACGACAACAACCCCGTCCGTCTGATACGGACGAGGTCCAGGATAGAAGAAGATGACCGCGCCCACCGTAAACAAGAGGGTACCTACAAGAAGGCACACAAACCCGCCGAGTTTGCGTCTTTCGCTCGTTCGCTCACTCGTCCCTCAGGTCGAGAAGGTCAGACCCGGATTGAAAGGTATCGGTCGGTTTCGTGGCGGAGGACGGCCTCAGAACCAAGTTGCTGACGAGGGAAGAACCGTTCCCCAACAATCGCGCTGATCCTGGACGTATTCAGGAGCTGAAAGAAATTGCGGCCGCCCGTGACCGTCCCTGGTTGACCAAGTTGATCGATCTGGACTTGCAAGTTCGGATGGTAGGCACGGATTGGATTGTCTTGGCTTGTCCCCGCGGCGATCGCCTGCCGAACATGGTTAGCGATTTCAGATCGATATGAGTCCAAGCGGGCACGGCGCTCTTGGCATCTTCCGTCCAATCACGATCAGCGTGGCGCCTGAGCATCAGGCCGAACTCACGGCGATCATTGATTGGAAGGCGGGCCGAATCGGAATGATGGACCTCATGAGCCGGCTCGAGGCCTTACAGCGGAAGAGGCCTGGTGTACTCGTCGAGCCGTAATGGCGCGTTCAATCCCTCCCGTAAACCTTTAAGTACGCCGCCTCCATGGCTGCGCCGTGGTCCGATGATTAAGCCGCTTTCTCTCCTCAACCAACGGATCAGCTCGAACGTGATGGTTGAGCTGAAAGGCGGGCGAGGGTACCGCGGAATCCTCGATGGATTCGACCCGCACATGAACCTCGTCCTCCGGAACGCGGAGGAGATGCAGGACAACCAGGCCCAGCGGAAGATGGACCTCGCGATTGTCCGAGGAGACAACGTCATCTACATCTCCCCATGACGTAGGTGGCCTGCATGACGAAGGGGACCGCGTCGCTTGGCAAGATGGGACGGAAGAGCGTCCACATCCGGTGCCGGCGCTGCGGTCAGCGCGCGTATCACAAGCAGAAGAAGTACTGTGCCGCCTGCGGCTTCGGACGGATGAAGAAACTTCGAGGTTACTCCTGGGCGAAGAGGCATTGACGATGTCCGTCGACCAGGCCGTGTCGGAGGTCTCCGACTTTCGCCCGCGCGAGAAGTGCGGGATCATCGGCTGCTCGGGCACCACGCCGGTGACGACGGACCTCTTCCTCGGCCTGCGAATCCTCCAGCATCGCGGCCAGGAGTCCGCTGGTCTCGCGGTGTACAATGGCGAGATGAAGTCGAAACGGGGCATGGGCCTCGTGCACGAGGTCTTCTCGAAAGAGGACCTCATGGACCTGCGCGGAAACAACGGGATCGGCCACGTTCGCTATTCAACGACGGGATCGAGCGTCCTCGAGAACGCTCAACCGATCGTCGTCAAGACATCCTATGGGGACATCGCGCTCGCGCACAACGGAGACATCGCGAACGCGGACGAGATTCGTGAGGAGCTCAGCAAGAAAGGCTGGGCCTTCATGACGACCTCCGACAGCGAGGTCATCGTTCGGCTGCTTGCGAACGAAATCGTGAACTCGGGCGGCGATGTCAAGCGGGCCCTGAAAGAATTCACCGCACGTCTCGTCGGGGCGTACAGCCTCGCGCTGATGATCAACGACACCGTCTACGCGGTCCGCGATCCCCTGGCAGTGCGGCCGCTGTGCATCGGGGAAGGGAACGGCCGGTTCATGATCGCGTCGGAGAGCGTCGTGTTCGACACGCTCGGGTTCAAGTTCATCCGCGACCTGAAGCCGGGGGAAATCGTCGAGCTCCGGCCGGACGGCTTCGATTCGATGCGGCTCCCCCATCCGAACCACACCGCGCACTGCATGTTCGAGTGGGTGTACTTCGCGCGCCCGGACAGCGTCTTGGACGACCGTCTGGTCTATGACGCCCGCGTGAAAATCGGTGAGCAACTCGCGAAAGAGTATCCGGTCGAGGCGGACATCATCGTGCCCGTCCCGGAATCTGGTCGGGCGCAGGCCCAGGGGTACGCGCAACTCGCCGGCCTGCCGGTCGTCGAGGGGCTCATCAAGAACCGGTACATCGAGCGCACCTTCATCATGCCCGATCAGGGGGAGCGCGAGCTCGGCGTCATGCTGAAGCTGAACGCGATCCGGTCGGCGGTGAAGAACAAGCGGATCGTGCTGATCGACGACTCCATCGTCCGCGGGACGACGATCCGAAAGATCGTGCAAATCCTCCGACAGGCCGGCGCGAAGGAAGTCCATGTTCGCATCGGCTGCCTGCCGATTCGGTTCCCCTGCTATCTCGGAATCGATATGAAGACGCGAGACCAGTTCATCGCGAATGAGAAGACGGTGCCGGAGATTGCGGACTTCATCAATGCGGATTCCCTCGGATATCTCTCCATGAAGGGGCTGATTACCGCGCTGAAGCATTCCCGGGAAGACATCTGTCTCGGGTGCCTGACCGGGGAGTATCCCGTCCCGATCCCCGGCGAGAAGATGAGGAAGGAGAAACCCCTCGAACTGTTCTCCGAACCGGCGGCGAACAAGCCGCCCGCGAAGCGTGGCGCCAAGGCCGCAACCTAGGACCGGCTCGGCCGGGAGTCTTCCTCGGTCGCACGGTCGCCAACGATAAGATCATTCGAGAAGCTCATACGCCTGGATCGTCAGGAAATCCACCAACGGCTCCTTCAGCGCGATCTCGTCGAACAGCTTTCGCGCTTCTCGGAATCGCCCCCGTGTCTGAGCGGAGGGCCTCGCCTCCATCCGCAGCCGATCGAGCTCCTCGTCGCCAATTTGCCGCACGAGTCCCTCGTTGACCGTCCGCTCATCCTCCAGGCGCGCGCCGTGATGGACCCACTGCCAGACCAGCGAGCGCGCGATCTCGGCGGTCGCGGTGTCCTCCATGAGGTTCGAAATTGTCACGGCCCCGGTTCCCCGGAGCCATGCTTCGAGGTACTGGATCGCGACCCGGACATTGCTGCGCAAGCCGGCCTCGGTGGTCTTGCCGCCCGGAACCTGGACATCCAGGATTTCGTGCGCCGACACCTCCACATCGTCCCGCAGGCGGGCGAGTTGGTTCGATCGTCCCTGCAGCGCGCGGTCAAAAACCTCCCGGGCGACGGGGACGAGGTCGGGATGGGCGACCCAGGTGCCGTCGAAGCCGTCGTCCGCCTCGCGCGCCTTGTCTTCCCGCACCTTGGCGAAGGCGACCTCGTTCGCTTTCGGGTCCTTGCGGCTCGGGACGAACGCGGCCATGCCGCCGATCGCGTGAGCGCCGCGGCGGTGGCACGTCTTCACCAGGAGTTCCGTGTACGCGCGCATGAACGGGACGGTCATCGTGAGCTGGGCTCGGTCCGGCAGCACGAAGTCCCTCCGGGCTCGCAGCGTCTTGATGATGCTGAAGAGATAGTCCCATCGGCCCGCGTTGAGGCCCGCGGCGTGGTCCCGTAACTCGTAGAGGATCTCCTCCATCTCGAATGCGGCCGGGAACGTCTCGATCAGCGCGGTCCCTTTGATCGTTCCGCGCCGGACGCCCACCGTATCCTCCGCGAAGGCGAAGACGTCGTTCCACAGGCGGGCCTCGAGGTGGCTTTCCATCTTGGGGAGATAGAAATACGGTCCGGTTCCCCGGGCGACGAGGTCCTTTGCATTATGGAAGAAGAACAGACCGAAATCGACGAGACTCGCGGCGGCGGGTTCGCGGTCGATGTGGACATGCCGTTCGGGGAGATGCCATCCCCGCGGCCGGACCAGCAGCGTCGCGAGCTCGCGGTTCAACCGGTATTCCTTGCCTTCCGCGCCCACATACGAGATGGTGCGCCGCACGGCATCGCGGAGGTTGACCTGGCCGTCCACCACGTTCCGCCACGCCGGCGTGTTTGCGTCCTCGAAATCGGCCATGAACGTCTTCGCGCCCGAGTTCAGCGCATTGATCATCATCTTTCGATCGGTAGGCCCGGTGATCTCAACCCGGCGATCGACCAGATCCGCCGGAACCGGGGTGATGTTCCATGAGTCGTCCCGAATCCGCCGGGTCTCTGAACGAAAGCGGAGCGTCTTTCCGCGATCCACCTGGGCCTGGCGCTCCACTCGACGGCGCAGCAGGTCCAGGCGCCTCGGATTGAATCGTCGTTGCAGGTCGGAGATGAATTCAAGCGCTTCCGCCGTGAAGACCTCGGCGCCCCGACCCTCGACTGCCGGGCTAACCTCGACCCGCTTCTTTGCCGTAATCATCCAATCGCGGGAGACCGGAAGATGATTTCGTTATGCAGGCATGACGATCGGGCGACCCTGGCCTTCTTCTGCCGTCGTTCGCAAGAATGGGAACGAGTAGACAGTGGAGCCGTTCTGAGTCGCCGGCGTTTTCAGGTGATAATCGGAACGGAATCCTGAAACAATCCGACCTGCGTGTCGTCCGGGAATCGCATGGGAATGCCCGCGGGCTTCGGCGTCCTTGCAACCGAGGGCAGCGGCCTCCTCGGTCGCAATTTCGCGCTGACCTTTATCTTCGTGATCTCGCTCGCCCTGATTTTCCTGCTGGGTTTTGCCCTCCGCGATGCCTTGCAGAAGCGTGGGCTCCGCCTTCGGGCCGCCAAGAAACCCGAGCCCGCCGCTCGGAGACAATGATGGACACCACGGTCACACACCAACCCGTAAACATCCGTCGTCTCTGGAAGAGGTACCGCGGGGCAATATTCACGATCCTGAGCTCCCTTGCGATTTTTCTGTTCTACTACGCGGTCTCACGCAGCACCGTGCGGAATATCGACAACTTCCTGCAGGATTACCAAGGCGGAACGGACTGGGGATTGCTGCTCGCGTACATCGGACTCTCCCTCACGGTCGTCGCGCAGGCCTACACCGTCGTCAAGAGGATCGGGATTCCGGAGTACATCCGGAAGCTCGGCGGCGCCGGACTGTGGCTCAACATCCGCATCGTGATGAGCCTCGTCGGCTTCTTCGCCATCCTGATCCACGCCGGGTTCCCGTTCCAATTCCGGTCCTCGAACCTGTGGTCCCACGGGTTTGCGGCCCTGGCGACCTGGATCCTGTTGGTCACAACAATCAGCGGGGTCTTCGGGCGATACTTGTACCGGCACCTACCGGCGTTCAAGCGCGCCTTTGCGATCTGGAAGCCAACCCATCTGGTGGTGACCGCACTCTTCTTCGTCTTTGCGCTCGCCCACGTCTGGATCGAGACGATGGGCGGCGGATAGGCAGGAACCTTCATTTCTGCCTGCTGCGTACGAGCGCCCGTCATGGAGCGCGAGCCGTATTCGGTCCGCGAGCTGAGCGTTCGTACCTTTTCGGATTTTGAAACGCTCGCCATCAAGCAAGGAGGATGCTGGTGCATCTTCTATCAGCGGGCGAACCCCCTTCGCCCAGGAACGACCAGCGAGGAGTGGAAGCGAAGAAATCGGTCGGACAAGAGAGCGTTGGTCCGCAGCGGCCGCTCCCACGCGATCCTGGTCTACGAGGGCCGTACGCCGATCGGTTGGTGCCAGTACGGCGGCCAGGAGGAGCTCCCTAGGATCGACGCACGACGTACCTACCGCAAAGTCGCCCCGCGAGTCGGGGTCAAGAAGTTGTGGAGGATCACGTGCTTCTTCGTCGATCCGAAGTATCGAGGGCGAGGTGTTGCGAAGTTCGCCCTGCGTGCTGCGCTCGATTCGATCGGGAACAAAGGAGGAGGTGTCGTGGAAGCGTACCCTGTGGCTTCACCGAAGATGGCAGCCGTGCCGGAGTGGCGTTGGTTCGGGACGCCGCGGATGTTCCGCAAGGAAGGCTTCCGCGCCGTCGCACCCCTCGGGACAAGCGGCGTTCTCATGCGGAAAACGATTGCACCTCGACGCGCAAAGAAACCTTAATAGCGGACCTCCAATACAGCGCGTCGCGGGCCGGTAGATCAGCTGGAAGATCGCTATCTTGGCATGGTAGAGGCCGTGGGTTCAAATCCCACCCGGTCCACCTTTCTATGGAGAGCCGAGCTTCCCGGACCTGA
>VBLZ01000046.1 GCA_005878515.1 Methanobacteriota archaeon | reverse complement strand
TAGGACCGGGCGTGGCCGAGGTGGCTGTAGTCGTACGTCGTCGGGCCGCAGACGTACATCTTGACGCGGCCAGGCACGCTCGGTGCAAACGTCTCTTTCTTCTGGGTGCGGGTGTTGTACAAACGGAGAACCATACGGTCGCAAACGCGGCCACGGAGCGGCGCTATTAAGCCCTTTACCCGCCGACGCAACGGGCCTTAGTCGCGAGCGAACCTTCGCATCGAAACCTATTTCGTGCGCCGGGATTTGTCATCGTCTGCTGGGCCGATAGATCAGCGGAAGATCGCCGCCTTCGCAAGGCGGAAGCCGTGGGTTCAAATCCCACTCGGTCCACTCCATCCACGCCAGCGGGGTCGCGGAACGACCGCGACGGGCCGCTCGACTTCGGACCTAGGCGGTTTCTCGCGCGATCACGACGCTCTTGACGCGCGGCGCGGACTCGGGAGCGTCTTGCTCGAGGTAGGTGAGGTAGCCCGATCCGACGTTGAAGTGGACGACGGACGGTTTCTTCTCCAGGTCGACGATCGGCTTGCCGGACTTCCTCTTCATGGGGAATGCCCCTTGCGGACATCGAGTCCTCGGGGACGGCTTAAAGGGTGTTCTGCCAAATTCACTCCTGATAAACGAAACGCCGTCCGGAGGCGGAGGGGTCCGATTCTGAGGGGTCGCGGCCTTTCCGGCAAACCTATAAGTCCAACGGGGGCCCAATTATTACCTGAGGACGTGGAGGATCAATGATTACGGTCCAGAAGCTGGCGCTCGCCATTCAGAAACGCTTCGGCGGGACCGAGGCGGAGGCGCTCGCGGAGTCGCGCACGGTCATGAGTTACTTCGGTTTTCGGAGCGTGATCATCGACAACGCGATCCATCCGGATGACCGGAAAGTGTTCTACGCGCTCCACGACGCCGGCTTGCTCCAGAGCTTCTGGGAGACGGTACCGCTGCTTGATGGCCGGAACTGGCGGATCTTCTATTGGTCGCTGAACGAAGCGGACCTGGACCGCATCCTGGCGGACCAGCCGGCGACGCCTGAGGAACCGGTGTACAAGTCGCTCCCCGATGAGGCATGGGGCCACCCCGCATCCGGCGCGTGAGTCACGCCGGCCAAGCGCGCGCCCCGACGAGTGGGACGAAGGCGCACGGCGTCCCTTCGCGGAGGTCGAGGCTTCCATCGGGTTTCCGGGTCGCAACGATCAGCACCTGTCCGCTCCGCGGGCCAATTGGGGCGACGATGCGGCCGCGGGAGGTTAGCTGAAGTCGCCACGGATCCGGGATTTCAGGGGCACCCGCCGTCGCCATGACGACATCGTACGGACCGCGCTCAGGGTACCCGAGACTGCCATCTCCGACCACCACGGTCACGCCGGAAAGGCCGGCGCGAGCAAGGTTTGAGCGCGCCCATTCGGCGAGCCGCGAGATCCGCTCGATCGATACGACCTGTTGGGGCCCGAGCATGTGCGCGACGAGCGCCGCGTGGTAGCCGGACCCCGTCCCAATCTCGAGGACTCGATCGCCCGCTGCGAGCCGGGCCTCTTCGAGCATGATTGCTATCATCGAAGGTGCCGAAATCGTCTGGCCTCGCCCAATCGGGAGCGGGACGTCGTCATAGGCAGAGTCCGCATCCTCGGGCCGGACGAACGCCTCCCGCGGCACCGCGAGGAACGCATCTCGCACCCGCGGATCCTGGATGTACCGGGAGGCGACGAGTCGCTCCACCATCCGAAGCCGCTCCGCGGCGAAATCGGTCTTCTGGCCCATCGGCAGGCCACCACCCGGACACGGCATAAAGTGTCGGTTACGCGGGTACCAGAAGCGCGATCAGGACCGTCGACAGGACGAGCGTCGCGGCGGTGACAGGCAACCCCGCCTTCACGAAGTCCTTCATCGACACCCTGACTCCGTCGCGGGATGCGACTTGCACGACGATGACGTTGCACGCGGCCCCGAGGATCGTCGCGTTCCCCGCCAGCGTCGAGCTTGCGGCCAGTGCAAGCCAGAGTTGGGTCGAGCCATGCGGCAATTCGGCCAAGAGCAACACCGCGGGCACGTTGCTGATCAGGTTCGAGAGCAGCGCCGAGAGACCGACCAGCCAGGCGAGGCCGCCGGACTGACCGCCGACGGAGGCAGTGAAGCCTCCCTGGATCGCAGCGGAGAGTCCGGACACGCGTACCCCTTCGAGGACGATGAACAGACCGACGAAGAAGAGGATGATGCTCCAGTCCACCTTCGCGATCAGAGTCCTCGCGGTCGTCTTCGCGAAGAACGGCAAGAAGAACAGCACGAACGATCCGCCCGCGAGCGCCACCAGGGGCAGCCATGCGGGGGTCGGGGAGGCGAAGAACGCGACCGCGACGCCGACCGTCACGCCGAGCGTCACCACCAGGCCGGTCCGCTGGAGCCGGACGGGCTCGACCGAGGAAATGGGCGTCAGGGGAACCGCGAGGTCTTTTCGGAACGCGAGCCAGACGAGGCCGATTGCCGCGACGAGGCATGCGATGGTCACGGGGAGCAGATAGGCGGTGAAGGTGAGGAACGGAATCCCGGACCGGATCGCGATGAATGCGTTCTGGGGGTTGCCGACTTCGGTGGCCACGCTCCCGACGTTTGCCGCGATCGCGACGGCGACGAGGTACGGAAGTGGATTCACCCGCAACGCCCGCGTGCTTCGAATCACGACCGGCGTCACGAGCAACGCGATCGTGTCGTTCAGCACGAGAGCTGACAACGCCGCCGTCGCGACCATGAGCCACGCGAGGAACGCGGCCTGGTTTTTCGCACGGACCGCGATCCGCGACGAAACGAGATCGAAGAATCCACAGATCTCCAGTCCGGACACGAGCAGCATCATGCCCACCAGGAGCACGATCACGTCGAGGTTGATCGCAAGGAGCGCTTCCGTCGGAGTCAGGACCCCGAGCACGAGCATGAGCGCCCCACCGAGCATCGCGACCGCGGGTCGCTCGATCGGGAAGCGGCGGACGGTCCGCAAGGAAATCAGGACGTACGTGACTAGGAAAACGACCGTCGCGGCGACGAGGGCGTACTCGGCGGCCACAAGTGCCGCGGATGGGGCGCCTCACTATGGAACTTTGCGCGGTGAGGCCTCAAGAACCCGGGACGCGCGGTGTCCCATTACACTTAAATAGCGTCACTCAATTCGCCGCATTCTCCGGCCTCCCAAATGGGTTACATCAAGGGGGGACGGACCGACTGAGTGCGAGATAGGAGAAACCGGAATGGATTCCAGAGGACACCGGGCAATCCGCGCGCTCGCCGTGTTCCTCGTGCTCGCGCTCGGCGTCGCGGCTCTCCTCCCCCTGATCGCCCGGGGCGCCTTCCAGGTCAACGGGGTCATCAGCACCTGCGGTGGACCGACGCCGTTCGTCTCCGGCACGGTGACGCTAATCGACGCGAACGGGATCAACCCGCCGCAGACCACCACGTCGAGCCAATTTAGCGGCGTCTACGCGTTCACGCCGCCGACGGGCAGTTACACCATCTCCGTCACGGCGTCAGGGTACTACCCGGCATCGAACTCGACCCCCGTCCGCTTCGACGGGAGCCGTTCGGTCCGAATCGACGCCTGCTTGTTTCGGTACGGCACGCCCAGCAAGGTCCTCGGCGTCACCGTCCTGAATGGAGGCTTGCCCGTCGCGGGCGCGTCGGTCGCGGCCTTCAATCTCTCGAACCCGACCGGAAGGCCCCAACTCGTCACGACGAACACGACCAACGCGGCCGGGTTGACGAACCTGACGCTCTGGGCGGCTCGGTTCCTCTTGCGCGCGTCCGCGCCCGACTACCAGACGGATCAGTCGGTGGACGTCAGCACCCAGTCCACGGCGACGATCAACCTCGTTGCCGGCCCCAGGGTCTTCGGTCACGTACAGGACTCGTCCGGGGCGTTCCTTTCTTCTGGCGTGGTCGCGTGGCTGTACGACCCCTCCGCGCCAAATTCGAGCGCGTACCGACTCATCCCCGCGGCCGTCAGCGGAAGCTTCTTCGACCTACACGCGCCCGCGGGCACCTACAGACTCATCGTTGACGCCGACGGTTACTTGACCCACGAGGAGAGCCCACTCACGCTTCCGACGACAAATCCCCACGACGTCACGCTGAACGCGGCCCCGCAGGAGCTCTATCACACGACGGTCGCGTACGGTGCGAGCGACTGGAGCAATCTCACGGTGTGGCGGAACCTGACCCTGAACGCCGACAGCACGCTCCCAGGCCTCGGGCCAGCGAACTTGCGGGATCTTCGGTTGCAGATCGACGCGACCATCGGAAACGGAAATGGAATCTTGGATCCAGGGGAAATTACGGGTTTCCCGACATGGCTTGCGGCGAAGGGACCGGGCTACGTGACGACGGACGCGTTCCTGACGACGAACGGCCGGGCGTACAACTCGAGCCTTGCGTCGTTCAGCGTCAGTGTGAGTCCGACGCTCGGCACTCCGAACGCCAAGGTGTGGATCAACACGACCGCGACCTATGCGCTCAAGGGGACGCCGCCCCTCATCGCCACCGGCGCGAAGACGTACAACGTGACGCTGACGATGGTGCCCGACTCGAACACGACGGCGTACCAGAACTATTCCTATGCGATTATCCTCCCGAAGCATTACGAGTTGAACCAGACGACGCGCGTGCCGTCGAACGCGCCCATGACGTTCACAGGATTCACGACCGTGACGGTCGACCCGGGCGTCGCCTCCGGGACGCCGCAAGCCCGAATGACCGTCTCGAAGAGCCTCGTCGGGATGGCGAGGGCGAAGGTCGTCGCCCCGATCGGAAAGTTCAACGTCGTGAATGCGAACTTCACGAATTACCAGGCGTACGTGGCGGGAAACACGTCGATGACGTTCAGCGGGGAAGACACGTACGATCCGAACGGCCACGCGGCGGACGCGAACTACACGTGGAATTTCGGGCCGAGCGGCGCGCGCGGGTGGGGCATCCGGACGAACTTCACGTACACGCAGGCGGGCTTGTCGACGGTCAACCTGACCGTGACGGAGGCGGGCGGGAACGTGACGTATCGGGACATCACGATCTTCGTCGACGACCGAATCCCCGTCGCGAACATCAAGACGAACCGCACGGGGAGTGGCATCTGGAACAACCTCACGCTCCGAGTGGATGAAGGCACGGTCGTCCGCTTCGATGGGAGTGCTTCGACGGACCTCGCGTATCCCGGGAAGAACGGTGTGATCCTGGACTCCGGATACGCATGGGACTTCAACGGCGACCGAAAGACGGACGCGACCGGAAAGATCGTGAGTTGGACCCTTCAGAAACCAGGGAACTTCACAGTCAACCTGACGGTGACAGACAGCGTAGGCTGGAAATCGGTCAACGCCACGATCACCGCGATCGTGAACGACACAAAGGGTCCCGTCCCGGCGTTCGCCATCCTCGACCCGGAGAAGGACTGGGGCGTAATCTCGAGTCCGTTCGAGCAGAAGACGATCGTGCTCAACGCCTCGAGGACGACGGATGACCACGACAACAATTCCGCTTTGAACTTCACGTGGACGATCCCTGGGCCGTTGATGGGATCGACCGGTTCGTCCCACACGTTCTACGGGATCAACATTAGCTTTGCATGGCAAGAATGGAACCTTAGCTATGGCGTCAAGCTGTCCGTAAAAGACACCGGCTTCCCGACCGGGAAGTCGAATTACGGCAACCTGACTCGGAATATCACGGTGCAGATCGACGTATTGCTCCACGCGGACCTGTTCATCGCCCTCGATCCGACGA
>VBLZ01000045.1 GCA_005878515.1 Methanobacteriota archaeon | reverse complement strand
CGGGATGGTCTCTCGGGTCGTCGTACCCCTCCCTCGGGGCGACGTGGCGAAGTTTCGGTACAACGATCCGCGAGCGGTCCCGCGTTTCTAGCCGCGCCTACTTCTTCGCCTTCTTTTCCTTGCGGCCCGCGTAGTAGGCTTTCTTCTTCGCGGCCTTCTTCGACTTCTTCTTCTTGGCCATCGATGCCCGAATGCGCCCGGAAGATTGAAGGCTTTCGCCTCCCGGCACGTATGCGATGCCTTGGATCTCGACCTTCATGCCCAGGAGCAAGTCGGCTCGGACGGTCGCACGAGCCGGTCGCGGTTCGGCGGCGAAGAACTCCGTGTACACCTCGTTCATCCCGCGGAAGTCCTCGAGATCCTTCAGGTACACGGTGGTCGAGACGACGTGCTCGAGGCTCGACCCCGTGGCCTCGACGACCTTGCGGAAGTTCTCGAGCGTCTTCCGTGTCTGGAGCCGGATGTCGCCGTCGATCACCTTGCCGTCCGAGCCGAGCGGTCCGTGCCCCGCGAGGAACACGAAATTCTGGAGGCGTACGCCCCACGAGAAGGGAAGACCGATCGCAGGGAGGTCGGTCTGAATTGCTTCTTTCTTCATGCCCGCCGGTAGCTCCGCTTCCCGATATGAGGGTTGACGGCCGCATCTCTGGGTCGGCCGGCGATCAGGCCCGAGGATGGCTGACGCTAGTCCTTGACGTGCGATCTTCGGGCGCTTGGTGCGGTTTTCATCTCGAATGCCACACGGGCGCCTTCGCGTTCGAGGAGCCTCCGCTTCGTTTCCGGGCCTCCTTCGGAGGAGTAATTCCCGAGGCCGCCCGATTTCGGCACCACGCGGTGGCACGGGATGACGATGACCACCGGGTTTCGCGCGCACGCGGTCCCGACCGCGCGGCTCGCTCCGGGCCGCCCGAGCCGTCGGGCGATCTCCCCGTACGTGATCGTCTCGCCCGGAGGAATCGTCCGCAAGAACTCGAGGACCTCTCGCTCGAAGGGCGCGACCTCGAGCGAGAGCGGAATGTCCTGCAGATCGCCCTTTCCCGTGTGGACATGTTCGAGGATCCGGGCCAGATATGGGTGCTCTGATCCCGCCGTCTCCAACGGAGCTTTGCGAGCCAGCCTCACCGCGGCGACGCGATCCCCCAGGACCTCGAGCTGGACGTACAGTCCGAGTTCGCGACTGAACTTCGAGTAGACCTCCAACGCTTCCCCGTCTTCGCGGCCGGAACGCGCGCGGACCATCGGGAGCATCGCACGAACAACATGGTGCTCGGCCCGGTTCAGGTGCTGTTCGAATGTGCTCCGAGCGATGCCGAGAGAAAGACTGACCTGTTCCGTTGTCGCCCTCCGCGGGAATTCGTAGTAGCCTGCTTCGTACGCCGCGAGGAGAGCCCTCGCCTGCTTCTCGGTGAGTTTGTGCAAGAACAACGGGGACGAGTAGGCGACCCGATCTCCGCCTGTCGGGATGGGGCGCCGCTTCGAAACGAGGCGGGCGCCGGGGAACTGATCGAGAAGGGCTTGCGGGTCGGCTCCGTCCTCCAGGATCAGGGTCACCCGCGCTTCGCCGTTCTGCCAGCGAATCGGCGGGATGAGGTGCGCGCTCTGATCCGCGAGCGACGCGATGATTTCTTCCTCGCGACCAGTGCCGTCGAGCAACAGGGTGACCTCGTCCCCGGTCCGCGTCGCATGGAGGACTTTGCCGCCGGAACCGTTGATCTCGGCGGCCCCGTCGAGGCCGTCCACGTCTCCAAAGCAGCGGAGGAGCAGGAGTCGGCCCATCGGATACGCATCGATGGCGAGGCGCGGACGTCGTTCCGTGACTTCCTGCAGGGGCCCTTCGGAGCGAGTCGCGAAGCTCATCTGTGTCGTCATACGACCTCACCCTCCGCTGCGGAGGCGACCGTTCCGTGCCGACCGATCGCCTTCGCGTCTGTCCCGCGGGCACACATGCCTCCCGACATGGCGGCCGAGGGCATCACTCTTGGGCCGGCGATCGCCGGTGATTCATCGGCTTGGACGTGGGGCGTCGCGTGATTCGGTGGCCTTCATGAACGGCCCACCTGTTGGCGGTAGAGGTGGAGAGCGCGGGGGCTCGTGTTCCAGTCTCCCGCAATCTTGATGGCCGGTAGCCTCTCCTGGCCCGCCCGAAGACCAAGGTACTTGGCCGAGTACGGGCCCCGCGCGGCAATCTTCCTCAACGGCTTGAGCTCGTCCTCGGCGGTCCCAACCTGATCGAGCAGGTCGAGCAAAGAGCGCCCCATCGCGCTGGTGAGGAAAGCCTCGAGGCCCGTGAGGTCTCCCGTGTGGCCCGCGTTGAGCGACCGGAGGTATCGAGACCGATCTCGAGGCAGGATGTGCACGGGCGGCCAGTTGTGTTTCAGGAAGTGAAGGTTCAGGAGGAGTCGACCGACCCGGCCGTTGCCGTCGCTGAAAGGGTGGATCGACTCGAACTCGAAGTGCATCCGCGCTCCGAGCGGGAACATCCCGACGCCCTCTATGTCCTGCTTCGCATACGACTCCTCCCATTCGCTCATGAGGGCGACGACCTTCTCCATCCGAGGCGGGACATGCCGGACGCCGGCAATGCGAACATTCACCTGCCTCCACCGACCCGCATCCGGCTTGATGCCTCGGAACACGGTGTTATGGAGGTCGAGGACCGATGATAGCCGAATCGCATCGGTACGCCGGCGGAGCAGGCTCTCGAAGGCCTGCTCATGCTGGATCGTCTCGAGGACATCCGGAAGCGGTCGATTCGATACGCTCCGCCCTTCCAGCAAGATCCGTTCGACATCTTTGCGTGTGAGCGTGTTCCCCTCAATCGCGTTCGTTCCCCATGTGTTGAGCGCCCCGGTGCGTCGCCACACGCCCGGCGGGAGTGTGTCCAATGGAGCTCGGGTGAGCAATTCGTGCCTGAGCTGGGTCAGTATGGTCTCCAGCATGTGTTGGTCATATACCATACATTATATTTAAGGATGTATGGGCATACAACATCTAAATCCAATATACCATATCACCTCGACGGATCCAAAGGACAGAAGCCCGGGTCACCGCTTCCGGGCGGGTCGTTTCTTCGGCAACGAAGAGGCGAATCCGACCCCGCGTGCCACCCACGTTTGGAGCGCAGCGTCTGTGCGGTATCCCGCGGGCGCCACGAGGAGCCAACCCGCCATTCCCGGCCGTCCCGCGAGGTCGAACGGTTTTGCGCCCGGCTCTTTCAACATCGCGGCCGTAGCGGCCGGCTCGATCCGCACAATCAGATCGTCGCCGTGAACGCCGACGCACATGTTGCCGCCCAGGAGGAAGGCGATGCCGCCGAACATTTCCTTCTCGATGATCTCTTTGCGGCCCGCGAGCGCCTTACGGACTCGCGCGGCTTGGGCCTCCGAATAGGTCATGCGCGCCCCGAGAGGGAACCGCTCGAGGGTTCAAAAACCATGACCCTGCAGCCGGGGCGACGACTCCCTGGAGCCGACTTTCACGCGCGGCGTTCCCGGGCCGGGTGCCGCACGTATTTCTACCCCGACCCCTTTCTGCCCGGTGGAATGCCGACCCTCGAGGTCCGAGGGCTCAAGAAGTCCATCGACGGCCACGAGGTTCTGAAGGACGTATCTTTCGGACTGCAAGACGGCGAATTGGCCGCGATTCTGGGTCCCTCCGGCGGCGGGAAGACAACGCTGTTCCGATGCATCCTCGGCGAACTGACGCCCCAGGCGGGCCAGATCCTCATCGACGGGCAAGAGGTGGGCCAGCTGCCGACGGAGCGCCGCGGAATCGGGATCGTCTACCAGAGCTTCGCCCTCTTTCCCCACCTCTCCGTCGCCGACAACATCGGATACGGATTGCGAGCGCGGAAGGCTCCGGCCGGCATCGCGCGCGGCCGGATCGCCGAGATGGTCGATCTGGTCCACCTCGAGGGAAAAGAGAATCGATTGCCCCACGAGCTCTCGGGCGGCGAGCGGCAGCGGGTCGCCCTCGCACGGGCGTTATGTGTCAATCCCAAGATTCTCCTCCTCGATGAGGCGTTCGGATCGCTCGACGCCACGATGCGAACCCAGGTGGTCCAAGAAGTTCGGTCGATCATTCGTCAGCAAAAGGTCACCACCCTGTTCATCACGCACGACCAGGAGGAGGCGTTCATGTTCGCGCGGCGCTTGATCGTACTGAACGATGGACGCATCGTCGCCTCCGGTTCCCCCGAGAGCATGATGAAGCACCCCGACCTGTTCATCCAGGATTTCATGAAGATGGTCTTATTCGCGGAGGCCTCGGTGCAGATGGGTCCAGACGGATTGCCGTACATCACGCTCGACGGCGGCGCGCAGATCCCGGTGCACATCCCCGGTGTGCGCGGGGGAGAGAAGGTCCACGTCATGGTGAAGAAAGGAGCGGAGGCCGAGCGGATCGAGGTGTGGCACGGCGATGCGAGGTAGGACATTCTCGATTGTCGCCCTCGTACTGTCGGTGAGCGTCGCCGTGTCTCTCACGGACCTCTACAAGGTCCAGCAGGGGAACCTCGTCGTGTACACGACGCCCGCACTCCAAAGTCTGCTCGAATCGTTGGTGGTCCCTGCGTTTCGGAGCGCGACGGGAATCGACGTCACCCTCGTATACGTCAGCGCGGGGGAACAGTACAACCGTCTTCGGATGTCGGGAGGCCATCCCGAGGCCGATGTCTTCCTGCATGCGTCACCCCTTTTCCTTGAGAAGGGGTACGCGGCGGGCTACTTCCTGCCGTTCCAAATCGCCAACGTCTCGGTCCCGCCGGACTTCGCGAGCCGCAACGTGACCGGGGGACACGCGTGGTACGCGTTCGCGTGGAGTCCTCTGGCGGAAGTGTACGACCCGGCCCTGGGGGCGCCTCCCGATCTCGCGTTCATCAACATGACGTTCGGGTTCCCGCATCCGCTGCTCAGCAACAACGGGATCTATGCCGTGTTGTTCTTCGATAACGCCCTCGGGAACCTCTCCAAGACCGCGGGCGCGAGGGCGCTGGCCCATACGGTCGTGCAGCCGGCGAACGCACGCGCGAACATCCTCGGCATTGCCGACCATACGTTCGAGGTTACACTGGGCTACGAAGGCGTCACCTTGTTCTACCAACACCAGGGTGCGGGGGTCGCCTTCGACCTCCCGCTCCTCGATGGCCAGCGGTTCGTGCCGCCGGTCATCTTCTCCGCCGCCCTCGTCAAAGGGCATCCGAATCCGAGGGCGTTGGATTTCATCAATTTCCTGTTCCGGCCCGAGATTCAGTCGAACGTGAACATGAGTCCGTTCTACTTCCGATCCGTCCTTCCCCCGTACTCCGATCCGATCGGTGGGACTCCGCTCCCGGCGCCCGGGGCGGTGACGCTCAACTACGACTGGTCCCAATGGGCGACATTGGAGTCGGCGCTGCCAAAGTATGTCATTGGAGGATGACCGAGATATTCGGCGGGAGGGGATTGGGCTGAGGTGGCCGTTCCGGCGCACGACGTTAGAGAAAACGCTTTGGACCGTCATCGTCTGGTTTGTGTTCGGCCTGTTCGTGCTCGGCCCGCTCGCGACGGTCTTCGCCTTCAGCTTCACCTCGTCCGTCCTCAGCGGGACGGGGACATTCACGCTGCGGTGGTACGGTCAACTGTTCTCCCAGCCGGGCCTGTACGGACCCCTCATCCGGAGCTTCGAGATTGCGGTCATCGTCGTCGTCTTCCAATTGATGTTCGGCACGCTCATCGCGTACTCGACGGTCCGCGCCAAGGTCTTCGGTGCGAAGACGCTCGACACGCTCAGCAACATCACGATCGCCGTCCCGAGCGTCGTGGTCGGCCTCTCCCTGCTCTCGTTCTACGGACCGTTCGGTCCTTTCGGAGCGATCACTCAGTTCCTGTTCGGGAACCCGCTCTCGCTCACGTGGACCTTGTGGATTCTCGTGTTCGCGCACATGATCGAGACGTTCCCGTACATGGTCCGGTCGATGGCGGCGGTGCTGGTCAAGCTGGACACCCATCTGGAGAGCGCGGCACGCAGTCTGGGAGCGAGTCGTCTTCACGCCTTCCTTACGATCACGTTGCCTCAGCTGAAACCCGGGCTCGTCGCCGGCTCGGTCCTCGTCCTCTCTCGGAGCATTGCCGAGTTCGGCGCTACGATCATCGTGGTGTCGGCTGTCTTGAAGACCGCGCCAATCGCCATTTTCACGCAGGCTGAGGCCGGCTCCCTCGAACTCGCGTCCGCGTACTCCGTCGTCCTGATGGTCGTGTCGTTCGTCGCGTATCTCCTGATGAGCCGGTGGCTGCTGAGGGGCGCGACGATCGCCTAGTCGACGGCGTTCAGCCCCCGTAATGCCAGCCGAGCGATTCCAGAAAGATCGGCTTGCCCTTTCCCGGACCGACGTCGGCGACCTCCGCGAGGACGATTGGATGGTCCCCCTCGGGAATCTGATTGACCACGTGACATTCGATCCAGCCAGCGCCATCCGAGAGCACGGGGAGGCCGGACGTGGTCCGCTCCGTC
>VBLZ01000044.1 GCA_005878515.1 Methanobacteriota archaeon | reverse complement strand
GCCTGGAAGCGCCTCCCGCCCTGCACGATGCGCTCCGAGGTCTCGCGGACTCGATTGACGAAGTCGTCCTCGCGACGGACTACGACCGAGAGGGCGAACTGATCGGCGTCGAAGCGCTCGAAACCCTCCGCGCACAGCATCCGAAGCTCCCCGCCCGACGCGCGCGGTTCAGCGCGATGACGACGTCCGAAGTCCGTCGCGCCTTCGCGAATCTCGTCGAGCCCGATTGGGCGTTGGCGGAGGCCGCGGCGGCGCGGCAGCGAATCGACCTCGCGTGGGGCGCCGTCCTCACGCGATACTTGACCGTCGAATGTGGCTCCGAGCGGCAGGTGCTCTCCGCGGGTCGCGTGCAGACGCCCACCTTGCGCTTGGCCGCGGATCGGGAACGGGACCGGGAAGACTTCGTGCCGCGTCCCTTCTGGAACGTCGTGTTGGTTGCGGGCGACCCGTCGTTCGAGGCGACCGCGATCGGCGGGCCTTTCTGGGACGAAGGCGGGGCGAGGGCGCTCGTCGCGTTGGCGGGTCTTGGGGACACCGCCATCGTCGAGCAAGTCGAGCGGCGCGATCACCGCGAGCCCCCACCCGCTCCGTTCAACACGACCTCGCTCCTTGCGCAAGCCTCCCGGATGGGACACAGTCCGTCCCGGGCCATGGCGGCGGCCCAAGAGCTGTACGTCCGTGGCGAAATCAGCTATCCTCGGACCGACAACACGGTGTACCCGCCGTCGCTGCCCGTCCGCGAGATCCTCGATCGGTTGCGGAAGTCCCCCTACCATGCGTACGCGGCACGCCTCCTGGAGCGTCCGGAACTCGAGCCGAGCCGCGGGCCGATCCACACGACCGATCATCCGCCGATCCACCCGACCGCTGCACCCGGGAAGCGTCGACCGGGAATGCGGGTGACGGTCTACGACATGATTGCCCGCCGCTTTCTGGCGACGCTGTCGCCTCCGAGCCTGTCCACGATCACGGAGGTCCATCTCCGGGTCGGCGACACCGCGTTCGCAGCGGTCGGTCAGTCGATGGTCGAGCCGGGGTGGCGGGAGATCCTACCGGACGAGCATGAGGTGGCCGCGCTTCCGGACGTCCAGCAGGGCCAGGAACTCATCGTCCGCGAGGTGCGAGTCGTCGAAGATCGGACGACGCCGCCTCCGCTACACACGCAGGGGACGCTCCTCCTCACGATGCAACGGCTCGGCCTCGGCACGAAATCGACGCGTCACGAGATCCTCGACCTCCTGTTCCGCCGGCAATATATCGGTGGCCGTTCGATCCGGACCACGGCCGCGGGACGCGCCTTGGTCGACGCCCTGACGATCTACGGTCCCGACGTCACAGATCCGGAGATGACCCGCCACCTCGAGGACCGGATGACCGCGATCGCCGAGGGCCGCGCGACCCTTGCGGAGGTGGTCGACGAATCGCGGCGTGACTTGCACGAGGTACTCGCGGAGCTCCGAGCGCACCAACCCTCGTTGGTCCGGTGGCTTCGGGACGCGACCTTCTTGGAGAAAGACTACGGACCCTGCGATGCGTGCCCGGATGGCCGGATGGTGCGCCGACGCGCTCGGAACGGCTGGGCCTTCCTCGGATGCAACCGGTTCCCGGCGTGCCGAAGACGATTGCGACTCAGTGCCCTCGGTCAACGGCTTCCCTGGGCTGAACCGGAAGCCATCCCCGAGGCGATGCGGACCCCGCTCGCGACCCCGGCCACGTGACCGGCGCGCGATCGACGATCAAGGGCCTATTTCATCATCATGGCGGGCTTCATCATGCCCTTGACTTCGCGCGCCGACATGTCCTGCTGATGTGTCTCTTTCGCGTGCATCTGCGTCATCTTGACGATCTCGTTCTCGCTGTGGCTCTGCATCATGAAGCCACAGTCGCACTGAACCATTTTCATGTCCATCATGTTCGAAGGCATCGAAACAACCTCCCGCCTCACCCCAGGCAGGATGCGCTCGGATGATTCAGGGGCTATATGAACGCTCGCCACAAACGCTGATGACCTCCGTTCGGCGCGAAAGCCTTGATGCGATGCCGCGATATCCGGATGGGGGCAGGCGATGGTCTTCGTCCGGGATGTGATGACGCGCGACGTCATCGTCATCGACCCGGATCGCACGGTCCTCGACGCCGCGAAACGCATGGCCGCAAAGAAAATCGGAGGGCTCGTCGTCGTCCAGCACGGCCGACCAATCGGCCTGATTACGGATCGCGACATTCTGTGGCAGGTCACGTCGAAGGGGAAGAATCCCGCCAAGGTCCTGGTCCACGAGGTCATGACATCGCCGGTCGCCACCGTGAGCCCGCTGACGACATTGCGGGCCGCCGCGCGGGTGATGCTGGACAAGAAGACGCGATGGATCGTCGTCACACGCCTCGACAACGTCGAGGGCATCATCACGGCGAGCGACTTGACGTGGGGTTTCCTCGAGACCTTCGCGCGGGCGTCGAAGCGAGGCATCGCGCCGAGGTAGGTGGCCAACCTCTCATCGAGGAAGTAGCCAGAGGAAGAGGTACGCCCGGACGATCCCGCCGATCAAGTTGGCGAGGACGAAGTGCCATCGACCGATCGCGTGACCCTCCTCGTTCAGCAGGGAATAGAAGTAATTCACCGCGGTGTCGCTCATGTAGAGGAAGAGTCCGAAGAGGTAGGCGACGACGCCGGCCGACTCCAAGCCGAGTTGGAGCGCGGTGAACGTGAGTACGCCGATGTCGGACCCTCTCTCCCTGAGACAAACGGTCTCTCGGCGCCTAAAGGCTTCCGGCGGACTACCGACCGAACGCCGGGAGGGAAATCCGCTGTTCGCGAGCGCGGGCGAGGAGTTTGGCCCAGGTGAACTCGGCGAGCCGACGGGTCTCCGGCGGCGAGAGCGTTTCGTACCGCAGCCGCCGTATCGCGTCGCCGACCGCCCCATATCGACGAATCTCGATGAAAGCCCGCCGCCCGGTCCGCAACACGTGACAGTTGAGGTCGAAAAGGAGACCCATCGCGCCCCCGGAGTACCAGATAGCCATCTCTCGGGCCTCGTCTGCATCATTGGCGTCGACTGCGTTCCTCAGCTTTCCGAGATCCTCGTATGTTTCGAGGAATGCGCGTCGCGCGGCCTGTCGGAATTGTTCGCGACGGGGGTGCTTAGCCTTTTTCTTCAGTCGGCTTAGAAGTCCTGACGGATCGTACAGCGGTCGCATCGACTGCCATCCGCCAAGTGCACCGTTCAGGTCCGCCCGGGATCCCATGACCTCCGCCCTCGCTTCTGCCGGGGTCTGCTGGAGAATGGTGACGAGAATGCCTGTCCGCACGAGATGACGGATCGTCAATCGTTTCTTTCGCACTACGACAAGCAGGTCGACGTCTGAATGCGCGCGATCTTCACCTCGCGCAACGGAGCCGTATAGCCCGACCGCGACGAGATTCCGACCCTCTCGAAGTCGCAATTGAGCCCCGATCAGCTTGGCAAGCTCAAACCGGCGTGAAGTCGCCATTCATGAGCGCAATCGCAACCGAAGTATGAGGATTTCCACCCGAGCGTACCCTTATCGGTCCGGACCAAATCCCGTTCCCATGATGCGCCTCACCACGATCGCTCTGGTCGTATCCGACGCGAAGAGGTCGGCGAAATGGTACACCGAGAAGCTCGGGTTCGAGATCCGAGATCACCAAGGCCACTGGATCACCGTCGCACCGAAGAAGGAGAACATCGCGTTCCACCTGTGCGAAGGCCTCCATCCCTTGGAACCGGGGAACTCCGGGATCTCCTTCGTCGCGAAGGACGTCAAGATGGAGGAGCGGGCCCTGAGGCGGGCCGGCGTCGAGTTCACGACTCCGACGACGACGGAAGACTGGGGGACATACGCGATGTTCAAGGACCCCGACGGGAACGAGTTCTGGCTCATCGAAGAATGAGCCTGGTTAGCCGCGGCGCGACAGCCGCTCGCGGATGAACCCCGCCGTTCGCGCCGCGAGGGCCATGATAGAGATCATTGGGTTCACGCCCGGCGCGGTCGGCAAGAGGCTTCCATCGCCGATCCACAGATTCCGCACATCGTGCGACTCGCCCGTCGGTTTCGCAGCCGATGTCCTCGGGTCGGTTCCCGCCCTAGCGGAACCCATCGGATGGGCGGAGAACAAGGCCACTCCGTTTTCTCGAATGCCCAGACGGCCCATGCGGTCAATGAAGGCGTCGAACTCCGCGCCGCGAATTGGCTCCCTTCCGTCTCCGACCGAACACTCTCGAAGGTGCAGGGACCCCATGCGGAGAGCGCCCGCCGCGCGTAGAATCCGGGCCGCCTCCTGCAATCCGTGGGTCAGGTTTCGACGGTCGCGCGAGGAGAGGTGGTATTGGAGGAGCGGTTCGCCGCGGGCGTCGATCGTGACACGACCTTCCGCGACATCGCGCACCAGAACAATCGTTGACGCGGCCCGGTCGAGCCGACGCATCGCGTCCTTGTGGGCCCGTCCTCCGGACCATGGAATCGCGAGCGCGGACAATCCGGGATGGCCGGGTGCGCTCTCCAACCAGGGGCCGTGGTGGCCCTCTTCGGATCCTTGGAACCGGTGCACGACAATCGTCTGCATCGGTCCGCTCCACATCCGGATCGGGGCCGCAAATTCTCCGAACAGGGCGGTCGTCGGATCGAGGCGAAGCCCGAGGCCGACTCCCGAGGACCGAATTCCAGACCGCAACAGGAGCGCCGGAGTCTGGATCGCACTCCCTGCCGCGACGACGGTCCGGGCCCGCACGTGCACGGGGATGCTATGGGCACCGTTGCGGAACGTGGCCTCGACGCCCCGGACTTCGCCGCTCTGGATGATGAGATGATCCGCTTTCGTGTCGAACAGGAACCGGGCCCCGGCGCGGTTCGCGTCCGGGAGATACGTCACGAGGGAGGATTGCTTCGCATCGTAGACGCAGCCGAAGAAACAGAAGTCACAGCGACTGCCGCAGCCGTGCGCGTTCCGGGGGATGACGTCGTAATCGATGCCGAACCGGTACCCGAGGGCCTCGCTCCCGCGGCGCAACACATCGTTCGAGGGATTCACGACGCTCTCCTCGACGTTCACGTGGAGGCGGCTCCACACCTCGTCGATGAACGAATCGAATGCGGGCGAGGCCACCCCGGTCATGCCGGCCTCCCGTTCCCATTCCTCTCGGGCCCAGCGCGGAGGCTTGAGGCACGTCATCCAGTTGATCGTCGAGCTGCCGCCGGCGGTCTGACCCGCGAGCACACTGAACGCCAGGTCTGTCGTCGTCAGCACGCCGTGACCTTGAAACATCGTGTCGTACGCCTCGGCCTCCCGCTGTCGGAAGGTGGCCGCGGTGCGATACGATCCCGCCTCGAGGACGATGACCCGGTATCCGGCTTCGGCGAGCTTGGCGGCGATCACGGAACCGCCGGCGCCGCTGCCCACGACACACACATCGGCGTCGAGGGCCGTCTCGCCCGTCGGCTTCAGCGGCTCGATCCGCACCTCCGATGGATGGCGCGCAAGCGGCGACTCGGCCGACGGAGGACCGGCGTATCCGATCGACGGCCAATTCGGGTTCACGCCGCCGTCGAGCACTTTTGCATAGGTGAGGAAGAGGACCAGCCTCTTCACGGCATGAAACCCTTGCCGTTTGATGCCAAGGCGACTGTGAGCCCATCCCAGGAGGAACCGCTCGCGGTTCGCTTCGCTCTCCGTGGAGAAGCGCCTCGGCGTCCCCGAGAGAAGCAGGTTGGCCATCGGACTCTCGACGGTCCGGAGTAACCGACGGAAGTCCGCTCTCTGTTCCGGCGAGAGGTAGCGCTCGATGATCCGTGCGACGTCCTCGTCGACCGCGAGATCGCTCGCCTTCCGCCCATAGAATCCATCCGAATCTGGACTCACCGCGAGGGAGGGCACGAGGGTGTCGGCCAGCACCCGGAGGGTGTGACGCTCCTTCGATGAAAGCGTCTCCGCGTCCATCGGCCGATCGCCCCCTTCGACACCGGTACGGAGGAGCGCGCTAAGGTCCCTTCGCCTCGCGACGAGCGTACCTATTTATTCGCGGCCCGGCTAGGCGGCGGCAGGGGCGATGACACGTCCGAATACGAGGGTCTTGCGAAGAACGTCGTGCGTCGAAGCTTGCACATCCAACCGAAGGAGAACGTGATCGTCGAGTGCTGGAACCACGGCCTCGACGCCGCGAAGGAGATCGTGTATCAGTTGCGAGCGGTCGGCGCCCGGCCGATGCTCCTCCTAGAGGATGAGGAAACGCACTGGCGATCCGTGGAGGACCTCCCGCCCACGAAGCTGGGCCAAGTCTCCGCCTCGGAGTGGGCGGCTCTCTCGAAGGCGGACGCGTACGTCTTCTTTCCGGGCCCCGCCGACATCGCGCGGTACCGCAAGAACATGGAGAAATCCCAAGCCGCCACCTCGTACAACTCGGATTGGTACCGCCGCGCGGAACGGGCGGGCCTCCGAGGTGCGCGGGTCCTCCTGGGCTACGTGAGCCGCGAACGGGCGCGGTCGTACGGCTTCGAGTTCGACGCGTGGCGGGACATGATCCTCCGTGCGAGTTCCGTGGACTTCAACGCGATTTCGCGGAAGGGGAAGAAGCTCGCGGGCCTGCTCTCGAAGGATGCGGAGGTCGAGGTGAGCGCACCGAACGGCACGCGGTTTGTCTGCGAATTGAAAGGCCGCGCCGCGCAATCGGACGACGGCATCGTCGACGCGCAGGACGTGAAGGACGGCGAGTTCATGACGAACGTCCCGCCGGGATACGTGATCGTGTGCCCGGGCGAGACCTCCGCGGAGGGCGTCGTGCAATTCGACCGGCCGGTGCCGTACCTCGGGCTTCAGGTGACGGACGTCGCCTTCCAGTTCAAGGATGGCAAGGCCTCGTGGAGCGCCGGGACGAACGAGGAGTCGATCCGGGGCCAATACGACCGGGCGACGGGCGCGAAGGACCGACTCGGTTGGCTGCAGATCGGCCTGAATCCGGCCGCGAGCTACGGCTTCCTCCAAGACGACCTCGTCGCGGGGGCCGTCGAGATCGGCATCGGCGACAACTCGGAGTATGGCGGGAAGAACAAGTCCAATTTCGGATTCCAGGGCCGCCTCACGAACGCGACGGTGCGTATCGGGAAGAAGATCGTCGTGGACAAGGGACGCCTCGCGGCGTGAGGTCCATTAGGCGGACATCCATCGCCGAAGATCCCCCGCGGATGAGCCGTCGGCCGCCCATTCTCAACCGCGCGACCCGGGACCCTTAGCCTTAAGGCAAACCGTCGACCTGAGAGCGCTCAACATGGTTCCGACCTCCGTGGACCCATCGGCGCGGGAGTCTTTGGACGACCTGCGCGATCACGACCGCGAGGTCCTCGAGTTCCTCTCCCATGACCCGGATTCCCAAGTCGCGTTCCAGGGCCTCCGACGTCGCCTTGGCATCCATCCGGAGCAACTTTCCCGGGCGCTCCATCGACTCGCCGACAGTGAGCTCGTGGAGCGGACGGACCTCGGGTATCGTGTCTCGCGACGCGCGCTCGGCTTCTTCAGTCCGATTTCCCTGAAGCCCGCCGGGCCTGCCGCGACGATTCTCCAGACCTCGCTACCGGCCCATGTCGACTTGCGGGGACTCGTCGGTGCGCTCCGCGGGACGTGGATCGGGCCGCTACGGTGGTACGGGTTTTCGGAGGCGGACGAGGGCCTTCGGCTTGGTTGGGCCCTAGAGGACGACAGCATCGGAATCGAAATCCTCGTCCGGCCAGGTCAGCTCACAATGACCGCGAAGGTGGACTCGCCAAGCCGCCTCGACGAGGCGACACGACTCGGCTACGAGCTGTTCCACCACGTCTCCCGAGAGATTTCCTCAAACACGGATCGCGGAATCAGCGCGTGAGTCGATCGTCCCCGATTCGCTATCCGAGCCGGGCCTCCTGCCGTGTGACTGACAAATCGATATTCGAGTCAACATACCCGACCGCCCACATAGAGGTCCGAGGTTCAACATGACCACGACAGTGGGCATACGAAGCAAGGACGGCGTCGTCCTCGCGGCGGACAAGCGCGCCTCGAAGGGGTTCTTCGTCGGATCGAAGGTGGTCCAGAAGATTTTCTCCCTCGACGGTGCGACCGCGGTGGCGATCGCCGGTGCGATGTCGGATGCGGAGTACCTCGTGAACCTGGCGAAGGCCGAACGGCGGCTCCTCGCCTTGCGTCGCGGCTACCCCGTCTCCGTCAAGGAGAGTGCGAAGCTGATCTCGAACATCGTCTACTCGTCGATGAAGAGCTACAACCCGTTCTACGTGGAGCTCGTTGTCGCCGGGGTGGACCAAGACGGCCCGCACGTGTACACGAGCGACATGAGCGGCGCGATCACGTCTGAGGACTTCATGTCCTCGGGGAGCGGTTCGCCGATCGCGTACGGCGTCCTCGAGCAGGGATTCCGCAAGGACTCCTCGCTCGACGAGGCGAGGAAGCTCGCGGAAGCGGCCGTGCGCGCGGCGATGGAACGCGACCCCGGCAGCGGCAACGGGGTGGACGTGCTCGCGATCCCGAACGGGCACTCGCTGGAGATGAACTGAGATGGCAACGGAAATGGGACGGATGCCGTTCTTCTACAACCAGGAAGGTCGGCTCGTCCAAGTGGACTACGCCCTCCAGGCGGTCAGCCGTGGATCGACGACGCTCGGCCTGAAGACGAAAGACTTCGCCGTGCTCTCGAGCCAGGTGAAGCCGACGCGGCCGCTCATGGAGCCCGCGGAGAAGGTCTTCGTCGTCGACGAGCACATCGGGGCGACGGGGAGCGGATACATCGGGGACGTGACGACGCTCCTCGACCAGCTGCGCGTCGCGGCGCAACGCCACCGGCTCGTGTACGACGAGCCGATCGACGTCGGCACCCTCTCGCGCAACCTCTCGGAATACCTGCATGAGTTCACGATGTACGCGGTGCGTCCGTTCGGCGCATCCGTCGTGATCGCGGGCGTCGACGCGCTCGGGGTGCAGCTCATCCAGGTGGATCCGAGCGGGACGACGTTCAAGGGCTCCGCGTTCGCAATCGGCCAGGCGGCCGACGAGGCCCTCGACACGATCGTGAAGGGGTATCGACCAGACCTCAGCGTCGAGCAGGCC
>VBLZ01000067.1 GCA_005878515.1 Methanobacteriota archaeon | reverse complement strand
AGGGCCTCGAGTTGTTTCTGGCCCTCCTCCCGATCCGATTCGTCCGCGAGGACTTTCTCGAACTCCAGGAATTTGCCCAATCCCGTGACGACGTCGAGATGGACCTGGACGCCCTGGAGGCGGTACACCTCACGCGTCTTGCGGACCTCCGCCTTGACCGGTAGGACCTGTCCGAGGATCTCGCGGACAGTCGCGGCATCGGGCAACGAGGCGAGAAGGACTCGGCTCTCTTTCACGGCACTCGTGTCTGGCCGTTCGTAATAGATGAGCTGCCCTTCCTTTGCGCCCTCGACGGCACGCAGCTTCAGCCTTCGCTCGCCGAGGGAGAAGTATGTATCGACCTGCAGGAACGACCCGAGGCGTTCTGCACCCGAGAGGAGCGCCCGCGCCTTGCCAAGGTCTTCGTACCGTGCCTTCAGCTCGACGAGATGCTTCGTGCCCGTGTCCACGCGGGGCGAGAACGCGAGTTGGACAAGAAGGTTGCTCTGGCTCCGAAGGAGACGAACCGCGGTGCCGTTGGGGTCAGAGGCGCCCCTCCGAAGTCTTAGTTCTAAACCCGAGGGGAGTCTACCTCCGGGTCCGATTGCCCTACCTGGCCCAAGTGTAGCCCGTGATCCGCCGCTGGCCTCTCAGGTACGCCCGGAGCACGCTCGATCGCCACCAGTTCTCCAACGGAAGGCGCAAACGCCGTCCCAATTCGACTTCGGCGTCGTCGAGGCTCGCGAAGCGTGCTGGTTTCGTTCGGAGAGCTGCGCGAGCCAGTTCGCGATACCGCCAGACGCCAAGGGGCACCCAATCGTCGTAGACCTCCATGAAGACGATGGCGCCCGCTTGACGGCGGCGGGACTCGAGATGCTCCAGCACCGGCAGGCGGGTCGCGTGGTACGCCCCTGCGATCTGGTCCGGATAGGTCGTCCGGCCTCCCGCGAATTCATGGTCGTGGGCCGGCGTCGGGTTCGCCTCCAGGTTCCACGCCTCGAGTCCCTCGAACATGAACGCCTGCGGGAACATCAGGACCGCGACGTTGTTCGCGAGTCCGCTCGCGCTCGTCACCTCGACGTCGGAGATCCACGGGAACGATCGGACCTCGCGGACGAGGCTCTTCGCCAGGATATCGTCGACCGCGGTGATCGACCACTCGGTCGGGACGAGCCGCCGCCGGTCCTTCGTCCCGAGCAAGCCGACGGAAAAGACGCGCGTGATGTGGCTCTGCGAAATCCCGTGATCGTAGAGATCGGTAACCGCCTCACCCGCTCGCAGGTCCGTATCGGAGACGAGGTCGTCCACTCGCCGCGGCACGGATGGATTCGCGGTGAGGTCCACCTTCGCGATGTCCGCACTCGGGCCGCTGGGGGGCGCTCGACTCGAGAACGGACTCACGAGCGTCGGCTTCTTCGTGAACCACATCTCCGTGTCGATCGGTTTTGAGGCCATGGCGGCCTCCTGAACCGTCGAAAGGATCGAGTCGGGCGCGCGGGCTTCCGCGACCCGGCGGGGGGCTTTCCCGCGGACCAGCGTGAGTCGGAATCGCAAGATCTCCGGAAGTTCGTACGAGAGCCACGATTCCGAGGCGTCGAGGATCGAGGTGTCCTCGTCTCGCACCGGCGGGACGAGCGGTCCCACGAGGACCTTCGGGTATCCCCAGGAACCGACGAACGCACTCGGCGGGGATGCGCCGAACAGGTTCGTCGTCTGCAGATCCCGCCGCTCCTCGAACCAATCGCGGACCCGGTCCAGATACGGACATATGGCGAGGCGACAGCGCTTGATGTCCCCGCGGCAGACCCGACACGCGATCTCCCGGCGGACCTCGGCGAGCGTCGCCTGAATCCCATCCTCGGCCCGGGGCGATCCGGCGGAAGAGGGAACGGTCATGGTCAGGCTGCGGGAGTGGGCGCCACGGGTTTCGGGGGCGCCGGTGCCGGGGCCGGTTTCTCCTCGACGACCTCGTCCCAGCGCTCGTAGCCAATCGGACAAACGTGGATGATGCCACCCGACGCATTGCACGGCTGGGCGCCGTGGACCGGGCAGTGATGCTCCTTCGCCATCTCATCGCTCCGAAGGACCTGCGCCACTTATGCCTTTCGGGGTCGGCTCGATTCCGTACAGCTTGTCGCGGTTCGCTTCAAGTTGGTCAACCGGCTTGCCGGCGAATTCCGCGGCGGTCAACACGGCGACGTCGTGCTCCTTCCCCGCCTCGAAGACGGGCTTCATCCGAGCGCGCCAGTCCCGGTCCCGGAGGATGTGATGGTCCAGGATGAGCGTCCGAACGTCCGTCGTCCGGAGGATCCGGACGAGGTGTGCGAGGGACCGTTTCGTGTGGACCTGCGGATAATGTTCGGGCATATGCGTCATCGGGCCGTCCACGTAGAGGACCGTCGGTTGGGCGTCCACGAGGAACGACAGGTGTTCCCTCAACGGCGGGCCAATGACGTCGGACGTATGAACGAAGACGTCGTGCCCTTGCGCGATCCGGCTCATCACGACGTACCCGAGCTCATCGTTGTAGCCGTGCGGCACCGCCGACGAGAATAGGAGCTCCGTCCCGCCGAAATCCATTTGGTTCCCGTCCGCCACCAGGATCGCCTTCGGAGTTGACTTGAGCTTGCGGACGAACGCACTCGAACGCTCCCGCTGACTTCGGTTGATGTGGAACTTGCCGTCCTTCAAGAAGGCGAGCTTGCCGCGGAAGATGGACGGTGCCGCCGGATTGTGATGATCGTAATGGTAGTGGCTCACCGTGAGGACGTCCGCGCGCTTCGCAGCGTCCCGGATGCCCTGCCACAACTCCTTCTGGCGCAATCGTTCGATCGGATGCGGAGGGAGGTCGTACCGGTAGGGTCCGAGTCGGACGCTCGGGTCCAAGAGGATCGTCACATCCGGCGTCTCGACGAGGGTCGCCATGGACCGCGCTCCGAGGCTGTCCGCCGCGAGAGGCGTAATCTTCATCGGAACACCGCTTGGGCGCACATCTACCGTGAGACGATCGATCGGATCTCGCCGACGATGGCCTTTGCGGCCTCCGCGGGGTTCACGGCTTCGTAAATGGCCCGCCCGACGATGACGGCGTCCGCGCCGGCTGCGATCGCCTCGGAGGCCTTCCCTCCCTGAGCACCAACCCCGGGAGCGAGGATCTGTTTCCGGCCGATGATCGCTCTCAGCGCTCTCACTCGTTCCGGTCGTGTCGCCGGCGCGATGATCCCGGCGGCGTTGACTCGGGCCGCAACGCGTGCGAGGTCCTCCGCGTATTTGGCGGAGTACTCCAGGCCTCCCGGATGGCTCATCTCCACGAGAACGAACACATCCGCGCCCCGAGCCGCATCGACGCACGCGCGTACCGAGTCCTCCCCGACAAACCCATGGCAGATGATCCCCGAGGCCCCTGCATCCACCGCCTGCTCAACGATGAGCCGATTTGTGTTCGGGATGTCGGCGATCTTGAAATCGCAGAGGACGTAGTCGGTCTTGGAGAGAGTCCGAAGGACGTCGAGACCGCCCGCGAGGACGAGGGGCCATCCCACCTTGACCCCGTCCACGTGCGGTCGAACGCGTCCGGCGAGCTCGACCGCTCGCTTGGGGTCCGTGACATCGAGCGCCAGGATGAGCCGGTGGTTGAGCCGCATCGCGGCCCTCAAGAGGATGACGGAGAAAAAGGTTCGTTCGGAGGCGGCGTCCGGCGGACCCTTTAAGTAATCCAAGGCGAATCCGACGAACGCCCCCGATGCCCGAAGCCCAGCGCATCAAGACGAAGGTCTGCCTGATCGGCGAGGCGGCCGTCGGCAAGACCTCTCTGATCCGGCGGTTCGTCCAGGACGAGTTCGACGACCGATACATCACGACGCTCGGGGCGAAGGTCTCGAAGCGCGAGATGACGTTCGAGACCCGGGACCGGACGAAAATCGACATGGACATGACGGTCTGGGACATCATGGGGGAGAAGGGCTTCCGCGATCTCCTCAAGGAAGCGTTCTTCCACGGCGCGAAGGGCGTGGTCGCGGTCTGCGACCTCACGCGGTACTCGACACTCAAGGAGCTCGACGACTGGGTGCAGAGCGTCTTCAACGTGGTCGGCGAGATTCCGGTTGTCTATGCGATCAACAAGATCGACTTGAAGGACGAGGTCATGATCCTGTACGGCGACAAGGAGATCGAGCAGGCCGTGCGGGCGTTCGAGGCGCCGTATTTCTACGCCTCGGCGAAGACGGGCGAGAACGTGGAGGTCCTCTTCCGTCGCCTCGGCACGATGGTCCTCCAGCGGGAGGGCATGGCGGTCGCGACATGAATCAACTCGGAGAACAACGCGCGAATCGTTAAGTACGCAGCGTCGAAGTCGGGCCGCGGTTCCGGGCGAGGATGTCGGATGACGAAGCAGAAGCAGCTAAAGTCGAAGGTCTGTCTCGTCGGGGACAAAGGGGTCGGGAAGACATCGTTGATCAGCCGGTACACGATCAACATGTACGACGAGGGATACCTCACGACGCTCGGGACGCACGTCACGAAGAAGGAAGCTCGCATCCTCCTGCCGGAATACGATCTCCTCGTGGACATCGACATGACGATCTGGGACATCATGGGGGAGAAAGGATTCCGAGAACTGCTGAAGGACGCGTACTTCTACGGTGCGAACGGGATCCTCGCCGTGGCCGACCTCACGCGACGCCGGACCCTTGACAACCTCGATGATTGGATCGACGGCGTTGAGGACGTCGTCGGAAAGGTGCCCATCCTAATCGCAGTCAACAAGTCAGATCTCACCGCGAACGCACGGTTCCGAGAGATCGACATCGCCGCGTTCGCGAAGGCGTACCACGCCGACTTCGTCCTGACGTCGGCCAAGACGGGTGAGCGCGTCGAAGACGCGTTCCGCCGACTCGGGGTGCTCGTCACGGAGCAACAACTCCAGCTCGCGTAGACTTTCCGCAACAATCCGAGGAATGTTCCAAGGTTCTAGAACAGATTTTTCGAAATCATTAAGTACGCACGCTCAGATGGTCGCGCTCCCGAACGGTTGTCTTGTGCAAGATAGCCGTATTAGGTCTCGGGCGAGAGCAGGGGGACCCGAGCGGAACGCCCATGCTCGCGCGAAGACCCAGGCTGAAAGCGAGGACCTCCGCGGTCCTGCTGTTCCTTAGCGCCTTAGTCTTCATGCTGGTCCTCACCGCCGTGCCCTTGGCCCGCGCGGACTCGCCAATCGTCGTCACGAACCCGGACGCGTCCCGGACGGTCACCTGGACGTTGGGCTCGCCCGCCAACCTGACGTTGCAGAATGTCGGGCTCGTGGGAGGGCAAGCGGAATTGCCATGGCGGACCGAAACGGTCGCTTGGTCCCCAAGCCGATTTCTCGCGAACCTCTCGCAGAGCATCAACGTGAGCGTAGGGCCTAACGACCTAGAGCTCCTCAGTGATTCGACGAACCACGTCGTCGATGGCGACTTCGCAGGCCCGTCAAATTGGAGGTTCTCCAACGGGACCTCGGGACAGATCACCGCACTCTGGGATTCGGTCGCTCGAGATGCGAAGTTCGCCTACAATGCGGGTGCCGACTGGGATCCATTCGACGACCAGCTGACGAACTGGACGTGCATCGCTCCTGCGACCGCGTCTTGCGGGATTTCGCCCGAGTCACAGATTAAAGTCCAGGGCGTCGGATCCATGAAAATGACCTTGAATATCTCCTCGACCGCCTCGTGGGTCAGCGCCGTTTATTCGGGGAGCGTAAACTGGTCGGAATGGGACCACCTGGTCGTTTGGATTGACGCGATCGACGTGAGCCCACCGCTCTCGTTCAACATCACTGCGGTGGTCGCGGCTTCTCAGAGGACAACGACGGCGATCCCTCTGACCGCCGGTTGGAGCGAAGTTGTCGTCGACCTCAACCAGCTCGGGAGTTCGCAGGAGAGGGATTCCCTCCGGGACGTCCGATTTCGGATTAACGGCCAGGGCGTCCCGACGACCGAGGTGTACTTCGACGAGGCCACACTCGGGACGGCGCACACGCTGGACGAGAGTGCTCACCTCACCCAGACTGTCGCGAAGACACGCGCATCGTCCGCGAACCCGGGGAGCGGCTATCTCTCCTTCGACTGGTCGTGGGTGAACGTGTCCGGCGTGCTCTGGGCCAATGCATCGGCCAGCCTGAGCGGATCGAGCGGCACGACGAACGTGATGTTTGCTCACGGCGGTCCGGCCGGCTGGCAACACTTCGGCGTTGACGTGTCCGCAATCTCCGCGGCCGTCGGTTCCTACACTGTTTCCTTCCAGCTTCAGGTCGTCGTCAACAACGTCTCGGCCTCTCATGCGAACCTTCGAATCGACAACGTCTCGCTGGAATGGCCGAACCGCGGAAATGGAACGTACCGGTCAATCCCGGCCGGGCTGGTTCTGGCCTCGGAGTTGCACAACATCACCTGGGACGCCTTGGTCCCGACCGGGACTTCCATCGCGTTGCGAGCCAGATCGGGAAACGGCACGGACACGAGTGCCCCATCGTGGAGCGCGTGGCGGACATGGTCCTGGGGGGGCCAATACGTCTCCGGCCTTCCCCCCGCGGACCACTTCCAGATTTCGGTCGACCTCAACACGACGAACGCGAGCCTGTCCCCGATCCTGCGGTCGCTGTCGATCGAAGTTCACCATCGAGCCCCGGCCGGGACGATCCTCGCGGATACGTTCGCGGCCGCCTCCGATTTCTTGCGGTGGCGCTCGTTCAATGCTTCGGTGGGCGTGCCAGCGGGGACCGCGATCACATTCCTGGCGGGGGATGGATCGTCCCTCGCACCCATCCCGCCGTCGGGGTCCCTCTCCGGAGTGCAAGCTGCTCGCCTGCGTTGGCGGGCCGACCTGACCACGGTGGATGGGCTTCAGACACCTCTGCTCGCTCGGGTCCAAGCGACGTACGAATTCCTCGGTCCGGCGGACCACATCCGCCTCACGCCGTCGGGAGTCATCGACGTCGAGGCAGGGCAGGTCGTCCAATTCTCCGCCACGGTCCTGGATGCCGGAGACCATCCGGTGAGCGCGTCAATCTCGTGGACGACGACGGATCCGACCGGGTCGATCAGCAACGGTGGCCGGTACGTGGCCGGGAGTGTCACGACGGGAGAAAGGTGGTACGTGAACGTCACTGTTGCCGGATCGGGGAAATCGGCCTCGGCGCTCGTCAACGTGAGGCCCGCGAGTTTGGCCATCGGGGCCGTCCTCTACCCGAGCCTCCTTGCCGTGATCGTCCTCGGTGCCGTGTATTCCGGATACACGGTCTGGTCTCGACGCGCTTTTGCGGTGGACGACGTCTTCCTGATTTCGAAGGAAGGCCGGCTCATGATGCACAACACGCGGCGCATGCGGGCAGACCGCGACGAGGACATCCTGTCCGCGATGCTCACGGCGATCCTCAGCTTCCTGACGGACTTCGATCACGAGGAGAACGGCGACCTGAAGCGCTTCCAACTTGGTGGGAAGACGGCGCTCCTCCAACGGGGCGAGAATGCGTATCTGGCGGCCGTCTACTCCGGCCGGGTGCCCCGGTGGTCGGAGAAGGACCTGCGGAGGTTCATGGACGATCTCGAGCGCCGATTCGGCGAGGTCTTCGCGCGATGGAGCGGAGATCCCCAAGATTTGCAAGGGCTCAAGGAATTCTCGGATCGGTTCGTTTCCCGCCTCCGGTATCGGCCCGCGCGCAACGAAGGCCGGGCGAGCTGAGCGGGCTAGTGATGCGGAAACAGAACCAGATAGAACATGACGGCGAAACCGAACAACGTGAAGCCGGTCGAGACAATCCAGAGTCGCCAGAGCAGCTTTGCCCGGTTGGCCGGATCGTCCCAAACCTTCGCGAGCCGATCGATCATGTGGCCTTGAACCGCTTGAGCCGCATGAAATTGTCCCGCTCCATCTCTTCCAAACGCTGACGGATGAACCGCTCCGTGGCTTTGAGTTCCGGAATCACGCGGTACTCGAGCGCATTGACACGTCGCTTGACTTTCTCGATCTCCTCGATCAACCGGCGCATCGTCGTCTCGATCTCCGCCGCGGTGATGACGTCCTCGACGAGATTTTCGTAGGCCTCCGCCGCCTCGTCGATCCGGGGACTCGTCCCGACGATCCCGTAGCCCCTCTGTCCGATCGTCTTGCGGACGGCCTTCGCGTCGATCTTCGGTACGACGATTCCCATGACGTTCTTTGTCTTGAGGTCCAACGTCGGCGTCTCGGTGAGCGCGAAGGCGGCGGACTTCACCCCGATGGATCCCTCGATCGCCCGCGCGATCGCGATCCGGGCCTCGGCGACCCGGTACTTCTCCACGAGATTCGATCGAACCGCTTTCGCTCGTTCGAGGACGCGGAAGAACTCGACGATTAGGGCGTCCTGTTTGAGCTTCAGCAAACGGTGTCCGCGCTCCGCGGTCCGGCGAATCCGCCGCAGCTGGAGGAGTTGGGACCGCGTCGGCTTGTACTGAACCAGCACCATTAGGCGACGACCTCTTTTTCGGCCGCAGGGGCCCTGCCGCGGTGCGCGGGATGGTAGCTCTCCAACGTCTTCCGATCGATCTTCGTGAGCCAGGCTTCATCGAGCGTCGCGAGCAGCACCCACCCGATTTCGAGCGTCTGGTCTATCGTGCGGTCTTCCTCGGCTCCCTGGCGGATGAACTCCTGCTCGAAGCGGTCCGCGAACTCGAGCATCTTGCGGTCGCGGTCGGAGAGGGCCTCTTTTCCGACGATCGCCACGAGGCCGCGGACGTCCTTCCCCTCGGCGTATGCCGCGTAGAGCTGATCGGCAACCTGTTTGTGGTCCTCGCGGGTCCGTCCCTTTCCGATCCCGGCGTCCATCAAGCGGGAGAGGGATGGGAGGGGATCGACGGGCGGATAGATCGCTTTGCGATGAAGATCGCGGGCGATCGCGATCTGTCCTTCGGTGATGTAACCGGTGAGGTCCGCGATGGGGTGGGTCCAGTCGTCGTCCGGAATCGACATGATCGGGATCTGCGTGATGCTCCCCTTCTTTCCCTTGATGCGGCCGGCGCGCTCATACATCGTGGCCAGATCGGTGTACATATAACCCGGATAACCGCGACGACCGGGGACTTCTTCCCGCGCTGCTCCAATTTGCCGCAGCGCCTCTGCATAATTCGTCATGTCGGTCAGGATTACGAGGATGTGCATTCCGACTTCGTACGCGAGGTACTCGGCCGCGGTCAGGGCCATCCGGGGCGTGATTAGCCGTTCGACCGCGGGATCGTCCGCGAGGTTCAAGAAAAGGACGGCGCGGCGCAGCGCCCCCGTCCGCTCGAAGTCGTCCATGAACACGCGGGCCTCCTCATGCGTGATTCCCATCGCGGCGAAGACGACGCCGAACGATTCGCCGCTCCCGACGACTTTGGCCTGTCGAGCGATCTGCAGCGCCACCTCGTTGTGCGGCAGTCCCGCACCGGAGAACAGCGGGAGCTTCTGGCCGCGGACCAGGGTGTTCAAGCCATCGATCGTCGAGATGCCCGTCTGGATGAACTCTGCCGGGTGCTCGCGGGAATATGGGTTAATCGCGGCGCCCGTGATCTCGACCCGTTTCTCGGGGACGATCGGAGGGCCGCCGTCGATCGGCTCGCCCGCGCCGCTGAGGATGCGGCCGAGCATCTCCCGCGACACGTTCAGTTTGATCGTTTCCCCGAGGAACTTCACCGTGGATTGACGATCGATCCCGGCAGTCCCCTCGAACACCTGCACGACGACGATGTCCTTCGACGAATCGAGGACCTGCCCTCGCTTCCGCGATCCGTCTGGGAGGCCGACTTCGACGAGCTCTCCGTATCCGACCCACTCCGTCTTCTCAACAAAGATCAGCGGCCCCGCGATCTCCGTAATCGTCCGGTATTCCGTCGGCATCTCAGGTGGCCCCCAGTCGCTTGAACTCGTCGTCCATTTGGGCGAGCGTCTTCGCGAGCTCCTTGTCGAATTCCGTTTCGTACTTCACCCGCGTCAGGAGTTCGCGGGACTTCAGCGATGCGACGTCCTTCGTCGGGACGTCCAGTTTCACGGCCTTCTGACCGAGGTCGGAGTATTTCTTGATCGCGGCGATCAGTTTGAACTGCCGCTCGGGAGGGCAGAACGTGTCGACGGCATGGTACGCGTTCTGTTGAAGGAAGATCTCGCGGATCATCCGGGCGACCTCGAGCGTGAGTTGCTGGTCCGGCGGGAGGGCGTCCGCGCCGACGAGCCGAACGATTTCCTCGAGTTCCGCCTCCTCCTGCAACGTGCGCTGCGTCCACGATCTTAACTTCGGCCATTCCTCGTTCACGTTCTTCCGGAACCAGTCCTCCAAGATCTGCGTGTACAAGCTGTACGATTGGAGCCAGTTGATGGCCGGGAAGTGCCGCCGAGCCCGCAAGGCGGTGTCCAGAGCCCAGAACACCTTCACGATGCGGAGCGTGCCCTGGGTGACGGGCTCCGAGAAGTCCCCGCCGCTCGGGGAGACTGCGCCGACGACGCTGACGGACCCCTCAAGGCCGCCCAGCGTCTTCGCCCGACCTGCGCGCTCGTAGAACTCGCTGAGCCTCGCGGACAAGTACGCAGGGAAGCCTTCCTCGCCCGGCATCTCTTCGAGCCGACTCGAAATCTCTCGCATCGCTTCGGCCCATCGAGAGGTCGAGTCCGCCATCAATGCGACGTTGTATCCCATGTCTCGGTAGTATTCCGCGAGCGTCATGCCGGTGTACACCGACGCCTCCCTCGCAGCGACCGGCATGTTGCTCGTGTTCGCGATGAGGGACATGCGTTCCATCAGGGGCGCGCCGGTGTACGGATCCTCGAGTTTCGGGAAGGTGGTCAGGACTTCGGTCATCTCGTTCCCCCGCTCGCCGCATCCGATGTAGATGACGACCTGCGCATCGCACCACTTCGAGAGCTGTTGTTCGGTCACCGTGTTGTGGAGGAGGCTCGGCAAATTGCCGCCGACGAAATTATGTGTTTGCGGGACCGTGAGATCGAACACCCACGAGCCGTACGGAATCGTTTCCGCCTCGACGATTACATCCTTACCGATGGTACCGTCCTCGAGCGGCACGGCAAGACAACTCCCGCGTCCCAGTTGCGCGGCGTCGACTTCCACGATTCCAGACCTCCAGGCGAACAGTCGGTGGACGGGTGTGACTCGAAGCGTTCGTCCGGCCTCCGTTCTGATCCGGACGAGGCAATTCGCAAAGCCACGGTAGAGAACAGACGCGAAACTTTGCTCGACCTCGGTTCCGTTAAAACTCAGGATAGGGATCGGATCGTCGAGGCGAATCCACGATTCCCACTCACCCCGCACATGCTCACCTCTCGCGCGGTCGTAAAGCTCGTCGATTCGCACGGAGTCGCCGCCGGGATTCATCACCAAGGTGTCAGGCGCGACACACTTGCCGGTCCCAAAGCCGCCCGGGATCGCGGCGGTCCCGCCCTTCGCGATCGGGAAGAGGAAGTCGAGGACCCGCTGGCCCGTGACGAGCGGGATGGTGGGCATGAGCCGATCCTTCACGGGCCGGGCCCGGCGAACGGGCCAGGTCTGGTACATCTTCACCTGTTCCCCGTTGTCGAGCTGCGCCACCACCTCGTCGACCTTGAACGTGCCCTCGCGAATCTGTGCGACCTTCCCGCCGCGGAAGTTCGGGGGGACCATGATTCGGTGCTGGACGTTCTTCGCCTCCTGGACCGTGCCCACAACGTCGCCCGGGCCCACCGCCTGGCCTGGCTGCACCTTCGGAGAAAATGCCCACGACTTCTCCCGCGTGAGACCCGGGGACTTCACCCCCCGGAGGATGAAGTCTCCCATCACCTTCTGGAGGACCGGGAGCGGCCGCTGGATGCCGTCGTAGATGCTCCCGAGGAGGCCCGGGCCGAGCTCGACGACGAGGGGCCCTCCCGTGTCGAGGACGGCTTCGCCGGGCCGGACGCCACTCGTGTCCTCGTACACCTGGATGACCGTTTTCTCGCCCACGACCTGGATGACTTCCCCGAGCAGCTGCTCCTCACCGACGAACTGGACGTCGTACATGCGCGGGCGGAGGCCGGTGGCCGTCACGACCGGTCCTGCGACTCGGAAGATCTCCCCCGCCGCCTTGCCGGCCGCCGCTTTCTCCTTTCCTTTCATTGCCATGTTGGTTTCCGCCCCCTCAGGTATTCAATCACTTGTACAGGTCGACCCCGATCGCGCGCTTGATCTTTGCCCGGAGGTCTTCCTCTTCGCGTTTGCCGACCGCGATGACCACGGGACGAGGAGTCGTTTCGAGTCGCCGCCGCATCGTGTTGCTGAGAGCCGTCATGTCGTCCGCGCTGAGGATCAGGATCCCGACGTTTGGGTCTTCGAGGACCTTTGCGACCTGCGCCTCAACGGCGTCGCGCCCGACGCTGAATGTCTTCCGGACGCCCGCCAGCTTGAATCCCTGGACGAATTCGTCTCGGCCCACTGCGGCGAGTTCCATCTTAGACCACCAAGAGGTCCCGGATGACTTCGGACGGCAACGCACTCTCCTTCCCTCTCGCGATGATTCGAAGGTTCTGGACCTCCCGCTCCTTCCGCACGATGTAATCGAGGATTGGCAGGACGGACAGCGGGTGGACGTGCGCGTAGTGCCCCGCCTCGAGCAGGTGGAGCTTTTCGACCGAGCGAACGAGCTGACCAACCCCGAGCGCTTGCAAGTCCTTCAGGCGGGAGGACAAGTCCTCGGTGAGGGCGTAGTCCCGCAGCCGGGCGGTCAGTGCGTTCAGGTCCATCGGAATCATTTCGGCCAACTCGTCCTTCGGAATTTCCAGGCCGCCCGCGATGAACGGGTCGTACGGGAGAGTCGCCTTCGAGGCCCAGAGCCGGAGCAGGGTCTTGAGATTCACAATATCGACCTCGCGGCGGACGAACTCTCGCATCAGGCGGGTGCCTTCCGTCCGCTCCGGCACGACGAACAGCAGGTTCTGATAATAGAGTTGGGTTAGGCGGTCCTCCCACTCGTTCCACCGCTCCACCTCGGATGCCCTCTTTCCGAGACTCGCGAGGGCCTGCGCGTAAATGGTCCCTTCGAGCCGATCGAAGGCCTCGTCCAAGGTCGGCAGCTCGACGAGCGCCTGGAGGAACGACTCCTTCATGCTCCCGGCGGGGACGAGATCCTCGAGGATTTCGGTCGGCGGCGCGCCGAACGTCTTCCCCCGGACGATTGTCTTGATGTTCTGCACGTCGAACCGGTCCAGATACCATCCGATCATCTGGCGGAGTTCGCCCTCCGAAAACCCAATGATCTGGGTGAACACTGCTGCGAGGTTCCGGCTCGTCGCGAGCTCGATCAGGTCGACCCCGGAGGCCCTCGACGCGAGAGCGAGCACCTCCGCCTTGTACGCGCCTTCTCCGATGACCCGCGCGATTTGGGGAATTTCCATCTGGAGCATCCGCTCGTAGACGTCTGGGGAGAGGAGGGCTGCTTTCTTGGCGCGGACGCGGGCCGTCACGTATGGATAGTTTCCGCTCTCGATGGGGAGGTACCGCATGACGCGTCGCCAGTATTGTCCGAGGTAGGACGAGGTCTGAGGGTTCACCGGCGCGGCCATAGGACCTCCGCGACCTCTCGGATCGAGTCCCGCCAGACGTCAGCGAGGAGCGTCTCGTACCGCAGGTCAATCCGGTGGGTCCCGTCACCGCTCTCGATGACGATGCCCCCGACGCAGTCGATCGTCCCGCCGAAACTGGTCCCGACCGCGGAACGGACCGCGTTGGCGTCTTTCTCGTTGCAGTAGACCTTCCCCGTCCGCCAATCGGCGGCGTGCGCTTTGAGGAGCGATTGCAAGATGGCCGCTCCATCCTCGAGGACGGCCAGTTTCCCAAGGACTTTCGCGTAGACCTCATCCAGGAGCTCCTTTTCAGCGGAAAGTACGACTTTCTTCCCCTCGAGCTCGGCGCGCGCGAGGGCTTGGACCCGCAGGCGTTCCGCGGCTTGCTGGGCTTCCTTCTCTCGGACCTCCAAGAGCTTCGCCCCCTCAGCCTGGGCATTCTGTAAGGTCCGATCGCGCTCCGCGAGGGCGGCGCGGCGGATTTCCTCTACCTCGGAGCGTCCTCGTCCGAGGACGTCCTCGACGACCGAATCGAGCCCCATGCCGACCGCTTAGGGAGCCGCGACCTTCGTGAGCAGCTGGAGGGCGATCACGAGCCCGAACACGACGATCGTCTCCGGGAGGGCCATCAAGACCAGGCCTCGCCCGAACAACTCGGGCTTCTCGGCCATCGCCCCGACGGTCGCCCCGCCGACGATCTTCTGCGTCCATGCGGTCGCAATTCCTGTCCCAGCCATGGTTATCGCTGCGGCCATCGCAGCTAACGGGTCTGCCATTCGTCTAAACCTCCTGTGTTCCTTGCGCCCCAAAGGGACGGAACGGAATTCCGTTGCCCTTGTAGAACTTGATGAACGCCTCCATGTAGTTGAGCCGCAGGGCTTGGATTCCTGCCGAGATCCAACCGAGGAGGAACACGAGCATCTGCGCCAGGATCAGAAACGCGACTCCCATGATGACGAAGCCGATTTGACCCGTGAGGATCAGGTTTTGCAAGAGGATGACGTTGAAGGCCGATGCGATCGCCGCCTTCCCGATCCCGATGCCGGCGAGCCGCATGTACGACATAATGTTCGCGAGGAGGCTCGCGACCTCGATGGGCGCGATGACCGACTCGAAGAGTCCGAGGAGGGCTCCGAGGATGAGGATCAGGGAGGCGAAGGGGATCTCCACGCCCAGGAATCCGCGGAGGCCGAGCGGTTCGATCATCCGAGGAAACCACCCGAGCGGCACGTCCCAGACCCAGCGGGCGATCGGATTCCACCGCAAGGAGAAGGTCAAGAGGGTGAACAGGCCGAAGAGGCACATGAACCATCCGAGCTTGGCCAGGGCGTGCCGCTTGCTGTGATGGACTTCGTTGACGAACCCGATGATGTATCCGGTCCCCAGGTGAAGCGCGGCGAACAGGATCGAGAGATAGATCATGTCGCCAATCCCGAAGGCCTTGTGGATCAGGGTCGGGATGGGGACGAAGAGGCCGAACGACTCCCAGCTCAGTTCTTCGAGATGAGCCGGAGGCGGATGGAACGGGAGTCCGAATGCTTCACCAAAGACGAGGAGGCCAAAGAGGACCGACCAGACGCCGCCGACCGCGGTCACAAAGAGGATCCGCCACCAGATGCTCTTCGGGTCCAGTCGGATCGCCGCGACGACTCCAAGGGCGACAAACAAGGCACCGTATCCCACATCGCCGATCATGAATCCGAAGAAGAACGGGGCCGCGATGAACAGGAACAGCGTCGGGTCGAGCTCGTGGTAGCTCGGCGTCGAGTAAAGGTGAATCAGGAATTCGAACGGCCTCGCGGGCTTCGGGTTCCTCAGGAGGACGGGCGGCGCCTCTTCTTCGCGTGCCTCCTGGGGTTCGCCGGACTCCACGTAGATCCCCAGCCCCTCCATCCGTGTCTGGAGCGCCTTGAAACCGGACGACGGCACCCATCCATCGATGACGAACGAGTGGTCGCTCACCGCGAATCGCAGAGGGGCTTCGGCCTTGTCGACTTCGACCTCGAGCGCTTCCTCGGCCGCGACGACGAATCCGGCATAGCGTTCTCGCATCTTCTCGAGTCGTCCCTGGATCTCCTCGAGCCGGGCCTTCCACTTGTCTCGATCGGCGACCGCGACGTCCAGGAGGGCCTGCGGACTGCCCTCGCCCGCGGGGATGTCCACTAGGGTGAAGCCCGATTGAGCCAAGAGCGCGAGGGCTTGCTCCGACGCTGCCTTCGGCGCGAACACCGCGACGACGCCCGGGCCTCGGAACACCTCCGCCACCGGCATCGCCTCTTCGAAGCCGCTCACGTCGCGTGGGACCCTTCCGACAATGACCGTCAGGGACTCGTACCCTCGGTACGCCTCCAGGGGCAGGCCGATCGAAGCGAACGGACGGAGCTCGTCGATTCGTCGTTCGAGGTCTCCAAGCAGCCCTTCCGCCTTCTTGCGGGCCGCGTCCTCTTCGCTAATGTTCAGCTCGAGGCTGAGGACTTTTTGCCGAAGCTCCTCGATTCGGATTCGTTCTCTTTCCTTCGGAGGCGCCTTGATGGCGAGAATACTCGCGATTGACCGGAGCTTGACGAGGTTGTCCGAGAGTTCCGCGGCGGGCGAGAGGGGCTTGCCGATATGAAACGTATCGTCCTCTCCGTGGTGATCGACGATATGGATCAGCTTGAGCTCGTGAAGGACTTCGATGGATTGCGGAAGCTTGTCGCGAGGCCCCGCGATCAGAGCCCGACTCATCCGTTCGGGTCTAAGCACGAACCGCACCTCGGAACTTGCCCACCACGAGGTCCACCGCCCGATCGACGTTCGCCTTCCCCTGCGCGACCATTCGGGCGGCGTCCTCCCGGGCGGCGGCGAGGAGCTTTTCGCGTTCGGACTCAATTTCTGCCTCGGCGGCGCTGACCATCTCGCGGTAGCGGGCCTCGGCTTTTTCTTGGACCTGCTCGGTCAATTCGAGCGCTTCCCGCCTCGCGTTCCGCAGCGTGGCCTCGCGCTCTCGTTCCGCCTCTTCCTTCATTGTCCGAATCTGAGCCTCCACCTGTTTGATTCTCTGGAGAATTTCCTCTTTGCTCATGCGGAACGTTCGGGGAGAACTAGGCTCGTCTTTAAAGGTTTTCGTCAAGTGCGTGACCATGGCGGATGCGTCCACTCACGGAGCGGCGCGCATTTTTATCTGTCGCTTTTTATCATTTTGGGTAGATGCAACTCGCGATCGCACTTCACCCATGAAAAATCGATTCATCCCAACGCGATTCTAGGGAGGAAAAACGCAGTCGTGCACAACGTATAAATAGGGAACGCTCTTTTTCGCGATTGCCCGAAAGTCTCTAGATGGGATCGGGAGTAAGAGGATCCTGGGATGAGGAACTTCGTGCTCCTCGCGACCGCCGTTCTGGTCGCGATTTTCATGGTGCCCCCCGCGATTTCCGTCGCGTCCGCGACGCCCGCCGCCCCGGGGCTCGCGCAGAGTCCGAAGTTGTACGTCACCGTCGGGGTCGATCAGAGCGGGGCGACGCGCTTCCTGCCCGCGACGATCATCATCCCGCAGGTCAACATCACGTTGAACATCACCTTCGTCAACAATTACACGGTCGGCGTAGGGATGGTCCATACCTTTTCCATCGCCAATTCGGATGATTCGGTCATTGTGATCAACAACTTGACCACCGGGAGCGTTGCCCCAGGAGTCAACCTGAGTTTCGAATTTCACATCAATAGCCTGACGAACATCACGTACAAAGGCGTGTCCTTCACCCCGGAGTCGTCGGGCCAAGGGATCCGCTGGTTCTGTATTCCGCACCGCACCGCCGGGATGACGGGCGAGATCCTCCTCGCCGGTTTGACGGCCCCGACGCCCGAGAAGGGGATTCTCATCCGCGCGTATTGGATCGGGATCATCGGGATCGCTGCCACGCTTGCCTGGACGATCATCAGCTACTTCATCATCAAGTCCTCGAGCCGGCACTTCAAGGATCACAGCGAGCACCTGAGGAAGGGGCTTCCGTGACCGAGTTGATCCGGAGCGATGCGCCCCGAAGGAGTGCGATGGCGGCGCTCGCGCTCGGCGGGTTGATTATCGGCATCTTGTGGTTCAGCATCCTGACCGTCATCATCGCGTTGCAAGACCTGTCCGGTATCTCGGACAGCCAGACCGATTCGTACATGGCGCTGTTCATGGGGATGGTCTTCCTCCTGCTCGCGTTTGCGATCGACATCTATCGCAAAGAGTTCATGCCGGACGAGTTGATACATAAGATTCGAAGGCCGAAAATCGTCCTGACGAGACCGTTCCGATGAGGAGGCCTCGATGAGCTGGGAGAAAGAAGAAAGGGAAAAGGGCATGACCCGCCGCGATTGGGTCCGAGTCGGCATGGCCGCCGGCGCCGTCGGCGCGGTGCTCGGCCTCGGAGGCCTGTCGATCGGTCAGATTCTCCCTCCGCCCCTCAAATTCACCGGCGAGATCCGCGAGACGATCCAATACACGAAATTCCCTCCGACGGACCCCACGGCGGACCTATGGTGGAACCCGAAGGCGGGGACCGCCGTCAAGGTCTCGGACTTCGACCGCGACTGGAAGGGGGCGACCGGCGTCTGGCGGGGCCTGTACCAGAACAACCAGTGGGTTCCCGGCACCGGCTTTCCCTGCCTCATCATCCGGATCAAGCGCGAGAACCAGTACTTCTCGTACCCGGACGCGGCGCACATGCCCGCCATCTTGCCGGAGGGATTCAACCTGTACTTCGATGACGCGAACCTCGACGCGGCAAATGGCGGGACGCGGATTGTCGTGCTGTTCGACCGTTGCGTCCACCTCTGCTGCTATCCCGGTTGGCACGTCGTCAACAATCCGCCGCCCTTCCGCGATTACGCGTCATACACGGGCGGGGCGATCGTGCCCACGTACAACGTCTTCGGGGTCGACCCCGTGTACTGCATCTGCCACGGTTCCCAGTACGAGCCCATGGTGCTCGTGGTGAACACGAACGATAAGAACGGTGCGCAGTACGTCGGTGCGTGGCGGGTCCACGGCCCCGCGCCGCGCGCGCTACCGGTGATCCCGGTCAAGGCCTCCGGGCTGAACCTGATCGGCGGCATGGCCGACCCGGCGTGGTACGTCTACTGTTGAGGTGAGACGACGTCGACGACAGGGGACATCCGCGAAGATACGGAGCGGTCGATCTTCGGCTGGATCAAGTCTCGGTTCCCGACCGTGCCGTACGCAGACCTGACACGGGTCGTCCTGGAGACGGACCAGCGGCAGCTGCCTCGGAGCCACGCGGAAAAGTACGAGCTCAAGACGATCTGGTACTGGTACCCGCTCTACTGCCTCGGCGGCATCGCGTTCGTCGCCTTCGTCATCCTCACGATCACCGGCATCCTGCTCGGGTTCTTCTACGTGCCCGACGGCCGGCTCGAGATCAACCCGACGACGCAGAACCTGACGAATCCCGCCTGGAACTCGATGCTCGTGATCATGAACGAGATCCCGTTCGGATTCATCGTCCGCGGGATGCACCACTGGGCGGCGCACATCATGATCGCCGCGGTCTTCCTGCACATGTGCCGCGTCTACTTCACGGGCGCGTACAAAAAGCCCCGCGAGCTGAACTGGCTCCTCGGGGTCGTCCTCATGCTGATCACGATCATGTTCGGCTATTCCGGGTACCTGCTCCCGGCGAACAACCTGAGCGAGGGCGCGGCGAACATCGGGATCAACATGACGCGCGCGTCGCCGGTGATCGGCGACCAGCTCGCGCGCCTGCTCTTCGGGGACATCAACACCCTCACCGGCGTCTACATCCTCCGGTGGTACTGGATCCACGTGTTCATCCTGCCGCTCCTCGGCACGGGCCTGATGATCCTCCATATGGGGCTCGTCTGGTTGCAAGGGGTCGCGGAGCCCCACTGAGGCGGACGATGGAGATCGAGCACGTCAAGGGGAAAATCATGGAAGGGATGCCGGGATTCCCCCGGCAGTACGGACCCGTGAGGTCCGACCACCAGCCCGGGGTCCCGTTCTTCCCGCAAGAATCGGCCCGAGACTTCGTCCTGATTTTCCTCCTCGTGGCGATCATGTTCTTCCTCTCCGCCGTCGTCACGCCGTTCCTCGGCCCCGCGAGGAGCCCGCAGATCTCCGAGTTGATCGTGCCCGATTGGTACCTGCTGTTCTCCTGGGGTCTGCTGAAGGTCGCCGATATCTTCCCGCAGTTCACGATCGGCGCCGGCACGCCGCTCAAGACCGAGTTCAGCGCAGCGTTCTGGGGCGACCTCCTCAGCGGCATCCCCGTGATCTTCCTGCTGATCCTGCCGTTCATTGACCGCGGCCGCGAGGCACGGCCCGCGAAGTCGCCGGTGCGGTCTGCGTTCGGGATCGCCTTCCTCATCGCCTGGATCTTCACGGCCTCCCTGTATTCGATCCGAGAAGTCGTGGCCCAGCGCTGGCAGACGCCGAACGGATCGCCCTTGATCGACGACATCGCGATGAAGTGGTTCTTCGTCATCCCGCCGGTCCTCGTCGGCTTGACATCGTACATCGGCTTGCGGCGGCTCGGATACCAGCCGATGCGAAAGTGGCTCGTGCCCTACGTGGGCGGCCTGACCGCGATCGTCGCCGTGCAGTCCGCGGCGATCCTCTTCATGCCGGGGTGGCTCGGGCCCCAGGTCCGCCCGTACATCGTCCAGCTCGTGATCTTCCTCGCGATCCTGCTGATCCCGATGGCCGTGGCCAGCTTCGCTGTCTTCCGCCTGCCGGAGTCGCGGGCGCGAAAGTGGATCGTCCGCGTGGGAGTCGCCGGCGCGATTGCCTTCGCCATCGCCTACGTCGCGCTGGAGTACACCGGCGCCGCGAATCGCCTCGCGATGTCTTGGGTCCTGTCGGTCCTCGAGCCCAGCATGAACACGCTCCTCCTCATGCCGATCTTCGCCGTCGTGACCGGCTACCTG